>CALVBL010000001.1 GCA_944325775.1 uncultured Helicobacter sp.
ATTCTTTGCCAAAGGCTGCATAGCCTCGTGCGGGGATTCTCTCTCCGTTTTTAAAAGGTATCTTAGAATCTCCTAGCAGCGTTACACCCTGCGTGTCTTGCCCAGCATTTACTCTATGAGAATTCTTAGAATCCGCAAAAAGTGTGCTAATCCCCATACTTGCCAAAGCCACTCCACCTGCGACTTTTGAACCTGTTTTTAAAAACGCTCGTCTCTTATGTGAATCTTGCATAATTGCTCCTTTTGTGATTAAGTTTAGAATCTCGCTTATCCCTTTATACCCCTATTTATCTATCGCTCACAGGCTTTCTTATAAAGAATACAAGCTAAGAATACACAATTATAAAAGATGAGAGTTAGTCTAAGTCAAGGGGTTTGTGAAAATATTTTAAAATTTTTCTGGCTTCATTGGTCGTTGGTATGCGGGATTTACGCAGGACAAAAAGTATAATGGTGTTTGTGTCTGTTTTGAAAAAAGCAAGATTGCCTAACTCGACTAGGGCTATAATGCTAAAATCCCTTAGCAAAATCTCTCTAGTTTTTGTATAAAGCCCCTCTTTGTTTAAAATCGAGCTTGGCAGCACAAGGGCTAAGATTCCGTTAGAATCAAGTATTTGCGAAGATTTTTCTAAAAGTCTCGAAAAACTTTGTTGATATTTTCTTTACAGATTTTTTGCTATAAGTGCTAAATGCTTCATCTATGGAATCTGAAGAATAGTAGATAATCTCCTCATCTAAACACTTATCCATACCAAGCTTTATAGAGCTTTTGCAGTCTATCAACTAATCAAAGTCACATCAGCATTTTGAGCGTGGCTTAACCAGCAGAGCAGGAGTTAATACCCCCAACTAAACTGCGTTTTGTTTTTATCCAATGCCCTAATAGATTCCATATCCGCCGCACTCAAAGAGAAATCAAAGACATTGATATTTTCTTGCATATGCTTGAGCTTTGAGGCTTTGGGGATAGCGATGATACCTTGCTGCACTAAGAATCTTAGGGCAATTTGTGCCACGCTTTTGTTGTATGCACTAGCGATTTGTCTCAAAGTAGGATTATCAAAAAATCCGCTTTTACCAGCGATAAAGGGGCTCCAAGATTCTAAAATTGTCCCATAAGGCTTCATCGCCTCCAATAACGCTCTTTGCTGATAGTAGATATGTGTCTCGCATTGGTTGATAGCAGGCATAATCTCACAAGTTTTGATAAACTCAAGATAGACTTTTGGGGTAAAGCTAGAGATTCCAAGTGCTTTGATTGTGCCATCCTTATAGGCTAACTCCATTGCTTTATACATTTCTTTTGCCTGTGCGTAGGGTGCGTGGATTAAAAGCAAATCGATATATCCTATATCTAGGGCTTTGAGGCTAGATTCTATACTCTTTTTTGCACTTTCAAAATCCATATCACTAGAGAGTTTTGTCGTGATAAAAAACTCCTCTCTTTTGAGACCTCTTGAGCGTATCGCTTCCCTTATCGCAGCCCCTACTTCTTTTTCATTGCCATACATTTGTGCGCTATCAAAGAGGCGATAACCACAATCCACTGCCGCCAAAAGTGTATCGATATTCTTAATATCATATGTCCCAAAGCCTAGCAGGGGCATTTTTAGCCCATTATTTAAAGTTACATATTGCATATTTGCTCCTTGTGTGTTTGTGAAAAAATCTTTAGAATCTGCTGCCAATATCTGTGTGCCAAAGGCGAGAGTAGCACCTAAAAATGCACTTGAATATCCCAAAAATTCTCTTCGTTTCATACATACTCCTAAAATAAATTATGCGTATTATAAAAGATGAGACCTACTCTAAGTCAAGGGGTTTGTGAAAATATTTTATGATACATTTCTTTCCAATGAGGCTATACAACACACTTTCATCGCACTCTAAGCCCCAAATGTCCGCATCACCAAGGGGAAGAAACTGCCTTTGCTGAGCCTTGAGCTAGATACAGAATCTGGAGAGTAGTATGGATAACGAGCTGGATGCGCGCATTTTCAAGGAGTTTTTGCAATACGATCTGGCCAGCGGGAGCCTGTGGGAGATTGTCGAAATCTTTGAGCGCCACCGCGCTAGATTCAGAGAGCAAGCCCGCCAATACCAAGAAGAAATCGCCCAAGCCCAGCAAGAATTACGCGCGCTGCGCGAGCGCATTAGCCAAGAACAAGAAGCCCTCCAAAATGCCAAAACAACCCCCAAACGCGCTCTAGCTAAGGCCAGTGCCAAGGGTGGGCACGCGCCCAAGCCAAAGGATGAATATTCTCAAAACGCCTACCAGCAAAGGATTTTAGAGCTTGAGCTGGAGAATAAGCGGTTTCTATCGAAATCCGCGATTTGCAGCAAGAAATCGAGCTTGAGAGGCGCGAAAACGCGTGTGCCAAGACACCTAAAGATTCAGAATCTAGGGTCTTAGATTCTAAGCGCACAGAATCGAAAGGGCTAGATTCTATATCCCCAGCATCTACCAAAGCCACAGAATCTAAAAGCCCAAAATCCAGCGCGCTAGATTCTAAAACTGCAGAATCTAAGCCAGCGCGCGGCAAAAAATCCACATCAGACACAACGTTATAATACGATCAAAACCCGACAGAATCCAACACTGCTCCGCACTTCTTAGCGCCAAGAGCACAAAGCCATTTATTTAGTGAATTGTTTTGGATCGATTTCTATTAAGATATCGCCATTCCCATTATCAGAAACCTTATAAACCAAGCCTTTCTTTTCTATGGCTACAGCCGCTACTGCTAGGGCATACAGACCGCGGATACCAGACGCACCTAAAACCTCTTCTTTATTTTCCTTATAAAGGACCTTATAGAAATCATTCATCAGATACGCACCAACCAAATCATTTGTCATAATGGTAAATCCCGACACTCTTTCGTTCTCTTTTGTGTCAAATCCCTGCTCAATGGCATCAAAATTTTTATTTTTGGCCGCTTCGGCGACTTTGGCGACAAACTTATTAGACACCTCCACCTTGCACACACTTGTTTTCTCGCTATCATTGCGCTTCATGAGGGTAACATCTTTAATGGAAAATCCGACATCCTTAGCCGTAGCCTTGCGATGATCCTCATCCTCTTTGAGCCCTTGAGTATCACTCAAAAAGGCAAGATTGAGTGCTTGTTCTGCTATTTTCTTGTCATCACATACATAGTTGTCGTTACACCCACTCACAAACAACGCCACACACCCAAACAACAATAACCACATATATTTACTATACATAAACATTCTCCCTACTACATTATGGCAAAACGCATAAAATTTTCTGAAGATTCTGTCTTCGTAGTTTTTTGCCCACCAAAAACAAATCCACAATCCACCATACCCAGCTTACAAGACTAAATAAACTCGCGACACCCTCTGCCCCAGCACCTAAAAAGATGAAGCAGAGCAACGTAATGGCTAGCCTCGCTATCCCCAAAATGGTATCGCCAATCATAAACCTACCAACCCCAAAGCTCCCGAGCAAAAAGCTTCCCACCCAAAACACTATGGCTGGACTTTTGAGATGAGAAAGCTCAATCTTTGTGTAAGTATCGTTTAGCTGCTGCTCATCGAGGCTATCAAGCTTTGCTTTCAGGTCGCTTAGAGCTAAAGGATCGTCCTTTGGTAGCTTATTTTGCAAACTTGTCAAAAGTGAAAAAGAATCCATAAAAACTCCTTTTTGGTAATTTGTTATAGATGTATTTTTACACAAACTTTTCTTACAAAAAACTAAATATAAGTAATAATTCCTTAATTAATTTAAAAAATAAGTAATTATTACTTTGTTAGAATTTATAGCAATGTCTTTTATATTCCTATGCACAAAATGAGTTAGCTTAAGGAATAGACTATGCCACAATCTAGCGAATCCACACGCCACAAGCCATATACTAAACTCTCTCAGCGCGATATCGCCGGAATCCTACAAATCGACACCAAAACACTCTATAATTGGCGCAAACACAAACCAGATCTGTATCGCATTGTGATGCTTGGACTCAAATTTGATGAAATGCTTACCATAAGCCAAAAATACTACGAGGAGCTGCGCGAAATAGAATCTCAAATCGCAAGCCACATCACTCACAGCGCCCTAGTCAAGCAAAAATAGAATCTACCCAAAGGCTTTGTGCTTTGAATCTCCAAATCTACATCTCCGGGTTTTTGCTTGCATTTTCGCTCTTTGCGGCTATCGGGGCGCAGAATGCCTTCGTGCTTAAGCAGGGCATTATGCGCAACCACATTATAGCAGTATGCCTCGTGTGCTTTGGCTGCGATGTGGTGCTGGTGGGGCTTGGCGTGTTTGGCGTGGCGGAGATTTTTAGCCAAAATCGCTATTTGAGGATTACGCTTGGCGTGGCTGGGAGCACCTTTGTGTTGAGCTATGGGCTTATGGCACTCCGCTCTGCTTATAAAACAAAAGCTATGGGAACTATCGAGCTAGATTCTCAAAAAAACTCGCTCGCAGCACGCTCACCCAGACTCTCGCCATCACTCTGCTCAATCCCGGTGTCTATATCGATACGCTCGTGGTGATCGGGGCGTATTCGCTCACGCTGGAGTTTGCGCAGAAGGTAAGATTCGTGCTGGGGGCTGTGAGCGCGTCTTTGGCGTGGTTTGCGGGGCTTGGGGTTTTCACACATAAGGCGAGTGCGTGTTTTGCCAACCCAAAGGCTTGGGTGGCGGTGGATATCATCACGGCCTGTGTGATGTTTGGGATAGGGGGCTGGCTGGTGGATTTTAGTATCAAAGAGATTTTAGATTCTAGATTCAACAGTTCAGAATCTAAGACCATTGTAGAATCTGCTATTTTCTTAGATCTCATCAAGGCTTTGCCCCAGAAATTCTAGTAACTTGCACAAGAGACGAATTTCTTAGATTCTAGAATCAAAAGTATATGCTATAATGCACACTCATTTTTAAATCCACAAGGACACCAATGCAAACCCAGCAAGGCAAACAAACTCGCAAAATCAAAATCTATGGGCTATTTGTGGCATTGGTGTGTATCGTCATCGGATATGGTGTCTATGCCAAAAGTCAAAAGGTAGAGATTGTGGATTTTATCCCACTTATCGCAGAGATAAAAATCTTAGAAACCCAAAAACTACAATCCCAAACCAAAGATTCTAACCCCCAAGATTCTGAAGATTCTAAGCCCACACTGCCCTTTGCACAACCCCCTCAACTGCAGCTCATAGAGCTTGCTAAGCAATACCAAAAGGAGCATTTTAGCTTTCTTGCTAAATTAGAAAATCTCGCACGCACCGAGGAACAAAAAGCCTTTGTAGAGGAATATGCAAAATTCTTGCGTATGGTATTTTTAAAATCTCTTTTGGATTTTTATAGCCAAAATGAGAATCTTATCGCACATATCCTCTCACAAAAGAACTATGTAGATTCTAGGTTATGGGCTGCCCTGCCATCATATATACAAGAGGATTTGCAAAAAAAACTACAAGACCCTAGATTCGCCGCACAAAGAGAGCAGTTTATGCGAGAAGCATCGTTTAGAGAGCAACATCTCTTAGAATCTTGGTCGCGATTTTTTGAAGAGCACAAGAACTTCGTGCAAAGCTTTGGTGATGATTTTTTTGTATATTTAGAAAACTATGAACCCAAAGAAGTCTGCATGGATGAAGCCTGCGGACATCTCACAGAAGTCTTTATCCTAGACGATATCTTTAGGCAGCACCAAACTCCAGCTAATAAAGAGAACTTGGAACAGATTGCCAACTATGCATATCGGGGCTATGATTATTACTTCGCCTTAAAATCCACTCTTAAGGGCTATGATATAACCACAGGAATGGGGCTAAAAACACTTTTTCAGACTTACGCCATATCCAAAGAGGACAGACTGAAAATACTAGAAACACTACAAAGTGAGTTTGAATACAATCCTAGCGAACAGGCTAAAGCATATTTTGAATCTCTTATAAATTTTTGGGCGTTTAACTATCTTGATAGGCTATATAGCGGGAAATATGCCATAGCTTTAGAATCAAGCCTACAAGAGCACATACCTCCGCAAGAAGCAGCAGATGCGCAGACAGAGACAAACCACACACAAAGCCCTGCCACTCACGATTCTTCGCCTCAAGATTCTACAGAGGCAAACGACACACAAGAATATAAGCCAACTCCACAAGAAATCCTAGAATCTGCCCTAAGGCATGAGCATAACCTCTGCGCACAACCGCGTCTTTTGAGCCAAAAGGGCATAGATTTTTGTGAATCTCTGCTTAGCACCATTGCCATCATGCTGCCTGATAAAACCTCTAATAAGCCAAGGTTCGTGCTAAATGATATGCAGCATTGCCTCTCTTTGCATTATGAGCAAAAGGGCGATACGCTTAGCCTCATCACACAGCCTAATCCTCGTAATACAAGCCCACTCTGCCAAGCCTTGCAAAAGAGGACTAAAGAGATTGCTACACAAGAGAATTATACGCTCAATCACATTCCTAGTGAGGAGATTCTAAACACAGAGCAGCAAAACACCCTAAAATTCATAGAATCTCCACATTTTATCGAGTATTTTGCGCTGTTTATGGAGGGTGAGTTGTCCGCAGATTCTGCACGCACACAAGAGCTTTGTGAATCTAATAATCCCCTTGCCTGCGCCACTATCGCGCACGTTAAAAAAGATAATATAAAAGATAATGCTATAATACTGCAAGATTCCTGCAAGCTGGGGCTCATAAGGGCGTGTGATACGCTTATCCATGGCTTTCTCTCTAAAGATGGTGTCCTATCGCCACAGGAGTTTTTTGCCATAAGCAAGGCAAATTGTGAGTTTGGGAGCTATGGGTCTTGTTCGCTTGTGGGCAAAATGCTCTTGCACGCGAAAGATTTTGACTTCGAGGGCATTGCGTATGATAAAAATAAAGGCTTGATGTATGTCGTGTGGGGCTGTCAAAAAGGCAGAGGATTTGGGTGTGATGATGTATTAGCACATATCGATGAGATACACGCCCTTGGGCTTTTGCCCCCTAATATAGAATCTTTGGGGCAAGAATCCAGCACACAAGCCTTTAAAAAATATGCGTGCAATAAGCTAGGGTTTGCGCTCAAAGAGTGTGCGGGGGAGGAGGCTGAAGCGATTTTTGAGGCACAGGCACTCTTTATGCAAAAAGCCCAAATAGCAAGGTATGAAAATGGCACAATTATGAAATCGCAAACCACTGATGAAGAGGACTTTGTCCAAGAGGACATTACTTTTCTTGAAAACACTTGTGAAAATGTAGGAAATATCGCTTGCGATTCACTTATGAGGGCGTATCGGTATTTTTACATAGATGATAAGGAAGCGTATCACCAAAAACTTACTTGGGCAGCAGAGATTGGGTGCAGACGCGATGACGCTAGATCTTGTGTTACCTTAGCAAATTTAAGCAAAGGGGTGGATTCGCTAAAGCTGCATAGAAAAGCCTGTGATATTATGCCCGCACAAATGGACTATGACAACCCATTTGCACACACATACACGAATTATGAAAGCTGCGAGATTGTTGGGGATTCTTATAGTCTTGGATTATATGCACCAAGGGATAGTAATATCGCCAAAGTGTATTATTACAAGACGTGTTTTAACGGCACTCTCTCATCGTGCCAAAAACTCTCAAAACTTTTACAAAAGGGGTTATGATGTATCCTACTCTGGAAATGATAGAGCGGATTCCAGATCTTAGCGCGTATAAGTGCGTGCCGGTGGCTAAAGAGATATATGCAGACTTCACCACGCCCATCGAGGTGGTGCGCACACTAAAGGCGCGCTTTCAGCATATATTTTTGCTTGAGAGCGTGGAGGATCGCAAGCAGTGGGGGCGCTACAGCTTCATAGGATTTGATCCCAAGCTAGAGGTCGTGTGCAAGGGTGGCAGGGCACAAGTGCGTTATCTGCGTGAATGTGAATCTAGTGAGCATGAATCTCATGCGCGTGAATCTATTGAATCTAACAAAAGCTCAACACACACAGATAATCACAAGGATCTTATTAGAGGGATTCTAGCCCAGCACAAAAGCCCCAAAATAGAAGATCTTCCACCATTTACCGGGGGACTTGTGGGATATTTCGCGTATGAATACATCGGCTATGTCGAACCCAAGCTTGCATATCTGTTTCAAGACAGCGGGGATTTTAACGATGTAGATTTGATGCTCTTTGATACGATCATTGCTTTTGATAATCTCAAGCAAAAGATCTTTCTCATTACCAATGTCAACGTGGCAGATCTCGCACACTCATACGCTCACGCCGCGCAATCCCTCGAGACACTTGAGGCACTGCTGCGCAGCGGGATAAAGGCACAGAGCCAAAACTTTTGCTTTCATACCCAGCCACAGGCAGATTTTTCACAAGAGATCTTTAGCCAAATGGTGCAAAAAGCAAAGCACTATATCCATGAGGGCGATATTTTCCAAGTAGTGCTCTCAAACCCACTGCGCGCACGCGCGAGTGGAAGTTTGTTTGATATATATAGAATCTTGCGCACAAGCAACCCATCACCATATATGTTTTATTTTGTGAGCGAGTCACTAGAGATTGCGGGGGCATCGCCTGAAACACTTGTACGGCTTAAAAATGGGGAGCTTAGCACCTATCCACTAGCTGGGAGTCGTCCTCGTGGTAAGGATTCGTGCGAAGATAAGGCACTGCAAGAAGAACTATTGCGCGATGAAAAGGAGCTAAGCGAGCATAATATGCTTGTGGATCTAGGGCGCAACGATATCGGCAAAGTCGCCAAGATAGGCAGTGTGGAAGTGCGCTCCTATATGGATATCGTCAAGTACTCCCATATTATGCACATTAGCTCTATGGTCAGCGGAATTTTGGATAGAGACAAAGACGCGCTAGATGCCATCAGGGCGATTTTACCAGCGGGCACACTATCGGGTGCGCCAAAGATCCGCGCGTGCGAGATTATCCACGAGCTAGAGGGCAGCTACCGCGGGATCTATGGCGGAGCGATAGGGTATTTGGATTTTTCGGGCAATATGGACACTTGTATCGCTATCCGCCTCATCTACAAAAAAGACGATGAAGTCTATATACGATCAGGCGCTGGGATCGTGATCGACAGCGATCCGCAGAGCGAATATCGTGAGACAATCAACAAAGCCAAGGCGATTATCGACGCGGCACAAAACGCACAAGGTGGGATTGTATGATTTTGCTCATTGATAATTATGATAGTTTTTCGTATAACCTCTATCAGCTGCTAGGGAGCTTGCATAACGATGTGCGCGTGGTGCGCAACGATGAGCTAAGCGCACAAGAGATCAGAGAGCTACACCCTAGCCTGCTTGTGATCTCACCCGGACCCGGCAGACCGGAGGACGCGGGTGTGTGTGTCGAGGCGATTAAGCTCTGTGCGGGGGAAGTGCCTATCTTTGGCGTGTGTTTGGGACATCAGGCGATCACCCTAGCCTTTGGGGGCGAGGTGAGCTATGCTAAGCGCATTATGCATGGCAAATCCTCACTCATCACTATACACAAAGAGCGCGAACTCTTTGGCGGACTGCCCGCGCAGATTCAAGTAGCACGTTACCATTCGCTAGCTAGTGCGCGAGATTCACTGCCCAAGTGCTTGGAGATATTGGCAAGTAGCGAAGATGGCGAGATTATGGCATTAGCACATCGTGAATACGCAATCTATGGTGTGCAATTTCACCCAGAATCTGTCCTCACGCCCAATGGCAGAGCAATGCTTGTGAATCTCCTACACTCCCAAAACATCACGCAATTAAGGAACCAATGAATGGAGATCGTGCCGTATCTGACAAGCGATATTCATGTGATCACATTTTTGCTACTGCTTTTGCGTTTTAGTGGGGTGTTTGCGTTTTTTCCGTTTTTCGATAATCAGATGATTTCACCTAGCATTCGCGGGGCGATGATATTTTTTATGGCGGTGCTGTTTTATCCCCTCGCACATTATGAACTAGGACAGCTTTCAGTGATCGATCTGATGATCGCAGGGCTTTTTGAGCTGATGATGGGCTTTTTAGCTGGGCTGGTGCTGCAGATCGTGTTTGCGATGATTAGCTTTAGCGGGGAGCTGATGAGCTTTTCTATGGGGCTTACGATGGCAAACGCATATGACCCTATTAGTGGCTCACAGCGCCCCATTGTAGGGCAGTTACTTAGTATGCTAGCTCTGCTAGTTGCACTTAGTCTGGACTTTCATCATATCGTGCTGCAGCTTGTCGCGCATAGTTTAGATTCTGTGCCGCTAGGAAGCTTTGTATTTGGGGAGCATGGCGTGGAGTATTATGTCAAGGCACTTGGGAATTTCTTTGTAGTAGGGTTTTCGATGGCATTTCCGATTTTGGCGATTATCCTGTTTTCGGATATTATCTTTGGTATGATTATGAAAACCCACCCGCAGTTTAATCTCCTCGCCATCGGCTTTCCCGTTAAGATCGCGATCGCCTTTGTCGTGCTCATCATTGTCCTACCCTCGATATATGTGCATTTCAAGCGCGAGATTGATAGTGCGCTCTTTGCCATAGGAAAGATGTTTTAATGCAGATTATTCCTGTGCGCTTGTGTGAGCAGATTATCCCTAGAGCTTGCTTGTGGTTTGCGCAAAAATGGGGCATTGCACAGAGCGAATATGAGCAGAGCATGAGAGAATCTATAGCACGAAACGGGATACAGGAGGGATTGGCTCCCTCTAAGGCAATGAAACAAAAGCAAAACCCCAATGCAATACACACAATCCCCCAATGGTATGTCGTGCTTGAGGGTGATGAAATCATCGCAGGGGCGGGCGTGATCGAAAACGATTTCCATTCGCGTAAGGACCTAAGCCCTAATGTATGTGCGCTCTATGTAGAGCAAGATCATCGCAAAATGGGCGTTGCAAGGGCATTGCTGGAGTTTATACAAAAGGATATGCACGGATATAAGCGGCTGTATCTGGTAACAGATCATATAGGATTTTATGAAAAATGTGGCTGGAAGTATGTATGCGATGTGGATACAGACGATGGGAAAGGTGGGCGCATATATGAGATTGAAACTGAGTTTGAGGCATTGCAGGATTAAATCCTAAAAACACCTAAATACAACGCTTATAGAGAATCTAAGCCAATAGATAAGTGCTTTAACAAAGTGATAAATATAAATATAAGCATTGTTGTGCTAAAATCGCGCCTTAAAAACTCTACTTCAAGGACACACCGATGAGAACCGAAGAAATCGCTGCTATGGCATTAGAAAGACTTGATAACGATCGCTATGTACTCTCAAATCTGCTTTTTGCGCGCATCAAAGAGCTTGGCGCAGGAGCCACCCCACTAGTAGATATGACCATCACTAAACACAAACTTGCTGATATCGCAATGCGTGAGATCGCAGAGGGTAAGATCACACTTGAAAGTGTTGAGTCACTCCCAACAAACGCGTAATTTTCGTGTAGATTCTGTATATATTTTTGCAAGAGGACTGGGATTGTGAGCTTTTTCACTCGTATAGGGGCGATCGATACTATAGAATCCGCCACACAAGCCCTACAGGAACTCACAACCATTACCCCAACAATCCAAAAAGCCATCAGTTGCGCTACACACTATCATCACGGACAATTTAGAAAAAGCGGTATTCCCTACATTATTCACCCTATGTGTGTGGCGTGTATCGTGGCATTTTATGGAGGCGATGAGACGATGGTATGCGCCGCACTACTCCATGATGCTGTGGAAGACACGCAATGCAACCTTGAGTATGTGCAGGCGGAGTTTGGCTGGGATGTGGCGCACCTAGTCGATGCACTCACAAAGATCGTGGAGATCCGCAAGGAGGAGTTTGGCGGAAGTTACAACAAAAAGCTCGTCGCTTCCGCGCTTTCGTTTCGCAAAATGCTGCTCATTTCTATCCAAGATATCCGCGCATTTGTGATCAAAATCTGCGATAGAATGCACAATATGCTCACCCTTGACGCCCTCCCACGGCACAAGCAGGTGCGTATCGCTGAAGAGACACTCGTGGTATATGCGCCCATCGCCCACAGACTTGGGATCGCTTCACTCAAATCTGAGCTAGAGGATCGCTGTTTTTATTACCTCTTCCCCCAAGAATATGAGCAAATCGATACATATATCAAAACCCACTACCAAGCCATTAGCTTAAAACTTGGCTCTTTTATAGATTCTGTGCGCGCTCTAATGCTGCACAATGGCTTTAGCGAAGGGGATTTTGAGATCGAGTATCGTATCAAACGTTATTATTCTATCTATCTCAAAATGCAGCGCAAAGGCGTGGCAATCGATGAGATTCTCGATCTACTTGCAGTGCGCCTCATCGTCAATACCCCGCTAGAGTGCTACAAAGCCCTAGGAGTCTTACATCTGAATCTAAAGCCCGTAGTCTCACGCCTCAAAGACTATATCGCCATTCCTAAAGAAAATGGCTATCAGACTATCCACACGACGATCTTTGATAAATCCAGTATCTTTGAAGTGCAAATCCGCACATTCGATATGCACAAAACCGCGCAGTATGGTATTGCTGCGCATTGGAAATACAAAAGTGGCGGGCGTGAGCCAAATCTTAACTGGGTGCAGAATCTCCAACACCAAAATAGCCCCATCGAGGAGTTTTATGAACTAGTCAAAAACGATCTCTATCGCGAGGATATTGTGGTGTTCTCACCCGCAGGCGATACTTATAGTTTGCCTGTGGGGGCTCTGGTGCTGGATTTTGCCTATGCGATCCACACAGATGTGGGTAACCGCGCAGTGAGTGCATATGTCAATCACCAAAAAGTCTCGCTACTCCAACCGCTCAAAAATAGCGACATCGTACGCATCGTGGTGGCAAATAATGATGAGGTGATCAAGCCCCGCTGTAGCTGGATAGATGCACTAAAAACTTCTAAGGCAAAGAGTCAGCTAAAGCTCCAATGCCAAGCGCGTCTCAAAGAAGTAGAAAGAAGGGCAGCGATCAATATCTTAGCCACGATGTTTGAGCGCACGCCAAAGGCGATTGAGGAGTTTTTGTGCGCACAGAATCTAGATTCAGAAGTGTATAAGGTGATGCGCGATCGGAGCTTTTTTAAGAATGTCAAAAACCATGTCAAAGAGTTCTATCAAAAGCGCAAAATTTTCTTTGGACTCTTTAAGAGCAATCGCTTCAAGGTGCGTCAAATCAAGCTCGATAATATCGTAGCATTTAGCAATTTTGCTATTAGTGAGGCGATTTTTGATTATTGTTGCCACCCAAAATACGGCGATGGAATCCTCGCTATCAAAAACGGCACCAAGCTCTATATCCATCACAAGCTGTGCAATCGCATAGAATCTGATATGAAAAAGGGCGTGGATATGGTGTTTGTGCAGTGGCTAGAAAACCAAAAATATAACTATAAGATTCTCGTCGCGCTTGAAGATAAAAAGGGTGCGATCGCGCGCTTCCTCACGACTTTAGCAAAATACCAATGCCGCGTGATACGCGTGAATTATGATAGAATGAATAATGAGTTTGCGAGCTTGTGCGAGGTGTATATCCAAAACGCCGATAACAATATAAAACCGCTCAAAAATGCCATAGAGCAGCAATATAAGATTATAGAGTTTAGTGCACTCAAAGACGCGTATTCTTAAAAATCACACAAAGGGACAGAATGCAAAAAGATACAATAGATGGGAATATAGAGAATTTTGAAGGGTGCTTAGATTCTGCGCAAGTAGAGAATCTAAACGAGGCAATGCGTGAGATTGAACGCGGGATTATGGAGTTTATCGGTGCGGAGTATATCAGGTCGCTTGTTGCGCGGTTTTTGCTCACAGGGCAGCGATTTGTGGTCAAGGCGGGGTTTGACCCTACTGCACCAGATCTACACCTAGGGCACACGGTGCTAATCCAAAAACTCGCCACATTTCAACGCTATGGCGGTGATGTGAAGTTTTTGATAGGAGATTTTACCGCTACTATTGGCGATCCAAGCGGCAAGAGCGAAACACGCAAACCACTAAGCAGAGAGCAGGTGGAACAAAACGCCCTTACCTACAAAGAACAGGTGTTTAAGATTCTAAATCCCGCGCATACGCAGGTGTGCTTTAACTCCTCGTGGATTAGCAAGCTTGGCGTGGAGGGGATCATCGCGCTTACTTCGAAATTCTCAGTGGCAAGAATGCTAGAGCGCGATGACTTTACCAAGCGGTATAAAAACAATCAACCCATTTCGATGGTAGAGTTTATGTATCCACTATTGCAGGGCTATGATTCAGTGGCGTTAGAATGCGATATTGAGCTTGGGGGGAATGATCAGAAGTTCAATCTACTCGTAGGGCGAAGCCTGCAGCGTGCATATGGACTCAATAAAGAGCAGAGCGTGCTAACCGTGCCACTTTTAGAGGGATTAGATGGCGTGAATAAAATGAGTAAATCGCTGGGAAACTACATAGGCGTGACAGAATCTCCAAATACGATGTATGCTAAGATCTTAAGCATTTCCGACACGCTGATGTGGCGATATTATGAGCTGCTTTCTACTAAGAGTTTAAATGAGATTGCTAAGATCAAAGCGCAAGTGGAGAGCGGGGCACTGCACCCAAAGGCGGCAAAGGAAGCCCTCGCACTAGAGATCACCGCGCGATATCATAGCCAAGAACTCGCACAGAGCGCGAAAGAGGAGTTTGATAATGTCTTTAGTAAAGATGAGATTCCAAGTGATATAGAGACCTTTAGCTTTGAATCTGGAGAATGGATTTGCAAAATCGCGCTAGAATGCGGTCTCTCGCCATCTACATCGCAAGCAAGACGCGATATCAAGGCGGGTGCGCTTAAGCTGAATAAGCAAAAAATAAGCGATGAAAACTTAAAATTAGCCAAAGGGGAGTTTATCTTACAGATTGGTAAAAGACGCTTTGCTAAAATACTCATAAAATAACTAAGGACTACAATGCAACTAAAACCTATCAAAATCGGGAAGCACATCATCCAATATCCTATATTCCAAGGCGGTATGGGTGTGGGCATAAGCTGGGATAGATTAGCAGGAAGCGTCTCAAAAGAGGGAGCTTTAGGGATTGTGAGTGCTGTTGGAACGGGGTATTACAAAAAAATGCACTTCGCTCAAAAACTCGTGAATCTTAAGCCCTTTGAAGCGATCAATTTCTACTCCAAACAAGCGCTCCAAGAGATTATCAAAAATGCTCGCAAACTCTGTGGTAATAGCCCGCTAGGCGTGAATATCCTCTATGCAATCAACGAATACGGGCGCGTGGTGCGTGATGCGTGCGAAGCTGGGGCAAATATCATCGTCACTGGCGCGGGACTGCCCACCAATATGCCCGAATTTACCAAAAATTTCTCTGATGTGGCACTTGTGCCTATCGTATCTTCTGCTAAGGCTTTGCGCATTATCTGCAAGCGCTGGAAGGATCGATATGCGAGACTCCCCGATGCGGTGGTAGTCGAGGGACCTCTAAGCGGAGGGCATCAAGGCTTTAGCTATGAGGATTGTTTCAAGCCCGAATATCAATTAGAATCTATCGTGCCAAAGGTCGTAGATGAAGCGAAAAAATGGGGTGATATCCCTGTGATAGCAGCCGGCGGTGTATGGGATCGAAACGACATCAATACTATGCTAAGTCTTGGTGCGAGCGGCGTGCAGATGGGCACGAGGTTTTTGGGATCGCTGGAGTGCGATGCAGAGGCTTACCGAGAGATAATGCCAAAGATCAACAAAGAAGATATCGTGCTTATCAAATCACCCGTGGGCTATCCAGCCAGAGCTATCAAAATGGGTGTGTTGGAGCGACTAGAAGAAGGCAACGCGCCAAAGATCCGATGTGTGAGTAATTGCGTATCACCTTGCCACAGAGGACAAGAAGCAAAAAAGGTAGGGTATTGTATCGCAGATTCACTAGGTGCAGGGCATTTGGGCGATCGTGTGAATGGCTTGTATTTCACAGGTGCGAATGGATATAGGATTGAGAAGATTCAAAGTGTGCGAGAGATTATCACAGAGCTTGTTAGTGATGTGTAATGCGAGCAATTCTCTGTGTGCTTGGGCTTTTGGGTGCGCTCTTTGGGGCGCAACCTCATAAGATTTTGGGACTTGTTCCATTTGGTGATCAGAATCTAAAAATCATCTTCGATCAAGATATCAGCACGCTCAAGCTTGATGAAAAAAAACTCCAAGATGGGCGTGTGTTTGTAGATATAGAATCTATCCTCATCGTGCCAAAGAAAAGCTTCATATTTAAAGACAACTCCATCATCAATGTCGCACAAAATACGCCAAAAGTCGTGCGTATCGTGATAAAACCCACAAAAACCTATCGACTACACAAAGACGCGAACAATCTCTATGTGCGCTTAGGCGAGAGTGCTCCCCCAAAACCACGAACTCCTGCTATTACAGAATCTAGCACCCTAGCTCCCACTCAAAGTGTGAGCACAAAGAAAAAAATTGTCATAGATCCCGGACATGGGGGCAAGGACTGCGGCGCGATGGGCGTGGTTAAGGTGTGTGAAAAAGAGATCGTGCTAGAAGTGGCGAAATACCTCCAAGCAGAGCTCAAAAATCGTGGCTACATCACATATATGACGCGTGATAGCGATAAGTTTATCGATCTCATCGATCGCACCAAGTTTGCCAACGACAAAGGCGCGGATCTATTTATCTCTATCCACGCCAATTCTATCCCCGTAGGCAGAAAGTCGCCAAGTGGTATAGAAACCTACTTCTTATCCACCAACCGCAGTCAAAAAGCCCTCAAAGTCGCTGAAACTGAAAACATAGGCGATATAGCCACGATGAATTATTTTTCTAAACAAACTTTCTTGCATACTATCAACAACCACCGACTCATCGCCTCCAGCAAGCTTGCGGTGGATATACAGGCTGGAATGGTGGATTCTGTGCGCAAGAAATACAAAAACATCGTTGATGGAGGTGTGAAAGATGGTCCTTTTTGGGTGTTAGCTGGTGCGCTTATGCCCTCCGTGCTCATTGAAATAGGCTATGTCTCACACCAAAGCGAGGGCAAGCTCCTCACGACCAAAGACTACCAAAAGCTCCTAGCTACCGGTATTGCTGATGGTATTGAGGATTATTTGGAAAAAAACTAAAGGAGAGACTTTGAAAATCAATAACAATATCCTAAGCACCATCGTTTCTTGTTTATTTTTTGCCTTGTTTTCGTGGATTGTGATATTACTTTTGAGCTCGAAATTTTCTGATACATTTTCATATATCTTTTTTGTGTTTATCCGAGATCATGGGCTTTTTGCATTTTTGACAAATGCGATTTTGCTCTGTGGGTCGGGCGTGGCGTTGGGGTTTTTGATCATCGCAAGTTGGTATAACAAGCTCGATGTGTGGTTGTATGCCTTTGCCCTTGGTGTGTGCATAGGGCTTGTGTATATCGTGGTTTTTAGTGCGAGTGAGAACCCAACATCCCAAGAGATCACCGATGTGCTTTTGATAGAATCTAGTATCGATCATCGCAGTGTGATGGAGAGCATTTGGGATTACAGATGGCGCATTTTGCTTAGCATTGTCGTGTATGCGTGTTTTATCTTTATGCCGCTTGTGTTCGCGCTCACGCACCTTGTGCCAAACACTAAAACATACGCAGGTTGGCTACTTGAGATCACAAAGCCATCACTAAATGTCGTTGTAATCGCACTTTTTGCCTGTGCGTTTCAGCCATTTTACCTTAAGACAAATGCGTATGATTATATCGATTTGGCATTGCTCATAGCAGGGATTATACTGCTTTGTATCGTACTGGTGCGCCAGAAATATGAGCTTAATTTCTATGGATACAGCAATCTAGTAATGCTTGGTATAGAGATTGTGCTCATAGCGATATGTTCCAATATCCTTGCAAGCTCGGATCAGTATTTTTCTGTGCGCTATATGCTGTATGCGTTTGTGTTCGTCGTGTGGTGTATGGAGTGTATGTATGGATATATCACATACGAAGAACAGCCTAAATAGGCATGATGTGGTATTTTTTTTGCTTTCTAGGGAGAAAATATGCTAAGGAGTAGGCTATGAAAAAAATCATCATATGTATCGCGTGTGTGCTAGGAGTGCTGTGTGCAGAGCCAGAAAATTCTGCAGATGCCTCAATCACGCAAGAATCCCCTGCTCCTAGTATGCCCCGAGCACAAGATTCTATACCCACACCTTCTAATGGCTCAAATATGCC
This sequence comes from uncultured Helicobacter sp., assembly GCA_944325775.1. GTDB lineage: Bacteria > Campylobacterota > Campylobacteria > Campylobacterales > Helicobacteraceae > Helicobacter_F. The sequence goes on from CALVBL010000001.1 coordinate 18,172, forward strand.
CTATGATGACTTTGCTGCGATTATGCAAAATGCCAATGCCTCACTCAACTCCGCTATGGCATTTGCAAAAATGGGGGATTATAACAAAGCTCTAGAGCTTTTCACGCAAGCTTGTCGCGGTGGTAATGCCGCAGGGTGCTTTGGGAGTGGGCTCATCTATATGTATGGTATGACTACAGGCGTGCCAGAGCCCGATGTGGCGGTGAAGTTTTATGCACAGGCTTGCTCTGGGGGCGATGCCACTGCGTGCGCAAATCTCGCGCTTGCGTATGATAATGGTGAGGGTGTGAAGCAGGACAAGGCACAAGCTCACGAGCTGTATGCGATTTCGTGTGCAGGTGGGGACGCGCTGGCTTGCACAAACCTAGGCTGGATGTATGCCAATGGTGTGGGGACAAACAAAGACTATGCCAAAGCGATGGAATCCTATCGTGCCGCCTGCACACTGGGCAATGAGCTGGGCTGCTATAATCTAGGCTTGATGACCAACACCTACAATATCTATGGTATGACAAAGGACAAAATGGGCATTGTGGAGATGAACTATGTAGCGTGCGAACAGGGCGATAATGTAGCGTGCGGAAATCTAGGCTATCTATACGCCACAGGTGAAGAAGGGGCAAATCAGAGCTATTTTTATGCGGCTAAGTATTTCACCATCGCGTGCGATAGTGGGCATATGCAGAGCTGCAATAACCTAGGCGTACTTTATGATGGGGGCTTTGGGGTGAAGCAAGATAAGGCAAGGGCGATTGAGCTTTTTGGACTTGCGTGTGAATACGGCATACAGGGTGCTTGCACAAACTACTCACTAATGCTTGATAGGGGCGGACTCAATCGAGGAGCGGTAGGTGCTCTTTTTGGAATGTAGCGGAGGGTTTTAAGATGAGATCTGGCTTGTTGGTGAGAATTTAGATTCTGTATCATGGCATTGTGCTTTTACTTGCAGTGATGTGAGCGTATGAGCAAAACGAAATAACATTGAAATTTACACAAAACCTTAGAGATTTTAGTAAGCCCAATAGTGAATCTAAGCATATAGATTCAGAAAATGCGTGCGTTTAGATTCAGTAAAATAAGAAATATTTGTCGCAAGCGACTTAATGTGATGGGTGGGTTATAGAATCTGTACTAGCCCAAATCATGTCTATGAAGTGCTAACACCAAACAATGCCTTAGATTCTAAACATATTCTTGTATATTCATACATCCGAGCAAAGAGGGATTTATTCCCTCTGAAGCGACTCCAAGTTTGTCATAGCAAAACTTGGATTAAAACGATAAAAGACAGCTTTTAAGGCAAATCGATTTTGCTTAAGCTTTTATCCACCATTCGTGGTATCCAAAGATTCTCACCATCGCTATACATATCCGCAGGTCCGCCCATAATCTCTACATCGATTTTGCTTAACCCGCCTTTAGAATCTATCCTATAAATCACGCCTTGCAGATTCTCTCCCCAATCACTCACAAGCAAATCGCCATTTTTCGCCACGACTATGCCATCAAGTGCGCCCAGTGGCTCGGTGATTTTGGTTGCCTTTTTGGTCTTTAAGTCGATACTTACCACACTGCCCTTTTGTTTGCCCGCTGGGTCATAGCCTACTACGATGAGAGCCTTTTTCTTAGAATCTAGCATAAGTCCGTTAGGTCCGCCATATTGCGAATCTAGCTTTGTGAAGGTCTCGTATTTTTTCTTAGCTAAATCAAATTTATGGATAATCCCTGTACCCGTATCACTAACCAAAAGCGTATTTTTATCAAGCACCGCGATATCGTTTAAAAACACCGCACCTTGCACCGGTATATTCAATACTTCTTTTTTGCTCACTACATCAAAACCTTTAAGCACATCAATATCCACGACATAAAGTGTATTGCCAATGACATTCATACCCTTAGGGGCGTTAAGATTCTCTATCCATTTGAGTTCTACGATTTTCCCATTATTATCAAGCTTTGAGATAAATCCGTCATTGTCTTTACCCATAGGGTCAAGCTTCTCGCCAAGATTGCTCACATACACTTCGTTTTTATTCACAAACACGCTCTCTGGGTGAGAGAAGCCCTCTATATGCTGTGGTTGTGCTGCATTTGCACTCATCACAAATCCACTTGCAAGAATCCCTGCAAGCACAAAACTTTTCAATGATTTTGTAACCATCATCTATCCTTTTTGTAAAATTTCCAAAACGCAGAGATTTTATCTATGCGTTTTGATCGGAAGTATTATAGGTAAAAAGCACGATTTTGTGTATTATTTTTGCCATAAAAAATACAAGTTTTTTGATTTTGATTTGAAAGCTGAAAGTGCGAAAGATTAAGCTACAATATCTAAATGGATTCTATATAAAAGATAGATAAGGAGCTAAAAGTATGATGACAACACAGAGAATAAGAGCATGGATGGGCAAATGCCTTGTATTTGGATTATTAGCTTTTATAGGTGTGGGGCTTGTGGGCTGTGATAATGGGCGTAACACACAGCAAGAGCAAAGCACACAAAATAGCACGATAGATACACCAAAACCAATACAAGAGGATGTTAGAGAATATACAGTATATGAGAAAGCAGAATCTCTACCACAAGGAGTAGTGAGCAATATTGGTCCTATACCAAAGCGTGCTATGCAAAATTTTAACACTAATGCCACTAATGACTTTCGGTCTGCACAAATGAAAAGCACACCGCACAATACCGATTCCTTTGACTTTATCAAAGAAAATGGATTCAAAGCCGCTTTAGATTCACCGCTCTCTACTTTCGGAGCAGATGTGGATAGTGCGAGCTATGCTTTAGTGCGCTATGCCATAGAGAGAGGATATATCCCAAATCCCGGTGCTGTACGCATAGAGGAGCTACTCAATAGCTTTGAGTATGATTACAAAGCACCTAAAGACGAACCGCTAGCTATCTATGCGGATATGAGTGATGCGATGTGGAATCCACAGCATAAAATCCTACGCATAGGAATCCAAGCTCAAAAAATCGATTGGGAGCATCGCCCCGCCTCAAACCTCATCTTTCTCATTGATACCTCTGGATCTATGATGGGGGAAGAACGTATAGGCTTGGTGCAAAAATCCCTTAATATGCTTGTTAGCAAACTTGATACGCGTGATACGGTAGGTATCGTAACATACGCGGGCAACGCAGGCATACTCCTAGAGCCCACCAATAATAAAGAAAAGATTCTTAGTGCCATAGAGCAATTATCCGCTAATGGTAGCACACATGGAAGTGCGGGGATAGAAGCTGCATACACACTCGCGCAACAATCGTTTATCAAGGGTGGGGTAAATCGCATAATCCTTGCTACTGATGGGGATTTTAATGTCGGGATTTCAAGTCCTGATATGTTATTAAAACGTATCAAAGAAGAGGCACAAAGTGGCGTGTATCTTTCGGTCTTTGGCTTTGGTATGGGGAATTATAAAGATTCTATGCTAGTCAAACTCGCCGATAATGGCAATGGCAACTATGGCTACATAGATAGTGAGCTGGAAGCAAAGAGACAATTTGTCCAAAGAATCAATGCAAATCTCATCACAATCGCTAAAGATGTGAAGATTCAAGTGGAGTTCAATCCTGCTAAAGTGTATGCGTATAGATTGATAGGCTATGAGAAGCGTGCCTTGGCAAATGAGGATTTTAATGATGATAGTGTGGATTCTGGTGATGTGGGCGTGGGGCATAGTGTGAGCGCACTCTATGAGATTATCCCCGTTGGCGTGGAAGATTCTAAAGACCTATATGCGAGAGAGGAGAGAGCAGCGACAGATTCACTCAAATACAGCCAAAATGTGCTAAAAGAGGGCAATACCGATGAATGGGCAACTATCAAAGTGCGCTACAAAAAGCCAGAAAATCAAGCACATAATAATGAAAAGAGCACATTACTACAAAGAATCGTAACAAATGCGGATTATACTACCAAAGGAGTGCCTGATATGCGTTTTGCCCAAAGTGTAGCGGCATTTGGTATGCTTTTAAGCGATTCGCCATTTAAGGGTAAGGCAAACTTTGAATCTATCCTAAGTGTATTAGGAGATTCTGAAGTGTCCAATAATGTGGATAGACAAGAGTTTCTAGGCTTGGTGGCAAAGGCAAGCAAGATCCAAGCATCACAATAAGCTAGAGACAATAAATCTCAGTGTGGTTTCATACACTTCTTAGCATGATACGCAAGTATGTTGTAATAAGACCATTGAGAGAATCTAAGTGATAGCGGAGTGGTACGCCCAAGAGGATTCGAACCTCTGACCTACGGCTTAGAAGGCCGTTGCTCTATCCAGCTGAGCTATGAGCGCATAACCAAAGGGGTGGTACGCCCGGAGGGAGTCGAACCCCCAACCCTCAGATCCGAAGTCTGATGCTCTATCCAATTGAGCTACGAACGCATAAACGATATATCCTTGAAAGAAATGGGGTGGGTGATGGGGCTCGAACCCACGACCCTCAGTGCCACAAACTGATGCTCTAACCAACTGAGCTACACCCACCATAAGTATGAAATGGTCGGGGCGAAAGGATTCGAACCTTCGACCCCTTGGTCCCAAACCAAGTGCGCTAACCAGACTGCGCTACGCCCCGACAAAAATAAAGGCGTATTATAGTTTGAGAGACTTTAAAAAAGGCTGAAATCAACAACACGCGCGCGCATGCGTGGGATTTTGAGAATCTAGCCACCACAAATCGCCACAAAACACGGCGTTATCTCGCCATCATCTGCTTATTGAGAAGTTATATAGCCGCGATACACTCGATTTCTACAAGTGCGTTTTTGGGCAATGTTTTTACCGCAATGGTGCTTCGTGCTGGCTTATGATCGCCGAAATATCGCGCATACACCGCATTCATCGCGTTAAAATGCTCCATATCCGAGAGAAATACACTCGTTTTGATGACTTTTTGCAGTGAGCTGCCCGCCTGCTCCAAGATCGCCTGTAGATTCTGAAGTACCTGCGTGGTTTGTACTTCTATGTCGCCTCCATTTGCCGTGCCTTGCAGCACGCCCTGTGTATTGAGCGCGATCTGCCCTGATGTATAGACTAGCCCATTATGCACGATCGCCTGTGAGTATGGTCCTATGGCTTCTGGGGCGCTTGGTGAAAAGATAGATTGCATATCTACTCCTTGTTTAAGTGGTTTAGTGTGCGCATTATAGCACAGCGATATTTGCTTTTTATCCGAAAACAGCTATAATTGGCGCGTTTTAGATCTTAAGATTTTGCAGCTGGAGTGTGGTGTGAGACGGATATACTGCGTTATATTGGTGCTATGCGGCGTATTATGGAGTGATAATTTCATCATAGATTCACGATCCTTAAAGGACTTCGAGCTACTTTTAAAACCTAATCAAACACTTATCATCGACCACCAAACAAAAGCTCTGCTAGGGATTTTAGAATCCCTTGAAAACGGCGCAATGAAGCGACTACCTATCCCCAAAGAATGGCTTGACAAAAACGAGGATCACGCTTCACGGCTTAGGACCTATTCGGACTATACGCAGACCAAAAGCACCATAGGTTCTAGCACCACGACGATCTATCGCAAAAACCACGATTTCACGCCTCCCGCCACCTCGTCAAAGCCCGCACCACAGATTGCCCCCATTTCAGAATCTCACACATCAAGCACGCATTTCTCATCTCACGCTCCCAAATACGACTCCCCTGATACCTCTGCGATCTCTGAATCTAGAACTCAGCCCAAAGCTCAGCCTATCAAAGCCCCCAGAGAATGGGATAAGAAAAAGATTATTTATGAACAAAAAACCGAGTTTATCGAGCTTGATCGTTGATGTAACGATTTAATATCCTCATCAGCCTACCAAACCAAAAGGGCTTGGTGTTTCGCATCTCGCACGCATTTCTCAACCTTGCCCTAGAAGATAGAATCTTTATCTATAATAAAACCATCATACTTTATCACTATGGCATAACCGCCCTATCCTTAAATATCTCATACAAAAATTCTGTATTATCCTGTTTGTGCATAAACGCTTCATTGACCTCCACTTCTGCACTGCCCGGGAGGATCGCGAGAATTTTGCCCGGATAGGTTAGATCTTCGCGTTGATAAAACATTTCTTTAAACTTTGAGATACTCACTTTGATATTCCCAAAGCTTGGATCAGCGAGATAGACATAATGCTCATCGATGCCTTTATATACACTAAAATGCTCCACATCGCGCACATTGACATAGATAATCACTGGAACTTGAAGACGTGCAAGAGATTCTAAATCTAGTGCTAGTCCCATAGCCCTCAAGCCTTTTTGTTCGGCATAATGTGCTAAATCTAAAAATGAGAGATGAGCCTTAGCACGCAACTCTTCATCAATCTCTATTATCTCTTTTTGTTCTGCATCTATGCCTTTAGATTCTAAAAGTGAATCTAAAATTTCTTTTTCACTGGTGCTAATCCCATAGTAATAACTCAAGATAGTCGAGAGCGAGGCAGCCCCACAACTATAATCGTATTTTTGTCTCACGAGGTTGGTGTCTTTGAGTTCGTCCCACGAGCGCACTTCTCGCTCAAAAGTAACAGATTCATTATGGATATACACATTTGCACTACATAGGTTACTAAAAGTAACTATAAAGAAAGAGATTACAATATATCGTGAGAGTTTCTGTAATAGCATTTGTGGGGGTAACCTCAGGTCTTAGATTCACCTAGATTCTGTATGAGAGCGTGAGAGAGACCATATCGCTAGAGTAGTGCGTGGTGTCGAGCTTCTCGGCGTTTGCGTAGAATATCAGGCGGGATTTTATCTCATACGCCAGCCCAAAGACATAGCTCACCGATGAGCCCTGCGGCGTATAGCGCGTGGTATTGGCTAGTGTGTCGCTTATGGTGCTTTGCGTGGCGTATTGGTAGCGGATACCAAAGTTTAGCGAGATGTAGGGATTGACCGCGAAATACACCATAGGGCTGAGGGCAAAGATATGCCCACTATGGAATCTATATGTCTCAAATGCGCGCGGGAGATTCAATCGGAAATTAGCCTGCAAAAGCAGCACGATAGGATCGATCGTATAAAAACTCGTGGCAAAAAATGTATAGCCTTTGAGCGAATCTAGCTTGGTTTGGCTAGGCGAAAAATAGCTCTTATCCAGCACATCAGCACTAGCGCCTAGCAGCAAGGCTGGGAGCTTACCCTCTTTTTTAGCTTGGATTAAGATTCCGAGATTAAGTGAGCTAAAGTCGCCATAGCTTTGGGATTGTGGCGCGCTGCTAAGGGTGCTAGATATCATGCTGTGCTGCCAGAAGCTATTGAGCGTGCTAAAGATCTCCACACGCTTGGCTAGTCCATAGCGCGCATAGAGGGAGAAATTCAGATAGTCTTGGTTGCTGTCTTGGGCGTAGCTAAGCGGGATCTGCACATAGGAGCTCCCGCCATTGATAGGCACGGATATGGGGGCTAGATACATATCTGAGCGTTGGATATGGACATAAGAGAGCGTGCCCATAAGCTTAAACTGCAGGCGCTTGGTTAGGATCTCATCGACACTCACAGGGCGCGCCATAAGTAGCCCAAGCCCCACACATATGATAAGTAATACATACCGCATATTCATCCTTTATCTTTGGGTTGTCCTTATCTAATGTAGTATAAAAACCTTAAGATTCCCAAGAGATTTTTGCAAATTATTAAGAAAATATGGCTCAATGTTACATTTTTTAAAAATATAGATAAATTTTTATTTTACTATTGACAATGGATTATATTTTTTGCTACGCTGATAGAGTCCCGAATGTAAAAATTCAGGACAAAATCTTTTGCTACAAGGAGGATAATATGAAAGGATTGGTTTCTTTTGTATTAGCTGCAGGTTTAAGTGCAAGTTCTTTGTGTGCTGTGGATTCTAAAACTCTTAGCCAGAGCGATAAAGAATTTTTGTTTGCTTCTAATGAGGCTAAAACTCAGGTTTTGAGCGATCAAGAGATGAGTGAGACTCAAGGGGAGTTTTGGGGCACATTGGGAGAAATAGCTCTTGGTATAGTTGTAGGTGAAGCATGGGAATACACCAAAGATAAAGGTTGGTGGGCATTTAGTTTCTAGGTCTTCAATCACAGAAACAAGACAGATATATCTGTCTTGTTTCTGATTAAGTTTTTACTTTCAAGGAGTGGTAATGAAACAGTTAGTAAGAGTCTTGCTGGTGTTCTGCCTTTGCGTTGTATCCTTTGTAAGTGCCAAAGACTATTCAGAAGAGTATCGCTTTGGCATAGGTGGATTATACGGCACAAGGGATTTGGCACCCGACAATAATGTGACCAATGTTGGTGGGGTACTGGTATTGAGCTCAGATGGCGTATATAAAAGATTCAAACTAGCTCCTACTATTATGCTTGGAGCCGGAGATAGTTCAAGGCACAATGCACCCTTTGTGTTTTATGATTTTTTAGTAAAAGTGGGGTTAAATATCGCATCATATGAACACCCTTTGTACATCAATGTTGGTATTGGTTCAACTCAATTGTATGATGATACTCGTGATGATACCTTTAAGGTTCGGACGACCGAATATCTCGCTGGGCTAGAGGGTATCATCAAAAAAAGTGAAAAACTCCGCTATGAGTATAGTGCGGACTATCACTATGTCGGTGCTGGTAGCTATGGCGGTATTAGAATTAGTGACAATGGAAGCTATGGCATACGCGCTTCGCTTGGCTTTTCTTATCAACTCGGAGAAAAGCTCTTCTACTATGTCAAGCTTAGAGCCAAATACCAAAACATCACCTACAATCCCTCTCTGCCCACCGCACAGAATCTCGTGGGTATGGTAGAAATCGGACTTGGCGGCAGATAAGGCTATGGTGGGATTGTGGATAGGGCTCTGTGTGCTATCCATAGCCTGCCTGTGGTATTTGTTTGTGAATCTAGCGTATCTGTGCACGCACCAGAGGATTCTCATCGTCCTTGGGCTCGTGCTATTCCCAGTGGGCTATTATGGGCTAGATTCACTCATCGTGCTTTTGCCATATATGGGCTATGTGTGGTGGCTCGTGGCGAAAGTAGCGCGAGAGAAACGCAAACCCTAAAATCCAAATGCTACCAAATCTCACATTTTTGCAAAACAAGCCGTTTTTTTTTTTTTTGAATCTAGGGTTTGTTGCAACATATATGGTAGTGTATAATCAATACTTAGATGTTAAGTATTGATTACATTTTATTACAAGGAGTTCATCATGAAACAGGCACAAAGGACATCTCTCATCGCGATAATCGCAAGTATGCTTGCACTCTGCCAAATCGCCCTAGCCGAACAAGAGCGCGTGAGCCAAGAAGAGTGGCGCATAGGCATCGGCGGGATCTACGCCCAGCAGGATTTCCCAATCCTCAATGCTGGTGCTGTCAATGGCTTTGGGGATATAAACGCGTATGGGGGCTATATCAGCGGTGGGGGCGATTATTTCTACAAGCGCTTTAAGACGCAAGTCTTTGTCGATGCACTCTTTGGTAATAGCACGCGGAATAGCTTTAATGGTATGAATGGCTGGGTGAAATTTGGTCTCAATCTCGCTTCACAGCAAAACCCTCTTTATATCAACATTGGGTTTTTTGGCGACTACACCGCCCAAGGCACAAGCTCTGAAAATAATAGAATAAAAACCTCCACTGCCGCCCTTAGTGTAGGCGTAGATGGCTGGCTAAGGGCTGGAGAGAAGCTCCGCTACGAGTATAGCGCGGATTATGACTATATCTTTGGACAAGAGTATGCTTACAGCACTGGTGGCAATACCTTCGCTGGGTATTATGCGGGGGATAATCATGGAAGCTATGGCATACGCGCGTCTGTGGGGTTCTCGTATCAGTTTAAGGACGATCTTTTCTACTATGTCAAGCTAAGGGCAAAATACCAAAACATCACCTACAATCCCACTCTACCCACCACACAGAATCTCGTGGGTATGGTAGAAATCGGACTTGGCGGGAAGTAGAGGCTTATTTATGATAAAAAGTATGGATAGGGCTTTGTCTCTTGTCCATGCTTTGTTTGTGAATCTAAGCAATACAGAATCTACACATTGAAGGTGTCAAATGAAAATGCTAAGGTTTCTTACCATATATGTATTATGGACTTGTGGATTTAGCTGGGCTCATTCTTTATCTTCTGTTACGCATTTCTCACACATGTGTAAGTATCACAATGTCTGCTATGTATTTTGTGAGAGCTGCCCTGATAATGTAATGCGTATCGGCGTAGGTGGCATGTATGGGGAGTATAGAAGTGAGGATTTTGTATCTAACCTCGCTGGAGGCTATCTCAATATCTATGCAAGAGGCGCCTCGCCCAAAGAGAGAGTGCAATTCGCACTGGATATGCACTTTGGGGCAAACAAAGGCAATATGGGAAATTTCCCTGTGAGTATGGATCGCTCTGATACGCTTGGTGTATTTCTAGAAGTGCGTCCTATGCTGGGGTTAAACCTCCTTACGCAAAACTTCCCACTGTATCTCAACATCGCCTATACTTTCAATCTCACCAATTCAGATTCTGGCAAAAACAATACCAATGGCTTTGTGAATTATCTCCACCAAATCGGTGCGGAATTAGAGGGTATCATCAAAAGCAGTGAGAAACTTCGCTATGAGTATAGTGTGGGCTATGACTATGTCTTTAGTGGATTCTATCGCTCACGACTTGATGGCGCGCAGACTGACCTTGGTGGGTATAACTATGGAGTGCGAGCATCACTAGGATTTGCGTATAACTTAAGTGAGAACGTGCATTACTATATGAAGCTCAAAGCCAAGTATTATAATCTCTCCCAAATTGGAATCTATCCGCACACACAGCAATACATCGGTATGCTAGAGTTTGGAGTGGGATTCTAGACTATTCCCCTCGCACTGCTACAAACTAGAATCTAGCTTATATTAAGGCATTTGGCTTTCCACGACTTCAGAAATTGAGATTTAAACCCAGAATCTTAAACAATAGATTCACAATCCATACACTTCACAAAATCTCATCAAGACTTGCCCAAACTCTAGTATCTTGCGTAAGGTTAAATATTTCATTTCGTTTCGCTCTACATCACTGCAGGACAAACAATGCAAAGCGAAGAGAGCTTGATCGCGCGTAAGTGAATAATCCAAATAAATCAGGTAAATATCGCGTGCAAGCCAAATCTCTAGAATCTCTAAAAACTAAAATCTTACGCGAAATAAGGTAAAAGTTATACAAACTCCATCTCATTTCTCCAAAACGATACAAATACACACATTTTGCTCAAAAAAGCCTAAGTTTTAATAAAACTTTACTTTTATTTTAGACTTTTGTATTTATAATTGCGCTACTTGAAAGAAGTTATTCTCTCAAAGCACTTTAATAATGATATTAAGGAGGAAATATGCTAGAGATTAGATGGCATTCGCGCGCTGGTCAAGGCGCGGTGACAGGAGCAAAAGGTCTAGCCGATGTGATTGCTGGGACAGGTAAGGAAGTGCAGGCATTTGCATTCTATGGTTCCGCTAAGCGGGGAGCTGCAATGACGGCGTATAATCGCATAGATTCTGCACCTATACTCAATCACGAAAAATTTATGAATCCTGATTATGTGCTTGTGATAGATCCCGGACTTGTGTTTATCACTGATATTTGTGAGCATGAGAAGCCCACGACTCAATACATCATCACTACGCATTTGTCCAAAGACGAGCTACTAGCTAAAAAACCCCAACTACAAGGCAAAAAGGTGCATACGCTTGATTGTATAAAAATCTCTCTCCAAGAGCTTGGCAAGCCTATCCCTAACGCGCCAATGCTGGGTGCATTGATGAAAGTATCGGGACTTTTGGAGCTTGATTTTTTCCTCAAGGCTTTCACTAAGGTGCTTGGCAAAAAACTTCCCCAAAAAGTCATCGATGGCAATATGGTAGCCATCAGACGCGCTTATGAAGAAGTGCAATAACCCAAAAGGAGGCAACAATGGATAACAGAGGCTGGAATGAATTAGAAATTGGCTCGGCTCTTTTCCCTTTTAGCAATGATGGAGAGACTCAACTACAAGAGCACAACGACAAGCGAGCTTACACGCGCGATAGCTCTTTTACCGCGAGTGTGGCGCATTGGCGTGTGGAGAAGCCTGTGCATAATAGCCAAGTGTGTATTAACTGCTTTAACTGCTGGGTGTATTGCCCCGATGGTGCGATTTTGGCGCGCGATGAGAAGCTTGCGGGCGTGGATTATGTGCATTGCAAGGGTTGTGGCGTGTGTGTGGATGTCTGCCCTACTAATCCCAAATCTCTATTGATGTTTGAAGATCATAAAGACAATCAAGAAGCACTTAGTGCGTGGCCACAAAAAGAAGACAAAAAGAAAAATTAAGGAGGCATTATGGCAAAAGTTATGGAATTGCAAAAAATCGAGGTTTGGGATGGCAATATGGCTGCCTCCCAAGCGATGCGACAAGCCCAAATCGATGTGGTAGCCGCCTATCCTATCACGCCATCTACACCTATTGTGCAAAACTATGGCACATTTATGGGCAATGGCTATATCGATGGAGAGTTTGTAATGGTAGAATCCGAGCACGCCGCGATGAGTGCGTGTGTGGGTGCAGCCGCAGCTGGTGGGCGTGTAGCTACTGCGACGAGCTCGCAGGGCTTTGCGCTGATGGTGGAAGTGCTCTATCAAGCCTCTGGTATGCGTTTGCCAATCGTCCTTAACCTCGTAAATCGCGCGCTAGCAAGCCCGCTCAATGTCAATGGTGATCATTCTGATATGTATCTTAGCCGCGATACGGGTTGGATAAACCTCTGCACTTATAATCCTCAAGAAGCGTATGATTTTAATCTGATGGCATTTAGAATCGCTGAAGATTTGCGCGTGCGCGTGCCCGTGATTGTCAATCAAGATGGTTTCATCTGCTCACACACTGCCCAAACCGTGCGCCCACTAAGTGACGCAGAGGCGTATGCGTTCATCGGTGAGTATAAAAGCAAGAATCCTATGCTAGATTTTGCGCGTCCGGTTACTTATGGCTCACAAACCGAGGAGGATTGGCACTTTGAGCACAAAGCCCAACTCCACCACGCCATTATGGAATCTCATAAAGTGATTGAGGAAGTGTTTAGGGAGTTTGCAAAGCTCACGGGGCGTGTGTATAAGTTTGTAGAGACTTATGATCTTGATGATGCGGAAGTGGCAATCATCGCGCTTGGCACCACGGTAGAATCCGCGCGCATCGCCGCACAAGAAGCACGCAAAAAGGGTATCAAAGCCGGTGTTGTGTCGCTACGCACATTGCGTCCTTTCCCATTTACGCTCTTTGGCGAAAAGATCAAACATCTCAAAGCTCTAGCATGTCTTGATAGAAGCTTGCCAGCGGGTGCAATGGGTATGCTCTTTAACGAAACTACAAGTGCGATTCACGCTGCGGGGAGTAATGCAGTAGTTTCGAACTATATCTATGGCTTGGGCGGACGCGATTTGACACAGGCGCACTTGAGAGAAGTGTATGAGCAGCTTGACCAAAATGCCAAAGCGGGCAAGCTCACACACCCAACGCAACAATTCATCGGACTTCGCGGTCCTAAACTAAGCTTTTGCTAGAAAGGAGAAACTATGGTAAAAGAAATCAAAAATCTCAAACAATTTTCTAAATCAGCAGAGAAATTCGAAGGTGCGCATCTCTTATGCCCGGGCTGTGCGCATGGTATGATTATCCGCGAGGTACTCAATGCTGCCGAGGGTCCTATCCTCATAGGCAATTCCACGGGGTGCGTGGAGGTTTCTACCGCAGTGTATCCACACACGAGCTGGGATGTGCCATGGATTCATATCGGGTTTGAAAACGGCTCTACAGCAGTAGCCGGAGCGGAGGCAATGTATAAGGCATTAGTCAAAAAGGGCAGATACAAGGGTGAGAAGCCGAAGTTTGTGGCTTTTGGTGGCGATGGTGCGACTTATGATATCGGCTTTCAGTGGATTAGCGGGTGCTTTGAGCGTGGGCATGATATGACTTATATCTGCCTTGATAATGAGGTGTATGCCAACACAGGAGGGCAGAGGAGCGGCTCTACGCCCATTGGCTCTAGCACCTCTACCACGCCCGCAGGAAGTGCAAGCTATGGCAAAAAAGAAAAAAAGAAAGATTTGCTAATGATTATGGCAGCACATGGATCGCCCTATGTCGCGCAGGTAGCTCCTAATAAATGGAAAGATATGAACAAAAAAATCAAAACTGCGCTTGAGACAGAGGGACCGACATTTATCAACGCGATGAGTGCCTGCACTACCGAGTGGCGTTTTGATTCACACAAGACGGTTGAGGTTAGTGATTTGGCAGTAGATTCACTCGTGTTTCCGCTTTTTGAAGTGATTAATGGCACGGAACTTCATATCACTTATAGACCAAAAAACATCATACCGGTGCGTGATTATCTCGGCGCGCAGGGGAGATTTAAGCATCTCTTTAAGCCAGAAAACGAGCATATCATCGAGCAATTCCAAAAAGATGTCGATGCACGATGGGAATATTTGCAGCGCAAAGAGGAAGCAGGCGTGTAATCCTGCCACATAAATAAATCACACAAACCCTTGCATTAAAATTCTTAAAATCTCTAGGCAAGAGATTGTGGCGCACTAGATTCAGGATTCTCCACAAGCCGAGTTTCTAGAATCTAGCCCAAAAGCGCATACCCTCCCAAACACAGCTCATACCAACATTGCCACAAGTCCAAATCGCCCCGTAACCCCATCACGACGATATGAAAAAAACTCCTTTTGGCAACAACTGCATTTGGGCAAAAACTCCCACTCTCCAATCCCTAGAGATTCAAACTCCGCTCTTAGCATAGATTCTAAATCAAGAAAATACCGACCTTCGCGCGATTGTATATATCTCTCGCGCTCTTTAGATTCTAGCTTTGCGCACACATCATCGCCTACCTCATAGCAGCACTTGCGTATCCCTGCTCCGACAAAGACATACACATCACTCGCACGCGTGTCAGAATACTCACTCATACGCACTAGGGCATTTGAGCAAATCCTGCCAAACACGCCCTCTCGCCCAGCATGAATAAGCGCAGCGACATTATGTGTCCTATCAAAAAACAAAATCGGATTGCAATCCGCTACTAGCACCATCGCAGGCTTATCCTTGCGTGTGAGCAGTAGCGCATCAGCCTCGCCCATATTCATAATCCCATTGCCAGCAACCCCACTGCCCTGCCTCACGCTATGAGTCAAATCTCTGCTCTCAATCTCTCTCATACTTTGCTCATCCGCACTCCCCCTACCACAGAGATCATCATCACAAAGATTTTCGCCCAACACCACACAATGCGTGCTATGAATCTGTGTCATATATGCTAGATTCTGTGCCTGTGCGCATCGTGAATCTAGCTGTCTAAACGCCTCTAGCATATGTATGATATTGCGCTCTACCACTGCACTCTCATCACCGGTGTGAAAGGCGAGATTGAGGCTCTCATAGGGTGGCTGACTAAACCCACCATAGCGATCGCTTAGGGCAAACACCACGCCGCCATTTTGCGCGGTATTGGGGATAAAATCCGTGTAGGCAAACATCACGCTCTCCTTAAAATTTATGAAATATTAACAAAAAGTAAATCAAATTTTTTTAAGAAAATTTGTATTACAATCACATTTGTCCATATCTATCGTGTTTGGCGTGTGTGCGCTCTCATCTCATAGTCGTGTATGTGATAATGCGTGTGGCGTGGCGATAATGGAGATTCTGTGATGTAAGGAGGGCTTCTTGAAATTACACAACAATCGGAAATCTCGGCAATCTTGGTCTTTTTTGTCAAAAGTTTTTGCATTCTTGGTTGTTGTTATCATCGTGAGTGGAGGCTATACATTTTACAACGCCAAGGGTTTCTCGTATCTGAGCAACAATCCAGAGGCGTGCAATAACTGCCATATTATGAATGATGTGTATGCCAACTATATGTCCGATCCACATTCTCTCAAATCCAACGGAAAACAGAGAGCAACTTGTAGTGATTGCCATCTGCCTCATGGATTTGTTTCTAAGTGGATCGCAAAGGCACAGAGTGGCATAGGGCACGGCTATGCCTTTACATTCAAGCTAGATGATCTTCCTGTCAATCTCAGTGCGAATGAAAAAAGCAAAAAGATCGTACAGCAAAACTGCATCAACTGCCATAGTGATTATGCTGGGAATGTGGTTAATCCGACCCTACACGAAGTTAGTAGTAGCAACAGCCTGCAATGTGTCTCATGCCACGAAAATGTCGGGCATAGGCGCGGGTTTTAATCTCAAAATTTAAGGAGGAAATATGCAAAAGAAAAGTAGCATGATGCCAATTCTTATCATATTGGCTGTCGTCATCATCGCTGGTATTTTATGGCTCAATAGCGATATCAGCTCCAAAAGTGCTGTATCAGGTACAAAATCTCTGGATCTTGTCACACTAAGTGATGAGAATCCGACATTTGATGAATGGGGGAAAAACTTCCCAGAATACAAGGATATGTATCTCAAAGTCGAGACAGAAACGCCAAAATACACCGATTTTGGGGGCAATCTCGCGTATTCAAAGCTAATCCGATACCCACAGCTCACTGTGCTTTGGGCAGGCTATCCATTTAGTCTAGACGCTAATGAAGAGCGAGGGCATTTTTGGATTCAAGTCGATCAAATGGATACCGCAAGAAACAACAAAGACTTCCTAAACGCGCACGGATTTGCGAAGTTTGCCGGACAGCCTGCAGCGTGTATGAACTGCCACAGCGGCTGGTCTCCATGGCTACTCAAAAACTCTGCTAAGGGTGACTGGGTACGCTTCAACTCCACCAAATACTGGACTATGATCAAAGATGTCCCCGCTGTCAATGGCATCACGCCAAACTCTGACGCACACAGAGGACCACATGGTGGCACTAGAATGGGTGTAACCTGCGCGGATTGCCACAACCCACAGACTATGGAGCTTAGAATCACACGCCAAGCACTCATCAACGCACTTGTAGATTTTAGAGGCTACCAAAAAGACCCAGAGCAAGGTGTCAAAGCCGATAGAAAAGAAATGCGCACGCTTGTATGTACCCAATGCCATGTCGAATACTACTTCCGCCCAACCGGCTCTAAAGTCAAGGTAACAGGTGAAAGTATCGCGCAAGATCCAAGCAAAAAATGGTGGGATGGCACGCAAAAGACCTATGACGAATACGATCTATGGCGTGATGGCAATAGCCCTACCGAAGTCGAAGTCGATGGTATCGAACTCGTATTCCCATGGAGCACTTGGAAAAAGGGTGAGCCATTTAGAATCGAAATGTTTGATGAGCATTATGACAAAGCACGAGCAGAGAAGGTTTTTGTCTCTGATTGGGAGCACAAACTCACAAAAGCCCCAATGCTCAAAATCCAGCACCCAGAATCTGAGCTCTTTAGCGGCGGTGTGCATGCGGCTAATGGCGTGAGCTGTGCGGATTGTCATATGCCTTATACAAAGGGTACAGGTGGCAGAAAGGTAACCCAACACAACATTACCTCACCACTTAATGATATCAATGCGGCATGTAAAACCTGCCATTCTCAAAGCGAAGATGTACTAAAAGCACAAATCGCTGATATACAAAAATCTGTGGCATACGACCTAAGAAGCGCGGAATACGCGACTGTGAGTCTTATCCAAGATATCAAGAAATTGCGTGATGAGCTAGGCAAACTCCCTGCATACCAAAGTGCTGGCAAACCAGATGAGACTAAGATCTCACAAGCCCTTGCAGAGCCCCTTGAACTCCATCGCAGAGGACAGATGAGAGGGGATTTTGTCGGTGCGGAAAACTCCACTGGATTCCACAATCCACGCGAAGCAAGCAGAATGCTCCTCCAAGCTGTCGAAATGGCAAGAATGGGACAAGCCAAACTCGTAGAAATCGCCGCAGCTAATGGTATCAAAGGTTTTAGTGTTTCCAATGTGGGCTTTGAAGAGATTCAAAAACTCAATCCCGGTGAAATCACCTACAAGGTGGATATAGGTGAGCACAAGGCAGGCGATCGCTACTACGAACACCACAATGTCAATGGCGCGCCTCCAAAAGAGTTGCTGGAACTAGACCAAAACACCAAGCCCTATAACTACAAAGTGCTGGATTCACGCACTTCAAGTATCACAAGCTACAACGCACACTAGGCTCTTAAAATGGGCTGGGTGCGAGTCCTGCCTTTATGGGTGGGTTCTCCCTGTGCGAATCTACTTACCTAGTTTTATTATGTAATGCAAGTTTTGCTGTGGCAAAACTTGTGTATCGCTTCAGAGGGAGTGAATCCCTCTTCGCTCCGCTTGCGCGAACATACAGCAGATTCTTAGAATCTAACTTGCGTTTTGGTGTCGCCGCATCAGGAACGCGATTTGGATTAGCGCATTTTCTATACATCTATGGAATAATATTCTGCTATAATATGCCGCATTTCACACAAAGGATTATCATGCAATCAACACATATCTACGATGAAGCGTTTTACAACGCTCAAATGAAAGGAAGCTATGAATCTGCGCTTGGGATTCTGCCCTATGTGCAAAAATACATTGATGTCAAAAGCGTGATTGATGTGGGTTGTGGCGTGGGTACATGGCTCAAGGCTTGGCAAGATATGAAACCCGATACCAAAGTCTTTGGTATTGATGGCAATAGTGTCGATCACTCACTCTTTTTTATCCCCACAGAATGCTACCAACGCGTGGATCTCACACAAGATTCACAGCAGATTTTGCAAAATCTTTCTTTTAAGCCAAATGGGGGGGGGGTGAAGCCATTTAGTCTCGCACAATCCCTAGAAGTCGCTGAACACTTCGACGCACAATACGCCAAAAATTTCATCACACTCCTCACATTTTTATCTGATGTCGTACTCTTCTCTGCTGCTATCCCTCATCAGGGCGGCACACACCATGTCAATGAACAACCTCCCGCATATTGGGCAGAATTATTCGCACAGCACGATTATGTATGCTTGGACTATATTCGTATGCAGGTGTGGCACAATCCTAAGATCGAGTCGTGGTATCGACAAAACACACTCGTATTTGTGCATAAACGACAATTAGAACACTTTGAGGGTATAGCACCCACGCCTATACCGCCATACATCGTACATCCAGAGCTTTGGGAGATTTATACCAAAGAACTAGAGCGTCTCAAAAAAAAGCTCATTTTCAGAATCTCTACCATAATCAAGCGCATTCTAAAAGCTCCCATCAAGATTCTAAAAAAGATCTAGGACTCCATTCTTCTAGTTCCTAAGCGACAGAATAACAAAAGCAGGGCTTTGGATAGCTCTCTGCCTTTTGTATTACTCAAAACTTTCGCTATAATACCCCTCATCTCGCGCAAAGGATTATGTTTGCAAGACCTCACCCATATCGCCTTTCATCGTTGCAATAAACTTGGAGATAACATAGTCGCACTCAAAGCATTCTATGCAGCAAAAATCCTCTATCCACACGCTAAGATTCTCATCTATACCAATACCCTTGGGGCAAATCTCTATGCCTGTGTGCCTTTTATCGATGAGATCATCAATCTTGATGAGCATAAGGCACCTCCACGACGCTCTATCGACATACTCATCATCACACACAAAACAGCAGCAAATATCGATTTTGCCAAACGCATAGACGCTAAAAAGGTGATTATGCAAGCACATTTATCTAATCTCTTCTTGCCAAATTTCCTCAAGGACTTTAATTTCAATGTGAAATCTCGCCTTGAAAGCGATAATATCCTGCGCTATGTGCGCCTGATAGATACAAGTCATTTTGACTCCATGCTACCCACGATAGACTTCACCCAAGCCAAGCTCCAAAGCACACCAGCAAATCAAGCTTTCGTGCAGGAGTTTTTAAATTCACACACCTTAGCCCACCAATCCCTCATCGGTATCAATATCTTTGGAAGCACTCAAAGCGCGTGGAATTTCTCGCTTGATGTTTGGCTAGATCTCATACGCACACTCGCACGCACATATCCTATGCTTACTTTCATTCTCACTTCGCGTGCGCAAAGTCCTCTGTGCGCTGTGCATTTCAATGAGCCAAACATCATTGTGTTTGTCAATAATGATGATGTGCTTAATCTCATCGCACTTACCTCGCGCCTTGCGATGCTTGTGAGTGTCGATACGGGCAATATACACATAGCCGATAATCTAGGCATACCTCGCGTGGGACTCTACCCGCAGTCTATGCTGAAACGCTGGGCTGCTATTGGGTTTAACAACCAAAGCTTTAGCACAAAAAATTTTGTTGATACTTGTATCAATAAGGGGGGGGGCATAGCAGAGAGAGCGGAAGAGTTCGCATCGCTTAACGTGGCGACAGGACAAGATCCCAACCCTCTCGCGCCACAATTCCTCACTCTCGTATGCGAAAAACTCACACAATGGCTCGGAATTTGCTTAAATACTCCCAAAAAGACCAAAGGGGGGTGGTAAATGAAAATAGAAAACACCAAGGCTAGCAGGACTTTCACGCAACCCACACAAAAACCCCAAGAGAGAGAATCCAAAACCACAAGCACCAAGCTAGATTCACGCCCAGCCACAAACACCATCAATACCGATAATATCAAAGACCTCAATACCAGCATTGGCAAACTCCAAACCCTCCAAACCTCGATAGATTCTATCGAACAAAAAGTGCGCTCACTACAAAAAATAAGCGATGAAGCCCAAAGGGGAGAAAAAGCCCAAGAGTTCAAAGATGAGATCGAACAAATAATGCAAGAAACGAAATTCCAAGGGCAGAAAGTCTTTGGTGTGAGTTTTAAAGATTCACAAGGCAATGTGGTGCTAGAAAAAGTCAAGCTTGATACATCACTCATCAATGAAGACAAACAAGACTTAAATGCCTTTAGTCAAGATCTCAAAGATATACGCGGCAGTATCAAAGAAGCCATAACTCTCATCTCTGAAGACGCCCAAGCAAGCGCGCAAAAAATCCACACTCAAGCCAAAGCCACCCAAAAATATGATGAACGCAAGGAAGATGCGCTAGATTCTATCACGGAGGAAAAGCAGCCTAGCAAAATCGCGTCTTTTTTCAAAAGCATGGGCGATTTCTTGCGCGGCTCACACGATGGTAGCAAGCTAGATTCTAAACGCGTTAGCAAACTGCTCTCATAAATGTATCCCTACAGCACACAATGTATCCAAGAGGACGACAAGTCCGCGCTACTACGCGCTTTAGATGATGAGAATCTCACGCAGGGTTGGCGTGCCAAGGAGTTTGAATCTACCATAGCAAGTATGTGTGGCACACAATACGCACTCGTGTGCAACTCCGCCACTTCTGCGCTCTATATCGCCTACCACGCGATCAAATCCACAATAGAATCTACCCCCAAATCCACAAATACACCAATTTTTGCTATCACCACACCCATTAGCTTCGTGGCTACGACCAATATGATGCTTGCCAATCACATCACGCCTATTTTTGCCGATATCACGCCGAGTGGGCATTTGGACGCTACGAGTGTGCGCGAGATTCTAAGCACACACCCACACAGAGCACACATCAAGCTCTTGGTGAGTATGGATTATGGAGGGAGAAGTGTGGATTGCGCACAAATGCGCCAAATCGCCCAAGAGTTTGACCTCATCTGGGTTTCAGATAGCTCTCATAGCTTTGGCGCGAGATTCCAAGGAGAGCAAATCGGCGCACAAGCCGATGTGAGTATCTTTAGCTTTCATGCGATTAAACCCATCACTACCGCCGAGGGTGGTGCGCTGGTAACCAACAATGAGCACCTTCACACGCACGCACAGCGCCTCATAAGCCATGGCATCGCTAAGGGCAGAGCGTGGGAATATGATTGCCTTGAGTGTGGGTTTAACTTCAGAATGCACGATCTAAGCGCGGCTTTGGGGCTCTCACAGATTCACAAGATAGAATCTTTTATCGCCAAACGCGAGGAGATAGCGCGATTTTATGACCACTATTTTGTGGATAATCCTTTCTTTAAAACCCTGCCACCCGCGCAAGATACGAGCACTCACCATCTCTACCCCATTTTTTTGCACCCACGATTTTGGGCGCACAAAATCGCGATTTTTGAATCTCTACACGCGCAGGGCGTAGGCGTGCAAGTGCATTATATCCCAATCCATACCTTTAGCCTATATAAGCAACGATTTGGTGAAGTAAAGCTAGAAAATGCCCAGAGATTCTATAATGCCGAGCTCTCAATCCCTTGTACGCAGAATATGGAGCGCGATGACGCCAAGAAAGTCGGGGATATTATCCTTGATGTGCTAGATTCATACAAATAAGGATGGCGATGAGAAAACACCTATATATACTCTTTTTTACCTGTAGCGTGGGGTTTGGGACAGAATGCTTTGAATCTCAAAATCTCTATATGAAATTTGAATGCGAGCAAGAGTGCCAAAGCCCCACACTCACTCTTATCAACAAGGAAGATTCTATAAATCTCAAGCTTGATGAGAGCAGTGCGCAAGTGAGTGTGAATGAAGATTTTTTTAGCTTTATCCACAAGCACAAGACCTATATCCTCTCACCTAGCAAGACGATTTTTTCATCGACCAAGCAGGGAGATGAGCCGTTTTTCACACAGATTCAGCCCATCTCCTGTGCGTATGTCGATGGACAGAGGTTTAGCAAAAGCTGGGCAGATATCAGCGCATTTAGCTACACCAAGCAGATTCTAAAGCCCACGCAAAATAATGCACAAGAGAGCGCACCCACATCAGATATACCCACAGCACCACACACACCACAAACCTTACAAAGTTCGAGATTCCAAGGAGAATCTTATACCATCAGCATGCAAGAAGATCGCGTGATTTTTCACTACAGCTTTGAAAAAGATGGAGAGCATAGCAGCAAAAGTGAGACGTTTTTCCTAAAGTCTCTCAATAGCACCCAAGCCTACATTACCCAAGTCCAAACCCCCGAATGCGGGATCATGATCGAGAAGCGCGACGCATACAGCCTACAGATTAATCCCTTCCTAAACAAAAGCGCGTGCGAACCTCTCTACACCCAAGGCGTGCTTGCGCAAATATACTACAAAGTCCAGCCTAGCTTTGAGTGTGCCAAAGCCCAAAGCCCAGATGAAATAGCCATCTGCCAAGATCCAGCTCTCGCCAAAGCCGACAGAGAGACACTCCTGATCTTAGAATCCACCAAAGATCGCGCGCAAGAATACATCGCCAAACGCCAAGAATGCCAAAGCGACGCCAAGTGCTTAAAAAACGTGATCGCGGAGTTTTCACAACCCTAGATCATCGATCACACAGACTTTTATATGCGCAATACTGACATGGCGTGGTCTTTTCCACTGGCTCAAACACCCCATAGCCCTGTGTGCAATCCTCACAATCTTCCTTATGCACCCCTACTCTATCCTGCACGAGTACCGCATCTTTGGGAATCTCTAGCATGCTAAAATGTGCCTGCATAGCACGCAAGGTTTTGATAAGATTCTCTTTCTTGCCCTCTTTTTGTGGGATAGAATCCGCTTTTTTAATATCATAATACACTCCCTCCACTACCCCATATTTCGCACTAAGCGCACTCACATACAGCTCTAGGGCAAAATCCTCATTACTATCTTTAAAATTGTTTTTGTATTTATAATCAATCACAAGCACCTTGCCATCGCTATTGCGCTGGATTCTATCCGCTCTAGCCTTACAAAACCTATAGTCCTCTAGCCTAAACTCCTCTAACTCCTGCTCTAAACCCAATATCTCAAACGCCCCATTCTTAGCGATATTCTCACGCTCAAAGTCAAAAAACCTCACCAAATCAAGCCATAAAATCTCGACATTCGCACGATCTAGGGCATTATCAAGAATCTGCGCACGCAGATACGTTTCACAAGATTCTTGCACGCGATCTATATCCGCTAGATTCACCATCTTGCCCACATATGGCTCATACGCCCTCTGCAACGCCTCATGCACCAAAATCCCCATTGACGCTGCTGCACTTGCCTCTTCAGATTCTCTAAGTCCTAGCATATATTGAAAGCAGTATTTGCGCTTACAGCGCACCAAAACATCAAAGCCCGTAGGCGAAAACACCTTATGTAGCCGCCCGACATAGCACTCCTGTTTGTAAATAGGGATTTGCTCCAAAGTATGCTCAAAGATACTCTGCGCACTCTCACTCACCTCGCAGCCTAGCTCCTCAAGCAAATGCGCGGGCGTGCTCTTATCGTCCTGCACACAGAATGCCACCGCTTCTTTTGCACCTAGAAGTAGGTTTTTATAATACAGCACTTGGAGTTTTTCTTTATCATAAGTCGTGGGGATACCGAGCCTTGAGCGCAATGCAGTGTTTAAAAACAAATCATTATCCCTAAAATGCGGTATCACACCATCATTGCAATCCACCAAAATCACATAGGGTAACTCCACACCTCTACTTTCAAGCGCACCTAAGACGCGGATCCTCCCACCATACACATCATCGACACTAAGCCTCTTAATCTCATGCAAGAAGCTCTGTGCCACCTCGCTAAAGCTCACATCTTCCCAAAATGCGCGCATTGCCTCGTATTGATACACGATCTCATCAATCTTCTGCCTAATCACGCCATATTGAGAAATATCCTGCACATCTGCAAAACCCTGTGCCACGCACTCACTTAGACTTGCTCCCCCCTCCTCTAAGCGTGCGCACAACGTAGCAAAAACCTCTGTATGCGCAAATGGCTTGCCCATAGCGTAGTTGCAGTTTCGCTCCCTATCTAGCACCTGCAAATAGCGCGTGAAATCCTCTTGGGGTAGCACGATGCTTATGTGCTCTGGCTCTATGCCGCGCGCAAGCCATTGTGCGATCTGCCCACGGATCGCGCCCACCTGCTCTATGCGCGAGAGAAATGAATACGCTTGTATGTGCTTAGCAGAATCTAGTGCCTCCTTTGATACCAACACACCGCTAGGATACACAAAGGTATAGCGAAAATGTGAATCTAACTCCAGAGGCACATCAAAAATATCCCAAAATCCTTGTGTGTTTTGATACACATCAAAGCACACATGCACTTCGCACACACCTGATACTTCGCGCAAAATCGCACATTCTAGGGGACTTAGCACACCACAGAGCATAATTTTTATGCGCTCAAATTCCTCTAGCCACAAGCGCGCAAGGCTAAAATCCCAGCTCTTATACACCCACTCATGCCGCTCCAAAAAAGCACAATATCGCTCATACACCTCCTTAAGAATCCTCAAATGATCCTCATACTCCCCATATGTATCAAGCAATGGAATCTCGCTAATGGCGATATTATGCACCAACAGCTCATCAAAAAATCGCAAAAAAAACTCGCTAGACTGCAAATAAGCCAAAAAACTGCGCTCAAACACAAATCCGCACTCAAGGAGATTCACACGATCTCTGTCATACTCTCTAAGCACGCGGCTTAGGATAAATTTGCGCAAATGCGCGGGGATAATACTTCTATCTGGATAATACACCGCCTTAGCAAAAAACTCGCCTAGCAGCATACTCGGCGGGCAAATCCCCTCACTATAATGCTGGAGCAACGCACGCCTAGAGGGGAATAGCAGCAGTTCTTTGGAATGGAGATTCTGTAATGATGTGTGTTGCACCGCCAAATCCTTTTAGTAATGTTTGAAAATCACAGAATCTACAGCCACCAGCGGTATTGTAGAATCTAGTGAATCTAAGCAAGTAGATTCAGATAATGTATGCCCGCCAAGATTTTAATAATAGCAAAATAAACAGAGATTCATTCACCTGACATTAACACACCACAAGTGCCTTAGCCCTACTCACGACATTCTCCACACTAAAGCCAAATCGCTCAAACAACGCCTCGCCCTTGCCGCTCGCGCCAAAGCCATTCATTCCTATCACATCGTGGGCAAATACATACCACTCTAGAGCGCGTGAAGCCTCGATAGCTAGGACCTTGCCCGTGCCAAAAAGCTGCTGCCTATACGCCTCATCTTGAGCTAGCAATAGATCAAAACAAGGCACACTCACCACGCGCGTGGCGATACCTTGCTGCTCTAGGAGCTTTTGAGAATCTAGCGCAAGCTTGACCTCGCTACCACTAGCAAGTAGCACAAGGCGCGGATTGTGTGAATCTAGCGCACTCTCTTGGAGGACATAGCCTCCGCGCGCCACTGCCGCTGCATCAGCACCATCGCTCACGACCTCAAGATTCTGACGACTAAGCACAAATGCGCTAGGTGTGTGCTGCTGCAGTGCAACCTGCCAGCACGCGACATTTTCATTCCCATCGCATGGGCGGAATACAAGGAGATTTGGCATGGCGCGGAAGTGCGAGAGCTGCTCGATAGGCTGATGTGTCGCGCCGTCCTCACCCACACCGATACTATCATGTGTGAAAACATACATCACACGCGCTTTCATCAGACTCGCCACGCGCACGCTAGGTGTAAGATAATCACTAAAAACAAAAAATGTCGCACAAAATGGCAAAAACACACCATAATTCGCGATACCATTGCAAATCGCGCCCATAGCGTGCTCACGGATAC
The DNA here is from genome assembly GCA_944325775.1 of uncultured Helicobacter sp. Classification (GTDB taxonomy): domain Bacteria; phylum Campylobacterota; class Campylobacteria; order Campylobacterales; family Helicobacteraceae; genus Helicobacter_F. The sequence continues at coordinate 44,706 of CALVBL010000001.1, forward strand.
CAAAGTGCATATTGCGCCCATCTGGGAAATCTGGCTCGCCCTTTAGTTCGGTGTTGTTGCTCGGAGCCAAATCCGCACTCCCGCCCAAAAAGCCCTTCATACCCGCAGCGATCGCATTTAGGATCTCACCATTGCTCACGCGCGTGGCGATAGATTGTCCCTTTTGGTAGCTAGGATAGACGATGTGGCTAGGATCTAGGAGTGAATCTATGCGCGCTTTTGTCTCTGGTGTGAGATTTTTCAGCCATTGATGATGAGTAAGCGCACCATTTTCTTTGACATTCAAAAACCGCAATGCCACATCTTTGGGAATAATAAACTCGGCATCGCTATCAAACCCAAGCGCTGCCTTGGCTTGCGCGATAATATCTTTGCCCAAAGGCGCACCATGGGTTTTGTGGCTTCCCTCTAAACTTAGCGCACCCTTGCCGATGGTGGTGGTGGCGATGATGAGACTTGGCTTGCTAGCATTTATCGCACTCACAAGCGCAGTGTTGATGCTCTCATAATCATGTCCATCGCACGCTAGCACTTCCCAACCCTGCGCGCTAAAACGCTCTGTGATGTTTTCGTCAAACGCCTTTTGCACCGCCCCTTCGATACTAATACCATTGCTATCATAAATTACAATGAGATTTTCCAGTCTATGCAGTCCCGCAAGTGAGCACGCTTCATAGCTGATCCCCTCTTGCAAATCCCCATCACCACAGAAACAAAAGACATTATGCGAGATGAGATTCTCACCTAGCAGCCCTTTAGCATATTTAGAGGCGAGTGCCATGCCCACTGCATTAGCGATCCCCTGCCCCAAAGGACCAGTAGTGATTTCCACACCGGGCGTATGAGCATATTCTGGGTGTCCGGGTGTCTTAGAATCTAACTGACGAAAGCACGATAGATCCTCCTTGCTCACATCAAATCCCCACAAATGTAGCAGACTATACACAAGCGCGCTCGCATGCCCACCGCTAAAGACGACCCTATCGCGATTAAGCCACGATGGATCGCTAGGATCAAGATTCACATACAAACTCAAAATCGTGGCAATATCCGCTAAGCCCATAGGTGCGCCGGGATGTCCGCTGTTTGCGCGCTGCACCATATCTGCGCTCAAAAAGCGCAAGGTGTTTGCCATTCTTGCAAGCTGCAATTTGTCGCTATCATCAAGCCTAAGAGGGGTTGTCGGCATACAAGTCCTTTGTGCTAAAGATTATCGAAGTCTAAAGGAGGCAGATTCTAACAAAATAGAGTTTTTACAAACCTTAACAGAGTTTGCTATAATGGCGACAATCCTAATCTGTGGGCGTAATGTATGATACAAACAATTCTTTTGCGATTGCCAAATTGGCTGGGTGATAGTGTGATGTGTGCGAGTGCGTTTGAAAAACTTAAAATAATGTATCCAAACGCGCAATTTGTGCTAGTAGGCAGCTATGCGTGCGAGGTATTTAGACGCGATAAGCGCGTGCGAGCGATCTATATCGATGAGAGCAAAAAGGCAAAAAGCCGATTTTTGAGCCTCTATCGCTTATGTGCGCAAGTGCGCGAGCAAATTGGGCAGATCGATCTTGGCTTTTGTTTTAGCAACGGGTTTTTTGGCGCGCTCACACTTTATCTATGCAAGACGAAAGTGCGCGTAGGCTACGCTAAGAATCTACGCTCTGCTCTCCTCACACACGCACCCAAAATCCCAACACTAAAACCCCTCCACCAAGTGCAAAAATATGAATATCTTATTGAGGACTTTGTAGATTCTGCGATTTTTAGCTCCTTTGTGCCGCTATCTCTGGTGTATGGCGAAAGCAGTAAGATAACGCGCAGTGCTACCAAACACATTGGGATCAATCCGGGCGCGGCGTTTGGCTGGGCGAAGTGCTGGGAGAAGGAGTATTTTGTCGAGATTATCACGCGTTTTGTGGCGCGAGGGTGGGAAGTCTATATCTTTGGCGATACACAAAACCTCATCACACAGCATAACGATCATATCCACGATCTAAGCAACCAAACTACCCTAGCCGAGCTGGTGGATAGTATCAAGACACTTGATCTCTTTATCACTAATGACAGTGGTCCTATGCACATCGCCGCAGCACTTGATACACCGACTATAGCGATTTTTGGCTCCACAGATACCGCGGATACCTGCCCATGGAATGAGAGCATAGCGCGAGAGTTTTTTCTACCCCCGCAGGCATTGCTAGCAAAAGATTCACTAGATTCACTCCATTCTCCATCGCACACACCAAAGGACATCACGACACTAAACACCCTCACAGCTGGCAATCTCACGATCATCAGCAAGCACCTACAATGCGCCCCATGCAAAAAGCGCACCTGCCCGCTCAAGCACCATCTGTGTATGAAATCCATCACACCCGATGAAGTCTTTGAATCTGCGCTCACTATACTAAGAAAATCCACGCCTAAAGAGCGCGAAAAGGAGCTATGATGATCTTTACATTTTCACCCACCACGCCATTGCAAAACTTTAAAATTCTAAGTCAATGCCTCATACCGCGTCCCATCGCGTGGATTAGCACGATGAACGATAATGGCAATATCAACCTCGCGCCCTTTAGTTTTTTCGCACCAATAAGCCTAGAACCCACGATCCTAAGTGTGTGCCTGATGAAAAAAAGCGATGGCAGTATCAAGGACACACTACACAATGCTAAAACCTTCAAACGCGCAAGTATCACGATCCCAAGCCCACAAGATTGCACACAAGTGCAGGCATGTTCCCAAGAATTTGAACAAGGCACAAGCGAGGCAAGCGAGCTGAACATACATCTAAGTAGCCTACTTAGCGACTATCCACCTGTACCTAGCAACTGCCAATGCGCGTTTTTTTGTGATTTTTATGATGTGTGGGACTTCCAAAGTGCGACAGACACGCTACTACTAGAGGTCAAACAATGCTTTGTAAATGCGGACTTTGAGAGTGAATCTAGCGAGGATCTGCGCTTTAGTCTTGAACCACTTGCACGCGCTGGCAGGGGATTCAAGATATTGCAAGATTTGTGAGATATAATGCAGGACTTACCGAAACCATAATGCAAGGAGATTATATGCAATGTATCTTGTGCCACAGCAATCAAGTAATTACCACAGAGCGCGTCCATAGAGAGAATCTCATCGCGCTATATCACAAATCCTTTGGGATTGATGTAGCCTCGCTTATCCCTAATGATTTACTCTATATGCACTGCCAAGAATGTGATGTGAGGTTTTTTGTGTGTGAAGATGGTGGGATTCCTGCCGGTGATGATGCGTTTTATAATGCCCTCAATAGCCTACCATGGTATTATTTTGATGAAAAACACGAATACCATTATGCCAAAACCTTCATCACTCCAGAATCTAAAGTGCTAGAAGTGGGTTGTGGCAAGGCTGCATTTGCGGATTTCCTCCCACATAAAGAACAATATGTGGGATTAGAGTTTAGCACACAAGCCAAAGAAATGGCAGCCAAACGCGGTATAACCATACAAAATATACCCATTGAGCAGTATTGCACACAGCATAGAGAGGAATTTGATGTAAGTTGCAGCTTCCAAGTGCTCGAACATATCAGCGATCCACACAGCTTCTTACGCGCACAAATCGCGTGTCTTAAGGCTATTAGGGGGGGGGATACACTAAAGCATCCATCACGGCTTATTATCGCTGTGCCTAGCGAAGATTCATTCCTGCGCTATTGTGTCAATGGCATACTCAATATGCCCCCACACCACATCTCAAGATTTAGCGACAAAACCCTCCAGCACATTGCCAAAATCTTTAATCTACATCTCATAGATCTCTATCATGAACCCGTGCAGCCCGAACATATCGAGTTTTATAAAAGCACAATGTGGAGCAGAATTTTTCTACCCACACCACTGATTGATAGAGGAATCTTGCGAAAATTTATCAATAAAGCCGGAGTATTAGGAAAAAAGCTCATACAAATCCCACCAAATGCCTATGGACACACGGTTGTAGCAGTCTATGAGCTACAATAGGGAGATTAATAGGAGTTTGAATCTAGTTTTTACAATTTGCTAAGCTCTGTATGGATACAATGCCCACCTAAATCTCATCAAAGGAGCAATAATGAAAATCCTAGAAATCTCACGCAGTGGGCAACTTTACTTAGGACAGTGGCGCACCAAATCCATAAAGCTTTTTGGCAAGCCCATCATCACTAGAGAAATGCGTATAATAAGCAATTTGGGGGGGGGGCATAGCTGAAACCCTCTACATATACAAGGTCTTGGGCAAAAAAGTTTTAGAATCTCTGCGACACATACCAGAAACACTTTGGATTGGATCAAGCGGTATGCAAGCTGAGTTCGCCCGCGATATCGCCACCGATCCCGATCTCAAAGCAAAAGTCCTCACACTCTGCGCGGGACTAGATCCCAAAAGTATAGAAACTATCACGCGTATCCTATCGCGTATGCGCACCGCCTACACGCAGGGCAAACCATACTGCGACACACTCACCAATGAAGAAACCCAAGAAATCGCACGCATAAGAGAGGAGTTTTACCCCAAAGTGCGGAAAGTCGCTCAAGGACTGTATTACACCGATGGGTTTTTGTCCTCCAAGCCTCTTGATGCCTGTGTGATCCTCTGTCGCCACCACCTACATCATCTACACGCAAGCACCCTAGAGGCGATACGACACAAAGACATCATCGATGTGGGAGCAAGCTTTGGTGATAGCGCGCTTGTGTTTCAGGGCTTTAGCGATAAAAACATCTATTCTTTTGAACCCACAAGCGAAGGCTATGAGGCTCTGCAAGAGACTATCAAGCTAAATAATGCCACGCGTATAATCCCAGTCAAAAAAGCACTAGGAGCAAGCAAATCGCAAGGACACATCAGTATAAATGGTGGCTGCTCAAGCATGGTGTTTGATAACCACACAACAACACAAGAAGTAGAAGTCATCACGTTGGATTCATTTGTGCGCGAGCATAATATACAGGTGGGATTTATCAAAGTCGATATTGAGGGCTTTGAGCAGGAATTTCTCAAAGGTGCGAAAGAAACGATCATAGCGCAAAAGCCCGCCATGCTCATTAGCATCTACCACAAAGCCAGCGATTTCTTTGAGATTAAGCCAATGATAGAATCTTGGAAACTCGGCTATACATTTAAAGTCGTTCAGCCAAGTGCCGCCACGCGCACACCACTCATTGACACTGTGCTATTGTGTGAGGTGGATTCTCTAATCACTTTAAATTCAGATTCTGAATCTACACAAGATTCTATAGGGTTAGATTCAAACTTAAAATCTAATGAATCTAGATTCTAAATCCACCTATAAATCTAATTCAAGGCTTGCCGAAATTCTAAGATTACTAAAGAAGCTGCGGCTTTGCCTTGTTCTGTGCGTAAAGATTTAAATGCTTTTCAAGGGGCGGCGCAGAGGGATTTTCTAGATATAAATGAGCAAGCCAAATTTCTAAATCCTCTAGCACTTCGTGCGCTCATCACGTTCCTTCTCCTGCTCTTTATACAGCACAGCACAACCCTTAGCAAGCTCGCGAATCTGCAAGATGTAGTTTTGTCTCTGCGCCACAGAAATAGCCTTGCGTGCATCTAGCACATTAAAAAAATGGCTCGCAAGCATTGTATAATCATACGCTGGGAGCGGGAGCTGCGCCTCTAGGCAGTGTGTCGCCTCATCTTTTGCCTGCTCAAAAAACCCAAAAAGCTTGCTTACATCAGCGACTTCAAAGTGGTATTTGCTAAACTCATATTCGCCCTCTTTATGCACATCACGATAATACACGCTCTGACCTTGTGAATCCACGCCCCAGCATATATCAAACACATTCTCCACACCCTGTATATACATCGCCAATCTTTCCACGCCATAGGTGATTTCCACCGCTACAGGCTCACAGGGTAACCCACCCACTTGCTGAAAATATGTGAATTGTGTAACCTCCATACCATCAAGCCACACTTCCCAGCCAAGCCCCCAAGCCCCGAGTGTTGGTGATTCCCAATTATCCTCCACAAAGCGCACATCATGCCTATGCAGATCCAGCCCCAACGCCTCTAAACTGCGTAAATACAGCTCTTGGATATTGCTGGGGTTTGGTTTAATGAGTACTTGAAACTGATAATAGCTCCCTAGGCGATTTGGATTTTCCCCATAGCGCCCATCAGTAGGGCGCCTAGAGGGTGCGACATACGCCACACTCCATGGCTTAGAATCTAAACTACGCAAAAGTGTAAATGGGTGAAAAGTCCCCGCACCCGCAGGAATATCATAAGGCTGCACAATGAGGCAACCCTGCTCTTTCCAAAACTCCTGCAACGCCAGTAAGATATCCGAAAAACTACGCATATTATTCTCCTTTGTTGTGCAAAAATACCATTTTCCCGAGTTCAAATCCGCTGTGTGCAGCTACCACACTGCATTTGACTTTGAAAAGCAAAAATAAATTTGTCCTCTTGTGAGATTCTAAACACTCATAATTCCCCATACCCTTTGCCACGATCACATCAGCATGATCAAACATCGCGCGCACCTCATCAGGCGCGTCCTCATAGATAAACCCGGGACTCCTAAGCCCAGAGCTACACACTTCAGCCAGTGTGAATATCTCTGCACACAGCGGATGTGCCAAATCCTCCATCGTAAGATCGTTGATGATAGGCGCACCACGCACGAGATATGTGATGCAAATCTTAGGATACAGCTCCCTAATCGCCCTAAGCAACGCAATATCAAAGAGATTTTCCCCTGCATTATCCGCGATATAGAGCAGAGTTTTGGCATTTGCCAATCCTTGTGTGAATGCCTCTATATCAAAGCACGCAAACGATAGGCGCGCGAAGTCAAAGTCAGATTCAAAGCTAAAATTACTTTGTGAGCCATAATCAATCACATTACCCAGAGCTGCGATTTTTAGGGCATCGCTTAGATTCTGTGTGTAGGCATTTTGGGCTTTGAGCTGCTCAAGGATACGCGTGGCAGATTCTATACTGTGAATCTTGATAGCCTTGTATGGATCGGGGGTGCGGAGCACAGCGGCAAGATGCTCATAGATCGTGATAGCAGCTTTTGGCGGTGGCAAGACACTATCTGTGTTTATCGTTGTTGCAAGAGATTTAGTGATGTTTTGGGTTTGGGCGAGGATCTCATCGCGACTTTTCTCTGATAGAGCAAGCTCTGAGGTATGCACAAACTTGTGAATCTGCCCATAGAGGCACTCAAGGCAAGTGTGGGTGAGATTCATAACCTACTTGCTGCCATCTGCCATATTGGAGACTTTGCCCCACATTAGGCGATATTTGCGCTTCATAAACTCCACTTCCTCACGCGCACTCTGGAGCTCCGCACGCAACACCTCCATTGTCTTTTTGTCATCATCATATACTTCTTGCATGGAGACAAGCGCGTCTTTAAGGAAGGCATTTTCGTTTTTGAATGCACTGATGGTCTCATCTTTGCTCGCGATGACTTTATCATGCAGGCTCAAAATCGTGGCGATAGTCTTCTCTACAAATACAGGGCTTAGCTCTTTGCCGTGCATATCGGCACTGACGAGGTTGTTTTCCACGCGTTTGATGAGTGCGGAAGTCCCACTGCTCGCATCAATCATCACTTTTTCACCCTCTTGCTTGCTCATAATCGCGCCAGATTCTATAAGTTCAAATACGCGATCGTGCTCAAGCCCAGAGAGCTTGATAAACTCATCAAGGCTTATCCAAGTCGCTGAAGTCTTGGCAGTCGCGGGGAGATTAGCAGAATCTTTGACAGAATCTGCGGTTTTGGTCACATCGTTTGTCTCTTGCATCAATCAATCCTCACTTCTATCTCTGAGGAATCCAGCTCTACTTTTTTAGCTTTCATCATTCTATCTTGCACAAGCTTACCCGCTAGCTCGTCGTTTTTGAGGCTTAGAATCTGTATGGCAAGATACGCGGCATTGATCGCGCCGGCTTTGCCGATGGTGACGGTCGCCACAGGCATAGAGCTAGGCATCTGCACGGTAGAAAGTAGCGAATCTAATCCATCTAGCGCACCTCCAGCGAGTGGCACGCCGATCACAGGCTTGCAAGTCTGTGCCGCCACCGCACCCGCCAAATGCGCTGCCATACCAGCTGCTGCGATAAATACTTGTGCGCCACGACTTTGAGCGTCTTTGACATATTCTTTGGTGCGCTCTGGGGAACGATGGGCTGATGAGACGATCATCTCATAGGGCACATCAAATTTTTTAAACACCTCCGCGCATTCACTCATCACGTTAAAATCACTCTTGCTTCCCATAATGATACTGACAAAATCCACCGCATAACCCCTTATTGATGTTCTTAAAAATCACAGAATCTAAAAAGCCCGAAGTCTAACACAAAAAACTTTAAGCAACGCTTGCTAGTCTTAAGCAAATGCAATTCCCAGCTTAAGGCACAACTCAAGAAATATACGCTACAATCACGCCCGTTTTTCACCAAAAACAATCCGCACATACCAATCCTTAAAAAGGTTGCAAACTCACGAATTTCGCTTCAGTGAGGGTGCTAATGGGTATGGAGGCAAAACCACAATACTACAAGGAGAACCTATGGTAACAATGAAAGACTTACTTGAATGCGGTGTGCATTTCGGACATCAGACAAGACGCTGGAATCCAAAAATGAAGCGATTTATTTTTGGTGTGCGCAAAAATATCCACATCATCGACTTACAAAAGACTTTGCGCTATTTTAAATACACTTACAACATCATCAAAGACACAGCAGCAGAGGGCAAGACGATTATGTTTGTAGGGACTAAAAAGCAAGCGAGTGAGACGATTAAGCAATACGCTGAAAGTATCAATATCCCTTATGTGAATTATCGCTGGCTGGGCGGTATGCTCACAAACTTCAGCACGATCAAAAAATCCGTGCGCAAACTTGAGATCATTGAGCAAATGGAAGAGAGCGGGCAAATCGATCTTTTGACCAAAAAAGAGAAGCTTATGCTCCAGCGCAAAAAAGACAAGCTTACCAAATATCTTGGCGGCGTGCGCCATATGAAAAAAGCGCCGGATATGATTTTTGTCATCGATGTGGTAAAAGAAAAAATCGCAGTGGCAGAAGCACGTAGACTCGGTATCCCTGTAGTCGCACCACTTGATACAAACTGCGATCCTGATAATGTGGATTATCCAATCCCGGGCAATGATGATGCGATCCGATCGATTCAGCTTTTCTGCAAAGAAGTGACTGAAGCAATCTTAGAAGGGCGCAATGAAAACAAAGACCTAGAGAGCCAAGAGCTAGAGGCACAGATCCCAGCTACAGAGCAAGAAACACAAGAAGTGCTTGAAGAGATTAAGCAAGAGCAAGGAGAGTGAGTATGGAGATTTCAGCACAATTAGTAAAACAACTTCGAGAAATGACCGATGCGGGTATGATGGACTGCAAAAAAGCCCTAGTAGAAGTGGGTGGCGATATCCAAAAAGCAGTAGAATATCTCCGCGAAAAGGGCTTGAGCAAGGCAGCTAAAAAAGCCGATAGGGTCGCAAGCGAAGGTGTCGTGAGTGTGGAAGTAGCGAGTGATTTTTCTAAGGCTTCGTTGCTAGAGATTAACTCCGAGACAGACTTCGTAGCAAAAAATGACAATTTCAAAGACCTCGTAGCAAAGAGTTCTAAACTTGTATTTGATCACGAAATCAGTGATGTGAGCACACTTAATAGCATTCAGATAGAAGGCACGAAGTTTGAAGAATACCTCCAACAAAATATCGCAAAAATCGGTGAAAATATCGTAATAAGACGCCTTGAGAGCATCAAAGTCGAAGGCAATGCGATTGTCAATGGCTATGTGCATTCTAATGGACGCGTGGGTGTGCTCATCGCGATGAGATTCAAAAACGCAAACTCCAAAGCCCCAGCTGCAGATCTTGCTAGAAGTTTTTGTATGCACGCAGCAGCGATGAAACCACAAGTGCTAAGCTACCACGAGTTGGATTCAGAATTTATCCAAAAAGAAAAAGTCGCACTTATCGCAGAGCTTAGCAAAGAAAACGAAGAGTTCAAGCGACTTGGCAAGCCGCTGCATAAGATCCCAGAGTATGTGAGCCGCAGCGAGCTCACAGAGGCAGTGCTAGAATCTACTAGACAAAAACTCCAAGAGGATCTCAAAGCACAGGGCAAGCCCGAGCAGATTTGGGATAAAATCATTCCGGGACAAATAGAGCGATTTATCTCTGACAACACACTGATTGATCAGCGTCTTACGCTTTTGGGGCAGTTTTTTGTGATGGATGACAAAAAGACAATCGCACAAGTGCTTGAAGCCAAGTCCAAGGAGCTTGGCGATGAGCTAACAATCATCAAGTATGTGCGCTTTGAGCTCGGCGAGGGTATCGAGAAAAAAGTGGAGGATTTCGCCGCTGAAGTCGCCGCGCAAATGCAATAAATGCCAATTCTAGGGCTTTGTGCGAGAGAATCCCCAAAGCTCTTTTGGCACTCCTTATTTTTGATATGTTTGCAAACTCTCCCAAATCCCTTTCACTCTATTGAAGTATTCTTTAGCTGCACGAGGCAGCTTACCCTACGATACGCCCCCTCCTCTTGGCAGTTTGTAGCCAAAAACCCAGCCAAATCTTGCGAGAGAGAATCTTTAAGTCCTATGTAATACACGCTTTCGTGCTTTTGGAGCAGAGCTTGCAGTAGCGCACGACTTTGAGTAGGATTAGATTCTATAAAATATTTTCCTATGTCGTTAAACAAATACACGAGTGTGCCGTATTGCCAACTCCAATTGGGCAAGGTTACAACAACAGGGGCGTGATGCTGCTGCGCAAAGGCGTATTGCTCTATGGGTATGAGCATATCATGACGCAATGTGTAATGATATGCTAAGCCACCACACATCACCACTGCTAATCCCCAGCTTATCAAACTTTTGCGCCACATATACAACGTAGCCACAGCCAAGAAATACAACAACCCAAATGCTGGCACAATATATCGAAGTGTCTTGTATGGCGCGAGATACATCACGATCAGCATCCACACACACGCCACACATCCAAGCACTATGAGCGCACGCCATAATGTATCAATATGAGCTTTGCGCCACACCAATGCACACCCAAGCCCCACTCCAAATACAAGCAACACATAGGTATTGTAATGAATCTGCAATATATCCCACAGCACAGACATGGACTGCTTGAGATTCTCAAGCATCTCCGCACTATCGAGCTTTGTCTTAGCCTCCTTAGCTCTCCCGCTATCCAATAACCCCACAAAATAACTTTTATACAGCACCCTGCTCCACACAAAAGCACTCGCCACCACGATCACCAAAGATAGCATTGCCCATATCTTACGCCATTTGCACACTGCCAAAACCGCTACACCAAGCACCACAAAAAACAAGCTAAAATATCCAGAAAGCAACAACAACCCAGTACAAAATCCATAATAGAGCACAAACCAAAAGCGCACCTTGGCATTTTGATAAAATATCACGCTATTTAGCACAAACAACCATATCATACATTCTTGCAGCGCGTATTCTCGTAAAAAAATCGTATTGGACACCCCAGCAGAATTTAAAAACACCAAACCAAGCAACAACGGCACAATATAACTTACCCCAAAAAGCCTATATCCCAAAACTCCAACAATACAAAAACTCAGCACAAAAAATACGAGGTTTAATCCCAAGCCTCTTTGCTTGATCCACTCAAAATCCCCAGTTTTGACACCCACATTCCACAAACGCAAAAGCACATAATACAAATCAGGGTGAGCAAGATCCCAATTATTGTTTTGCCATAGTTTTTGTATATCCTGCCACGCATCACTTAGTGTGGGGTTGTTCCAATACACCATTTCCTTGAGTTCTTTGCCAAAAAACTCCCCATTTGGGAGTGTTTTGCCCCATACATAACCACCAGCATTGCTAATACTCACAGAGAGGGTTTCATCGACATGAAAGCCGTTTTTATGATGGATATAATACCAGCGCAACCCAAGCGCCAAAACAAATACAAAAAAACAGAGTGCAACGAGAGAGAATGTGCGCCAACGATAATGAGTAAAAAGACTTTTTAGAGAACTACAAGAGCTACATTGGGGGGGGGGCGAGACGAAAAACATAAAAACTCCTTATTGTAGAATCACGCTCTTTGTGGTAGTATTTGCGTTCTAAAATATCTCTATGGAATCTAGCTAGCGATTATACAATCCATAATCTTTATAGAATCTAAAGAAGTATTTGTGTGTCGCAGGCGGCGAATCTAGCGGCTTAGATTCTATTATCTCATGCAAGAGCGAGCTTTGTGTATCGCTCGGCTGGAGTGAATCTAGCCTCACTCCGCTTACGCGTATATACACTATCAAAATCTATGAGCTTAGATTCATAAGATTCTAATGTCACTGGCGAGCTTAGAGTTTATTGCTCTTAATTCTCACCAAAAAGGAGGGGGCATGGCTATCTTTGAACCATTATTTAGTATTTTTGTGCTGCTTTTTGGTGGCTATGTCGCTAAAAGAGTGGGCGTACTCAAACAAAAACAATCCAAAATGTTTCTTGACTTTGCGCTACTCTTCGCCCTTCCTTGCCTAATCTTTGAAAATGCCTATAAACTCAAGTTTGATATAGAGCTACTGGGTGTGATCGCGCTGGGGCTGTGCTCAAACATCATCGCAACCTGCATCATCGTGGGGCTTGGTAGAGCTTTTAGATTCTCAAAATCCACCTTGGTGAGTATGACACTCCTCACATGCTTTGGCAACACACTCTTTGTCGGGATACCTATCATTGCTGCGCTCTACCCCGATCCGCAGTATATGGGCGAGGTGATCTGCTATGACGCACTTGCGACGATGCTACCTATCTTGCTTTTTGGATCCTTCATCATCAACCTCGCTCGCCCCACCAAGCCAAGCCTGATCCAAAATATCAAGGCAATCGTTGTTTTTCCGCCATTTATTGCGCTCGTGCTGGGGCTAGTGTGTAGCTTTGTGAGTTTGCCACATTTTGTCTTTGGACCCATCACGCTTTTTGGGCATTCTGCCACTTCAGTAGCACTCTTTGCCATCGGGCTTTCTCTAGGTTTTAGCGCGATCAAAAACTCCTATAAAAGCGTAACGATCGTGATAGCAGGCAAAATGCTCCTTGCACCACTCATTTTCGTAGGCATAGCCAAACTCCTCCGGATAGAATCCTCGCCCTCACTGCTCATCGCGATCTTTGAATCTGCTATGCCTACTATGACACTCGCTGGGGCAATGGTGATGAAAGCCAAGCTAGATTCTAATCTCGCGGTGAGCGCGATAGCCTTTGGTATGCTCTTTAGCGCGATTTCAATACCGCTGTGGGTGTGGGCACTGACCTAAGCCCTTACCCTAGCCCTCACACACACCACGATAACTCCCAAAACCACCAAAATACAGCTGCTCAATGCACTCATTTTTATGTCTAGCATATCGCTCACATAGCCACAGATGATCGCGCCAAGGCTCAATCCTATGTTTGCCACTGACAAAAAGATACCATTAGTAAATTCCGCTTGTTTAGGGAAGGGATCGGTTATCATAAAATGCACGGCATTATTCATAATCCCAGCTAAGATTCCAAGCACGAGGATAATTCCAGCCAACACCAAGGCATTTTGTGCTTCCACAAAGATAGCCACATACAGCAAGGACATAAAAATGGCACTTAGCAAAATACTTCTGTTTGCATTTGTGCTTAACGCCCTTCCAGCTAGGATATTGCCCACTATGTTCGTACCGCCGTAAATAGCTAAAATAACGGATATGTGCGTGAAATTTAACTGCGTCACCTTATGTAAAAACTCACTCAAATACCCATAAAAGCCAAATATGGCAGCTTGTATGATGATGACTGCAAAGATGCTAAGCCACAGCAAAGGGCTTTTTAGTATGCTAAGTTGCTCTTTGAGGTGAGGTTTTTCGCCCTTGCCTGTGTTTGGGACAAAAAAGATCGTAAAGACTAAGGTAATGCCCGTCAAAAGAGCAAAAAAGGCTTGTGCGGCTTCATAAGAGAGACGGCTAGACAGACCAACATAAGCTTTTTTTTTTGATTAAACCCCGCACACAAAAGCGGCACTATGGGCGCACAAAGCGTAATCATGAGCGCAAAGATACTCACCGCCCAGCCCGCATCGGCTGCCGAAATACCAAAATGTATCTGCAAGATAGGTATGAGCCCCATCGCCCCAAGCTCGGTACTAAGGATAGAAAAAATGCCAAAGGTTAGGATAAATATTAAGATTGCCTTGGAATTAGATTCTGTATTCATTGCTTTTTTCTTGTTGTATTGTTTAGAATCAAACCTTAAATTCTAGAATCAAAAGTATAGAAGATGATACCTACTCTAAGTCAAGAGAAAATTGTGTTTTTGATGTATGATGCACCATCATCTTAAGACAGGAGCATATCGATAGTCAGCAATCCTCGTTCTAAGCACACTGCAGGTTTTACTCACATAGCGCGCTCTAAAGCTTTGCACAAACGCCTTCAGTCGTGCCTTTAAGGAGATTTAAAATCCCCTTGGAGATCTGTCCTCTCCAGATAGCCCTCACTCACAAGCATTTCTACGATTTCTTTAAATATCGGTGCAGCAGTGCGTCCGCCATAATAATCGTTTTGGATATGGGATTCAAACACTACCACGCCGATGGTATAAGTGCGCTTAGAATCTTTGGCAAACCCAAAAAACGAGCCATTGTATTGATCGATGTATTCGCCATTTTTGGCAATTTTTGCCGTGCCGGTCTTGCCCCCCACGATTACATTTTCTACAAGCGCGGGCTTGCCCGTGCCTTTTTGCACCACTTGGATCAGCAGATCCTCTACCTTGTGCGCGATGTTTGGCGAGAGAATCTGTATAGGTGTGGGTGTGGGGAGATTGTATCGTTGTGAATCTTGCGCGCTAATGTATTGAGTAATGCGTGGGGTGGGCAAATATCCGCCATTGCTGAAACTCGCATACGCACGCATAAGCTGCATAAATGTCGTCTGCAATCCATACCCATAGCTTATCGTTGCCTTAGTCGCTTCCTCGATATTGAGACGACGCACGCTGGGGATCGTGCCGCGCTTTTCATAAGGCAGATCGATCCCGCTAAGCTCTGAAAATCCAAAGGCTTTGAGCGCGGTATGAATCTCCTTAGAGCTTAGAGTCGCGGCGAGCTTTACCATACCGATATTACTAGATCGGAGCAAAATATCCTCTGGCGTGCCTTTAGCTAGGACACTGCTATCGCGTATCGTGTAGTTGCGTAGCTTATACACGCCCCCTTCTAGATCGATGATTTGTGTGGGGTCGATTCTATTTTTTTCAAGCAAGATCGCATAGATGATGGGCTTAATCGTGCTGCCGGGCTCATAGACACGCTCTAGTGCACTTAGATTCAAAAACGAATAATCCCTTATCTCACGCAAAGCACTGGGATTGAAACGATTAGAAGTCGCAAGTGCCAAAAACCGCCCACTATATGAATCCATCACGCCAGCGATGACTTCTTGGACATTGTAGCGGGATTTCGCCCTATCGAGAATCTCCTCAAGCTTGTGCTGCACGCGCAGAGGGATACTTAGTGTCACATCAAACCCGTCTTGACGCATTTTTTTGATCGCCTCCTTGTCGATGATGACATTAAAGCCCACATCGCGCTTGCCCACGATCTCGCCATCTTGCTTGGAAGCTAGAATATCGTTGTAGTATTTTTCCACACCCTTTAGTCCATACACACGCGTGATCCCATCGATCTCGCCCTTTTTGACATAGCCGATGAGTGGCTCTAGCAGGCTCTTATAAGGATAGGCGCGGTTATTGCCACTGACTTCTATGCTAAGTCCTTGTTTGGGGATCACCACGCCCTTGGCATTTTCGTATTCCCTAAACACATCATAACGCAACAAAATGAGATTGAGTTTTTTGAGATTGGTGGCGATGCTATTGTTGAGATTATAAGAGAGCACAACACTGCCTTTGGCGCGAAATTTGTTCTCAATCTCACCCTTTGGTATCCCGCTATAAATCGAAAAGAGGTTGATAAAAAGTTCTTTTTTGTCTGGATCAATGCTTTGGGTATTTATGCTTGCTTTATAGAGATTGGAGCTAGAGGCGACCTCAAAACCATCAAGACTAAAAATCGAACCCCTAAGTGCGGTATCAATCTTAGTGCTTTGGAGTGTGGGGATTTTGCGTGGGGTTACGATTTTGACATAAACGATAGAGAGAAAGATGATAAAACACGCAAGAAGAATAAAAAAAATACCTAAAATGACAGAGACTCTTTTATTTTCCATAGTGCTTTGATGCGCGCATTTAGTGCAAGGATCACACTTGTGTGCGCAAGATTTCTTTGTAAGCGTTGATGGCTTTGTTGCGAACCTCTAGCATTACTTTCATACTATTTTCAGCTTTTGAGATCGCGATGGCGGCTTGATGCAGGTCTTTGATCTGCCCTGTCGCCATATCGGCTAGAGCTTTTTCGGAAGTCTGCTGCTGGGTATTGACAGCATCGATGGTATTTGTGAGTGTTTGAGCGAAATCAAGTCCATCCTTGGTAGTAGGGATAGGTGTGCCTGTCTTGCTCACACTGGGATTGATATCTGGTTTGATGATATCGCTTCTAATCACGCCAAATTGACTTATTTCAGCCATTTCTCTCTCCTAACTATGCTTGAAACATACTAATCGCATTACTCGCCATATTTTTCGCACTCTGGAATGCGCTCACATTGGCTTGGTAAGCTCTTGTCGCTTCTATCAAATCGGCCATTTCCACTACCGGATTAACATTTGGATACGCCACATAGCCTTCAGAGTTCGCATCTGGGTGGCTTGGATCGTATTTCATCAGTGGCTGGCGATCATCACGCACGATTTTATGAATATACACGCTCATTATAGCAGGTTTTGGCTCTTTTCCCAAATCCCCCTCATCTAGCGGATCCTCATAACGCAGTTGATTATTGTCCTTACCCAAACGCTCGTTTAAGATCTTGTTAAAATCAAATGCGCGAAACACCACCTCACGCCTTCTATAGGGTCCGCCTTCATCGGTGCGTGTAGTATTAGCGTTGGCGATGTTTGAAGAGATGATATTGGTGCGCACTCTTTGGGCAGAAAGTCCATAGCCGCTGATATCAAAGCTTGATAAAAATGACATATCCTAATCCTTATATATTTTTTCCAGAATCTAGCGCATAGCTAAAAATCCCTTTGTGACGTCTAAGTGCACTTGTGAGGGCTTGATACATTACGCTATTCTTACCCATTTCACTTGTCTCCACATCGAGATCCACACTATTGCCATCATTGCGCGCAAGATGCCCATCACGCAAAAACATATCTGCCTTGTCTTGCTCACTACGCTTGCCATCCATATGCAAGGGTGAGGTTTTTAGCATTGGTAGCTCTCTGTCGATGTGTTTTTTAAACACCTTGTTGCTTTCCCTAGCGAGATATTGCTCGAAATTAATATCCTTTGGGCGATAAAAGGGCGTATCGACATTAGCGATGTTTGAAGAGATGAGATCCTGACGCAACGAACGATAATCCAACGCCTTATATACGAGTGGATAGACTATTGATGTATCTTTGAGGGCTTCCATGCACTTTCCTTGTATAGATATGATTTGGTATATTTTAAGCAAAATCTATGCCAAGAGCATCATCTCATTGTATTAGTCTCTCATATTCTTGCGGTGTTCCGCAAAACACAATCTCCTCCAAGTTGATTTTGTGATAGCGCACATCACCTCCCTGTTGTATGAGATAATTATACATAGGAGCTATATAGAGTTCGTTTTTGGTAAAATCCCCTCTTTTTTGCATACGCCAAAAAATCTCCCTAAAATCCCCGCTATTTTTGAAATAATACAATCCGCTGCTACAAAGATTTGAGATTCTCTGCTTTTCTGCTGTCTTTGCTACTTTGCAAAATCCCTCATCGCTTGGTAACACAAAACTCCACTGATCCCCCTCTGCCTCAAATACCTCTAAATAACAGCCACATCAAACGCAATAGGTAGGGCAAAATTTGGTCTAAATGTATCGATATTAAACACCAAAATGCTTTCATCATCTGCTATCATAGCCCGCTCTAGCCCAAGAGCCACTGTGTGCGCCTGTCCCAAAGTGCAGCCCTCCAAAACCACACTTTGATACAATCCCAAAGACAATTTCTCACACTCTGCTGCGATAAAATCCTGCGTATTTTGTATATCCCTATAGACAAACACAATCTTGCTTTGATTAAAATACCTGCTAAAGCCACCAACAGCATTGGCAAACACGCTGCTCCCCTTTATGTCCAGCATATACTTGGGTTTTGTATAGCCAGCCTTTGTGAATCTCGAGCTAAGCCCAGCCATAGGAAAAATAATGGTCATATCTCATCTCCGAAAAACTCTTCATAAAGCCTAAAGGCATTGGCAAAAAACGCCATTTGCTTTGTCTTAGAATCATTATGCAAGGGCAACATAGACAAAAATAAGTGAATCACTAAAGCATATATCTCCTTATCGACAGAAAAAATCTCCAAAAATACATTTTGTATTTGCGCTATGGCTTGATTGCCGTGTATGATGCACTCTATTGAATCTCCCTCAAATTTGCAGTCATAAAATCCAGCCACGATAAAATCATACAACCCAAAAACCGAATGAGTGAGTTTGGCTATATCATATTTGTAGTCCCCATACATACTGATGTTTTCCTTAAAATCCATACCTCTTGGGTCAAAAGTCTTGATCATATTTGCTCTAAAGTCATACATAATGTTACTAAAACAAAAATCGCCGTGAATAATACTAAACTCCTGCTTATCGCATAAATAGCGATCAAGCACATCAAGTATGCGCAAAAGCGAAGGAAATTGTCTGCCATTAACCCTCCAAGGCTGTTCCAGAGAAAGAGCGTGTTGTCTAGCAAATTCTTCTAGTCTCTGCAGTGCTTTAGCCTTATAATCGAAGCTCAGACAAATCTCATTGGCTGTGGGTTTAAAAGAGTGCAAACGCCTCATAAACTCCTGCACAGATTCTAGAATCTTCCTCCAAGTGTATGTGGGCAAATTCCCAAACACAAAGAGTTCTGCAAGCGTGTTATTATACAGATACTCGACCCCATAGCCCTCTGCATTTTTTACAAACCTCGGTGTGTAGCCTAGTAGCTCCCTAGGGAGATTCTCAAACCAAAAGCACTCCGCTTCTATCTTTTTGCTCCAAGTAGAGGTTTTTGTATAGAGCCAACCCTCAATAGCCATTTGGTTAAATACTCTTTGTGTGCCAATGATCTTTTTAGAGTGAAAATAATTCGTAATAAGTCCAAAATCTAGCCAAGTATTGTTTTCTATAATATGAAAGGCAAAGTCTTTAGAATACGCCTTCAGCCCATCAACAAAAGAATAATCACGCTCTACAATGTGTCTTATCAACGCCCTAGGGTGAGAGATGGCAAACGCCCCTGCTAAAATCAGATTGTTTGCCGTTACAGATTCTGTAGTGTGGAAATCCGAATCCAAAAATGCCCAATTATAACTCTCGCTCACTCTAGCCACCAGCAGAGAATCTGGCATAAAATCTAACGTGCTAAAAAATGTATCCCCATGCAAGATATAGAGCTCCTCATCAAAATCACACGCAAGATTGAGGCAATACACGATAGATTCACCAAGCTTGAGATGATCTGGGACGAAGAGAATCTCCACACCCAAATCTCGCAGCTTTTTTCTATCATAATCACTTGGCTTAAAGCTTTGAGGGAGTGAAAGAAATATCTCTCTAGGCTGTGTAATTGCCCCCCCCCCCGATAAAGAGTTTAGCCTGATATTCATACAACCTCTTATTTCCAAGAGGCAAAAACGAAGGTGGAATCTCCCCAAATTCCAAACTAAAATCAGGCAAGGAATATTTCGCAGAAGTGATAAGGATCATTTAGGAATCCTTTGTATGTGGCTTAGATTCTATACCATCAGATTGTGTGCTAGATTTTGCATCATTTATCCCTGTATGAGAGCAGTTACACTTACCCTCTCCCTCCAAAAGCGCGCAAATTTCCTCATAACTCAGCGTGGCAAACTCCGATGGTCTAATCGCCTTATCATCGACATAAAACCCATCAAACCCACACCATGGTTTCCCAATCACCACATCATCATAGGGCACATCATGCTTTTGTAGCCAAGCTAGAATCTGCGGTAAGGTCTGCGCTCTAATCTGCTCTATATCGCCACCAAAGGTGCGCATATTACGACTTGTGTAAATAACAATACTAAAACCAGCAGCTTTGTATGCTTGGAGTTGCTCTATGATTTTTGTATTTGGGGCTTTGTCAATGTATGGCACACTCTCTTCATCAATCGTCAGCGTGCCATCAAGGTCTATGATGAGATTTTTCATATTGCTTTCCACTTTTGCTTGATCTTATTTTTGAGTTTCTTGCGCGTTTTGTTCAGAGAGGCCGCACAAGAAAGAATCTTTGAAAACACCACACCTCGCCACCCAACCCTATTAGCTTGGATAGATATTTTCCTTAATGCAATTTCCCTGATAGCTCTGCTACATAGATTCACAAACCCTCGTTGTTTATGAAATGTCTTTTGTCTTTGTATGAAAAAATCCTTGTGCAGTGTGTAATCCATAGAAACCATAATACAATCCGTTGGCACAGACACAGCAGCATCGCATAAATGATGATTAGCAAAATACACCAAATCCCATTCATCTGGGTGTCTAGGATCGGCTACTATATTCCATTCAAAAAAATTATTAGCACAAAAGCAATGCTTTGGTGGCAGCCCCAAAAAACCAAAGTCCTTACTATAATACCCTATGTATTTACTGATATGTAGAGGCTTTGCAAAAAACATATCACATCGCGTGTAGAGAATATAATCATATTGTATGCTATGCTCTTTCTCATATTCCTCACATATTTCATTCACTCGCTTGATGGTCAAAGGAAGTCCCTTTGTATCTTCTGGCAAAGTCTCCACACACATTCTCACCGGTGCATAGAATTCTTTTACTCGTTTGATATCATCATCACTCAAAGCTCTTGTATCAAACCACTCACTATTGTCTTTAAAATTTAGCTGCCAACCAGATGGTGCGGAGCTTAACCTATCCCATGTATGTAAAAATACATCTACCTCCCAGCCATCTTTTTGGTTTGCCTCGATAATATTTCGCAAAAAGCTCTTATAAGTCTTTTGGTATGTCCTCAAATGCCCAAACAAACAAATCGCCAGCCTCATCAAACTCCCCTAGTATTGCGTGACTAAAGACTTGTGATTTTATACTCCTGCGGCTTTAAAGTTTCTAAAATCATAGATTTATGATCTATACAATCACTAGATTCTGTAACACGATTGGTAAGTTTAGATTCTAAAATATTTGTAGATGCATGAAGTGCGGGGTGAAAGGCTTTGCCAAATTTCAATACATTAACGCAGAGTTATTTTTGGAAAACGAAGTTTTCTTGCAAGAGCAAAGCCCTTGCAAATCTGAAATACTTAAGAAGCAGGGATCACAGAAACCTTTTTACGATCCTTAGTTTTTTGTTGGAACTTCACCACACCATCGATAAGTGCGAAAATCGTGTGATCCTTGCCCATACCCACATTATCGCCCGGATGCACTTTTGTGCCTCTTTGGCGGATGATGATATTTCCAGCTCGCACGAATTGAGAGCCAAACTTCTTCACGCCTAGGCGGCGCCCTGCTGAATCTCGGTTATTTTGGGTACTACCCTGACCTTTCTTGTGTGCCATGACAACTCCTTAGTTATTTGGTGATTTTGAGGATTCTCACGCGTGTGAAATCTCGTCTGAATCCGCGCTTGGTCTTGCTGTCTTTGCGTCTTCGCTTCTTAAAAGTGATGACCTTCTTGCCTCGACCTTCATTGATCACTTCAGCTTCGATCTTAGCACCACTCACAAATGGCGTGCCAACCGATAGATTTGCTCCATCGTGTAGTGCCAAAACTTCGCTAAACTCTACCTTTGACTTCGGCTCAAGGCTTAGCTTATCAAGTAGCACGATGCTCCCCTCGCTTACCTTGTATTGTTTGCCTCCATTCTTAAATATCGCATACATACGCATTCCTTAAGTTAGATTTGAAGTTTTGTAAAAAACAAAGGGTAATTCTATCTTAAAAAATTTAAGATTAGCTTTTGTATGAGGCATTTGCACCACTAATGTCCAGCGCCCAGTCACCACCTAAACACCGCCCTAGAGCACAAATGGTGTTACCTGATAGACTGAAAAATTGAGCCAATTGGCAAAAAACATACTCGCACTCGACCGCCATGAACACATCGGTATGCCATTTTGGTCATAATAATGCTCTGGCGCATCGATTGACAGTCCCTTTGCTTGATCACGTTCATATTCTTCTTGCAAGGTATCGCGCGCATACTCCAAATGCCCAAGCACAAATACATTTTGAGAATCTTTAAGCACACTTATGCCGCTCTCTTGTCCCGCTAGGAGGATTTTGAGATCATTTGTCTTACGCACCATAGCCTCATCAATCCCACTATATCGCGAATGTGGCATTTTCACCACATCATCAAGCCCATTCAAGAGCAAATCCGCCTCAATCGCGCGATGATCAAACACCCCAAACAGCTTTTTACCCAAAGCGACCTTGGGTATATTATGAAAATAATACAGCCCCGCCATAGCCCCCCAGCACAGATACATCGTGCTTGTGCAATGACTCCTAAGATAGCCCATAATCCCCACCAACTCTTCCCAATACTTCACTTCCTCAAACGCCATCTGCTCGATGGGCGCACCCGTGACGATCGCCCCATCAAAGCGCCTCCCCAAAATATCATTGAGATTCACATAGAATCTATCCAAATGACTCTTTGGCGTATTTTTGCCCACATAGCTAGAGGTCGCTAATAACGTGATATTAACTTGCAGTGGGGAATTAGCAAGCAAAGATAGAATCTGAATCTCTGTTTGTATTTTGGTTGGCATTAGATTAATAAGCAGCACCTCTTGGGGGCGGATATCTTGGTGTGTCGCGCGATCCACGCCCATGATAAACGCATTTTGCTTCAAAGCACCATACGCCGGGATATCCTCTGGAAGCACTAGTGGCATACTCTCCCCCTTTTGTTAGATTATTTTTCTATAGCCTGCTTGAGATCAGCGATGAGGTCATCTACAGATTCTAGCCCTATACTTAGGCGCACAGTGCAGGGCGTGATACCTGCAGACTCTAGCTCCTGTGGGCTAAGCTGGGAGTGTGTCGTGGAGGCTGGGTGTATCACAAGCGATTTAGAATCCCCGATATTTGCCACGATCGCGAAAATTTCTAGCTCATTGCAAATCTTTTGCGCCTCTTTAAAACTCTGCGCCTCAAAGCTCAAAAGCCCGCTTGAGAGTGAATCCCTAAAATACTTCGCTAGCAGGCAATGATACGCATTTGTGCGCAACCCGGGGTATTCTACGCTTTTTACTTTCGGGTGTTTAGACAAAAACTCCGCGATTTTTTGGGCATTTTGGCTGTGTTTTTTGATACGCAGCTCTAGCGTCTCTAAGCCCTGCAGGATAATCCACGCTGCCTGTGGGCTAAGTGTCGCGCCGATGTTGCGCAGCCACTCGGTGATGAGTCGAATGCAAAAGATCGGCAGAGGCAATGAAGCATACACAAGCCCATGATAACTCTCATCTGGCGTGTTAAAGACTGGGTAACGTGGATTGTCTTTGATGAGATCATTTAGCCCATTGCGCTCGATAATCGCCCCACCTAGCGCACTGCCCTGCCCATTGATGTATTTGCTAAGACTATAGACGCTAATATCCACCCCAAAATCAAATGGCTTGTGCAAAAACGCCGTTGCCACGGTATTATCACAAATCGTGATAATCTTATATTCCTTAGCGATCTTGGTAATAGCAAGCGTATCAGCGATAGAGATTTGAGGATTTGAGAGACTCTCAAAAAATATTGCCTTAGTGTTTGAATCTATAGCCTCTGGCAAAGAGCGTTCAATATCATCGATATCAAATGTCCGCGCCTGTATCCCAAAGCGCTTTAGCGTATGCACCAAGAGCGTCTGTGTGCCGCCATAAATTTTGTTTGAAAACACGATATTATCCCCTGCTTGAGCGCAATTAACAATCGCGTAAAAAATCGCCGCGCTCCCGCTAGAAGTTACCACGCCAAACGCCCCGCCCTCCACTGCTGCCAAACGTGAAGCCAAAACATCAGTCGTGGGGTTGGTCAGACGCGAGTAGATGTTGCCAAGCTCCTGAAGTCCAAATCTCGCGGCTGCTTGCTGGAGATTCTCAAAACTATAGGCGGTGTTTTGGTAGATTGGCACGCTGATGGTGCGCTGTGTGTCGTATGTGTAGCCCGCATGAAGTGCGAGTGTCTCTTGTGTGAAGTTTGTGTGTGATAGATTTGCCATATCTGCTCCTTCAAAATAATTTTCACCACTCATCATACACAAATTTTTACAAACACAATATGTGTTTTTATAAATTTACATATATTTTTTGTGAAATGTTACATTTTTACAAACACAATATGTGTTTTTGATTTTTAGCATTTCTTAAAGAGTGCTAAAACTCGCCGATTTTCCCTTGTGATAGTGCTTTTCTAGAATCTAGATTCTAAATAATTGTATTGAAAGGTATATATGCGTTTGATACTCGGTTGTGTGCTTATGTGTATGATGATTGTGCAAGCAGTCGATTTCACGAGCGCGCCTCCCCCTTCTACCAAAGATCTTAAAATCCCCAAAGAAAACTTTGGCGTGCAGGGCAGTGGATTTTCCACATCAGGCTATTCCGAGTTAGAACTCAATAACAAAACCTTCCAAGAAAATGAGATAGACGCCAGCCTGTGGCGTGCTGGGGCTGAATACCGCGTGTATTATGAGTTTCACCCATTCAAACATACCTCTATCAATCTCTTCTTTGGCACTAGTATTGAGATCACACAATACCGCACAGGTGGAAAGACCAAAGCCTACAACGATGGAATCTACAACGAAGACCACTCCTATAATTGGGGCGGGAGATTCTATTATGGTAACCGCGTCAATAAACTGGGCGTTACCATTAGCATTAATCACTTTCACAAGCTCCACATTATCTTACGGCAGGCGTTTTTGGACGATTTTAACCTCGCAGCTGTGGGCTTGCCATTTGCCAACACACTTTGGGCAAACTCCCAAAATGCACAGCTCTCAAGTAGTGGTGCGCGCGCACTGCAAAACACGCAGATTCTGATTACTTATATTCTTGCTTTTTAATTGCTGTATTTTTCTTGAAACGAGAGGATTCTCTGCCCAGCGGCATTGAGACTGTATTCTCTATCATAGCCCTCTTTGATACGCTCACCAAAGGCTTCAAGCAAATGCTTAAACATCGGATCATCAAATATATCAATCACCACGCCATAGAGCTGAATATTTTGCAGCACGATTTCAAAGATCTTGGTGCGATCTTGGAGGTAGTATTTCTCCTCATCTTTGTATTTGAGTAGGCGCATTGCGATTCTATCGAGGATTCTAGGCAGGGCATAGGTGTTTTGTTTGAGATATTTTTTGAGCACATCATGGGTGCGCGAGAGCAAAATATCCACTTTTGCCTTATCCGCATAAATCACACAAGGCAAAATCGCAATAAGCCTATCAATATCCGCACCCAGTGATCGTGTCTCCCATTTGATCACAAAGCGTTTGAGAGGACTGAAGTGAAAGTCTGAAAGCTTTAACTTAGATGTTTCCATAGCTCTGTGCTTTTTTAGGTTGTGGGTCTTTTGAATCTTGAGGAGCACTCTGCTCTAGATCTCGCATTTGGCAAGTATCCTGCGAGAGATCACTCTTAGCAATCGCCACTTCTAGGATCGCTTCAAAATCCACCCCATGCAGTCTTAGCATAGGCACGCTAAATACAGAATCCCCATACAAAACCCGCTCACCCTTGTGATAGCTCACAACGCGCAAAATCATCTTATCATCTATGCGTCCTGCTTCCTCACCTGCCAGTCCCTTGAGGGCATTGCCGATGATGTATCGCCCGCTACGTTCATACACCGCTACATTATCTGCACACACGAAAAAACGTCTTGTCTTAGCACTAGATTGAGAATCTATAGTAACAGGGGCGGCTTGAGCCTCTGTCTCTCGTGCATTGTGAGAATCTACAGATTCTCTTGGCTCGGATGCTGGAGTAGCTCGCACACTAGAATCTTCGCTAGATTTTGGACTAGATTCGGATTCGGTAGATTCTTGTGCAGATGAGATAAGATCCTGCGCACTTGGCATGGGAGATTCTATTTGAGGTTTTGCACCAGATTCACCAACTAACTCCGTAGATGTATGATCGGGCTTAGATTCAGCTTTGTTAGATTCACTAGGCTGGCTAAGCACAAACACCGCGCACACCACTGCCACCACTACGATACCAAATATTGCTTGCTTCATACACACCTCCCTTTATAGACTTACGCGCTGTGAAAGGATCTGCGCGACTTCCTTAGCATGATAGGATATGATGATATCCGCGCCCGCACGCTTGAAGCAGAGCATAGTCTCCATCAGCACCTTGGGATAGTCGATCGCCCCTGCTTTTTGCGCCATCTTGAGCATAGCGTATTCGCCGCTCACATTATACACCGCTAGAGGCAGCAGCGTGCGATCGCGTATATCACGCACGACATCGAGGTATGCCAATGCAGGCTTTACCATCAATATATCCGCGCCCTCCGCCTCGTCATTGAGACTCTCTAATATCGCTTCACGCCTATTGGCTGGGTCTTGCTGATAGGTTTTGCGATCCCCAAAGCTTGGGGCAGACTGCGCGACATCGCGAAATGGTCCATAATACGCGCTTGCAAATTTCGTAGAATACGCCATAATCGGAATATGTGAAAATCCAGCCTTATCCAACCCAGCACGCAATGCCCCCACGCACCCATCCATCATACCGCTAGGTGCTATCATATCCGCGCCACTCGCACACAGCACGATAGCCTGCTGCACAAGAATCTCCAAAGTCGCATCATTATCTACGATGCCATTTGTATCCAAAATCCCGCAATGCCCATGATCTGTGTATTCACAAAAGCACAAATCTACGCTCACAAACATCTGTGGTGCGCTTTTTTTGATTGTGCGCAGGGCTTTGGCGATAATACCCTGATCGCTTAGTGCCTCGCTTCCGCACGCGTCTTTATGCTCTGGGATCCCAAAAAGGATAATGTGATAGATCCCAAGCTTGCTAAGATCCTCAATCTCTTTTAGCACCTCATCGATACTCATCTGAAACACACCCGGCAATGAAGGCACCTCACGCCTAATCCCATTGCCCTCCACCACAAACAACGGATAGATAAAGTCTGTAACACTCACACTATGCTCGCGCACGAGATTTCGTAAATTTTCACTAAGCCGCGTGCGTCTTAGGCGTTTAAACATAATCTCCTCCTTAGTATCTAGCTAAAGCTTGTCTGCGATGGGCTCTGGTTTGGCAGGGCGGTTTTTGAGATCACAAAAATTCTCCACCACACAACCCCTAATCGCAAAGATGTTTTTGCCATTTTCATGGGTGTATTTTAGCCTAAAATTTTGGTTATCAAGAATGGTTTTGATGATATACATACCAAGTCCAAAGCCCTGTATATTTTTCTTAGAATCGCGAAAGTAGGGCTTGAAATACTCATTGATCCCAAACTTTAGCGGGCTGCCTAGATTTTCCACACACAGGCTATCATCCTGTGTATAGACACAGACCTTACCATCATCGCCGTATTTTATGGCATTATCAAGCATATTTTTCACCGCGATAGCAAAGAGTTCAAAATCCGCTTTGATTAGTGCATATGGGGAATTGAGTGTGATGGGATTTGGCGTGGCAGAATCTATAAGCAGCATATTTTGGGTCTGCTCGATCAAGTCCTCTAGCACAAACTCACTCTTTTTGATCGCATACATTCGTGAGACAAGCTGCTCGATCTTAGCAAACTCCGAGATGAGCTCATTTAAGCGACTAAACGCCGAGCATAGGCGCTCTTTTTGCTGGGGGTTTTCTACCATTTCAGCCGTGATACGCCCTTTGGTAATGGGGGTTTTGAGCTCATGCATAATGGAGCGTAAAAACAGCAGCCGAGATTCATTAAGTGCTTTGACTTTGTTAGAAAATTTGTAAAACTCATTGGCTAGCAATTCGATTTCATCTTTAGGATCGCGCTTGGTGCGGATATAGTCTGATTGCATAGAATCTATATTAGCCACTTGCGATCGCAGGGTATTAAGCGGGATAAGGGCTTTGAGCAAAAGTGCATAAATAAATGTGAGCATCAAAATCCCCGCTAACGTGATAAAATAAAAGCGATCATAGGAGCTTTGCGTACTGTCTCTGTATAAAATCGCTTCTTTGTTGTCTTCAAGCAGGATATAAATGCCGTTGTTGGTATTGCGGATTTTAGCGATCGTGCCCACAAAACCCTCTGGGAGCTTGTCTTCATCACGTAGCTGATCTTTGATACTCTCTTGCACCTCCACAAAGCCCAGATCGTGTAGGTATTTTTTCACCACATCGCCACCACCGCCAAAGCGCCCAATCTCATTGATAGTCATCACGATTTGGTTGTATTTGATGGAGTTGATGCGCTGATCTTCCTCGATCTTGTCTTTGATAAAAAAATACGAAAGCGCAAAAAACCCAAGCAACGCCGCACAAAAGAGCAATGTGATTTTAAAAAAAATAGAATTCCAAAAATGCTTCATACCCTTCCTTAGATTCTATGTTTAATGCGCACATTGTAGCAAAACTTGTAATAAAACGCGCCTATGCTCCGCCCAAAAAATACCGAATCGACGCAAACCCATAGAGATTCTCAATCTGTGCGATCTGCGCGACTTTCTGCGGTGTATCGATCCCGCCAAGCCCAAATGTCCGCGCGCGAGTTTGTGAATCTAATGCACGCAGAGATTCTATCCCGATAGGAGTGCCCTTGTGTGGTGTAGAAAAAATAGGGCTTAGCATAGCATAGTTTGCGCCATTACACAGAGCCTCTCGCACCTCCTGTGAAGTATGCGCGCTAAAGCCCACTGCACAATGCACACTAAAATATGAGATGAGCGAAAACGCACTGCCCTTTAGGTGAATCCCATCAAAATACGGCAGTAATGAATCTAGCGCCCCATCGCCCGTGCCTTGTGAATTGAGAAAACAAGTGATGTGATGCGCATGGCAAAGAGCTGCAAACTCCCTAGCAAACGCTCTATCGCTACTACGATACATTGCATAATCTGGGTGAAAAGTCTCAAAAATAAAAGGGAGAGATTCTAAATACGCGGGGCTAACTTCGGGTGTGATGAGGTAGGATTTCAAAGCAAGAGGCGACCATCAATGGTCAGAATCCACCACGACAGCCCCATGCAAATACACATAAGTGAGAATCATAAATACAAATGCTTGCAGAAATGCCATAAATGCCAAAATCGCAAAAGGCAACACAGGCACCACCCAAGGCACAAGCACAAGCATAATGAGCAAGAACATATCATCACCCTTGATATTCCCAAACAAACGGAACGAAAGCGAAATGATACGCGAAAAATGCGAGATAATCTCCACTGGCAACATAAGCGGAGTGAGCCACCACACAGGTCCAGCAAAGTGTTTGAAGTAGCTTACCACACCCTGCGCCCTAATCCCCTCAAAGTGATAGTAGAAAAACACCACAAGTGCTAGCACAAGTGTGAAACTCAAACTCGATGAAGGCGCCTCAAAGCCCGGGATAATCCCAATGAGATTGGACGCTAAGACGATAAGTCCGATAGTCGCGGCAAGCGGGAAGTATTTGCGCGCGACTTCTTCACCCACAATGTCCTTAGCAAACCCAATCACGCCACTAATGAGCGTCTCAAATACATTTTGAATCCCGCTAGGCACAAGCTGCATCTTGCTCGTGGCAAGCGACGCGCAAATAAGCAAGATAAAAACTATCAAAATAGTATAACCCGCTACCACAAAATCGTGATGAGAAAAAACACCCTCTAAAGAATGCGGATACAATGCCCCCACAAAGGTAAAAACTCGCTCTGCTATATTAATCTTCTCTTCCATTGAGACTACCTCACAATTTTTGAAATTTCTTTCATTATGCCTTGTTTTGAGTAAAAAAAATATAAAAAGATTTTAATTAAATAAACTTTGTGTTGATTTTGCGCAAAAAATACATACTCACGCTAAATAAAATCAAAAATGGTGTCAAAACTCCGATCTCTGGCTGCAAGATTCCGCTGATACTAAGCTCTGAAAACGAAAAAAACAGCCCCCATATCACAAGCGCACCCACCACACACGCGAAGCTGATAAGTGCGAGGTTGCCATAGCGTGCGAGCGAAGGAATAAACGCCGCGATGATCAAAATACTAAGCGGCACAAAAAATGGCACCACTACAAGCGCATACAAAATCGCGCGCATTTTGGTGGTATTGGTCCCCTGCTCAAAAGAAATAAAAAGCGTATCAATCGCATCTAAGATCGAAACCGTGGGCTTATCTTGAGAAAATGTATCAAGCACCTTGGGACGGAAGCCTTTGAGCACCTCTAGCTGGGGGATCTCTGTCTTAGTCAGTGCGCTTTTGCCTAGCTCTAGTGTGCCTTCAATCAGCAAATACGCCACTTCATTTAATCGCCACACATCGTTAGCAAAAAGCGCAGTTTTTGCCTCATAGTAGCTGCGCAACTCACGATTTTCTAGCTCAAAGATCTTGATGTGCTCGGCTTTTGCCCCGCCATTTTCTAGCGGATAGATCTTGCCCATAAAGATATATTTGTTATCAAACTTTAGTAGTACATCTTGACGCGTGTTGAGCACTGCTTGGTTATTGACGATAGATTCTGCGCTCTCTTGGGCATACGCGAATGATGTGCAATTAAGCCCGATGTGCAAACAAGTAAAAAAACTCGCCACAAACACCACAGGCTTTAGAATCTGTAGCCGTGAGTAGCCTAGTGCCAGAAGTGCGGTGAGCTGGTTGCTCTTCAAAAAAGTGATAAGAAACATAATCGAACTAAGCACAAGCGATATGGGTAGTGTGTAGCTCATCGCATACACGCTATCATAAAAGAGAAAGAGGATAAAGAGATTGGCAGAATCTGGCAGATCATCGACATATTTGAGTGTATCAATCGCCACGAAAAACATCTCTAAAGCGAGGAAAATAATAAAAAAATATTTGAGATAATAAGTGATGATAAAGCGAAAAAACATCTCTTGCTTAGAATCCTTCCCTAGATTGAATTATAATCGCGGCGATCTTACAACCACACGCATACTATGCGCACCCCAACGCCCCGATATTTTGGACACGCCTTAGAAAATTACAATTATAGCATTTTTTCACGATATTAGCTCGGACTTTAAGTTCTTAAGACCTTAAGCTAAATGTGGTTTTTTATGGCTATAATGCGACCACATTTGATACCAAACACTAAGGAGTTAGATATGCGACTACTGATGGCGATATTGCTCGCGAGCTTCTCGATGGCTTCTCTAGCCTCTGGTGCGACCAACGCACTCTCACAATACAAAAGCTATGAAAATTCCCTACTCTCAAACTTTGGTTCAGGACGCGTGATCCGCGCAAGTAACGATGGCACTACACGTTGGATTCTTTATAACGAAGGAATGCTAGGCTACTCATACTCAAAGCTTGGCGATACTTTCTTGCATTCGGCTGATATTGGGTATTCGACCTATATCATGTCTGTATCAAGTATGCGCGGGGTGTATCCGTATGTAGGGGTAGAGATCACTGTGCCTATTTATATCAAGCAAAAGGGCGATAGCAATGCCTTTGCCACTGATCCTACCGCTGCTGGCTTGCCAAATGGTACAAAACTCCTGGGTGAAATGGGCTTTAACGGCTGGGGTGTGCAAGTACCAGTGGTAATCGGACTGCAAATGAAATCTTTTTACATACAAGCTATGGGTGGCTATGCCTACCACTCGATCAAAGATGTATTTTACAAAAGTGCCACGGAAAACGACTGGTCGCTCACCAACACCTATCAGGGTATCATCTATGGTGCAGGGCTTGGAGTGCGGCTAAAAAACACCTTTAGCGCAGGTTTGCGATTTATTATGGGTGATCTCAATAGCACATTGCGCGATCCCGAGCAACCCAGATTGCAACCACACCTCCGCGCAAAAGATTTCCAAAGCCCATATTGGCGTGCTTCGGTAATCTTTGGCGTGTGCTTTTAGAATCTACCACGAAAGGAGTCTTTTATGAATCTTAAAAAAACTTTAAAAAATTTTCGGAATAAGCTATTAGGGGGGGTCAGCCACGCACAGTGAAGTGCAATTCATAAAAAATCTCCTCCTCAAACAATCTGCCAACAATCTCAATACCCTCTTTGATGTGGTGTATGAGACCAACTACTGGGGCTCTGGCTCTGGCAGCGGATCAAATGAGAATCTCTGCCGAGACTATGTGGCATTCTTACAAGAGTTTTTTAAAACCCATAATATCACAAGCATTGTCGATGCGGGCTGTGGGGACTGGCAGTTTTCCAAAAACATCGATTTTAGCGGGATCACCTATCAGGGCTTTGATGTCGCTTCTTTCGTGATCAATGCCAACACACCACGTTATAGCAAGGACAACATCTCATTTCATCTCTATGATGGGGACTTTAGCAAGCTCCCTAGCGCGGATCTACTGATATGCAAAGATGTGCTCCAGCACCTCCCCATCGCTAAGATCAAAGAATTTATCACGATCCTACCCAGATTCAAATACGCGCTCATCACTAATGACATCGGCGCGAACAACAATACCGAGATCTTGCCTACACAAGGCAGGACGCTTGATTTGCGAGAGGATCCATTTAATCTTGATTGTTCGATTGTTTTTGAGATTCAAGAAAACTGCCCAAAATCTTGGGGGATAAAATCCAAGCCCGTAATGCTGTGGAAAAATCCAAAGTAACCTATGATCCTTGCAAGGAGAGGGAGTTACCTTAGTGGTAATGACCTCAAGCCCAGCCGTTGCACTCATTTAAAAATTGTCCGCTGGGATTTACTCCCGTTGGTCGTGCATACGCACAAGCTGAATTTCTAAAATTACTAAAACGAAGTTTCTTTAAAAAGCCCAATACCCACAAGAATCCTATCTAGGTTCCCACACCTTGCCTTTTTTCACTGCATCGTCCAAAAACATCTGAATACTCTTGCCAGCACTTGTGTTGGAGTTGCCACGATCTTCCCTAGGATACACCCTCGCACCAGAATCCAACAAAAACCGTACAAGATCTATATCATCATATGTTGTTGCAAGCGTGAGGATACCACGTGCGTGGTCATCGCGCTCATTGACATTAGCTCCAGATTTGACAAAAAGCTTCACCACCTCGCTTTTGTCGCAATACACCTGCCCCTGCTTTTCCCAAAACTCACCTTGCAATCCCGGTCTATGCTTCTCATAAAAGTGCATAATAGGCACGATTTTGGTGCGATCTATCTCGATGGTGTGGTTTGGATCAGCCTTGTGCGCTAAAAGCACCTGTATGCTCGCGCAAGTCTTGGCACTAATGCTTGGATCATTAGCAAAAATAAGTGGCGTGTAGCCCTCGTTATTGACCTCATCGGGATTAGCGCCAAACTCTAGGAGCAGTGTCACAATCTCTGCATTCGTAATCCCCAAAATCAGCGCGGTATTACCAAAGTCATCCATTATGTCGGGATTGACCCCACTTTTGAGTGCAGAATACACGCCATCTACATCATTAGCCTTGATCGCTGCAAGCAGCCCAGCGTTTGAACCATACCCGTCTTTATAGTGATAGCTCCTACTTGTGCTCACCTCCTTTGGCGTGACTTTTTGCTCAAACATATGGGGGTCGATTGAAGCATATTTACTCGCAAAATACGCCATACTCTGCGTAGGGAAATGCCTCACCTCCTCGCCCATTGCGATGAGTACCTGCGCGTATGCTTGATAGAGCTTGTATTGGGTGAGGATATTTTCAAGTTTATAGATTCTCTCTTTGAGATCGCGTTGCGTGATAGGTGCATCTACACCTACCCCTAGCGCATCGATCTCTAGACTTAGCTTCTGTGTCGCATCGTGATAGTCCTTGGGATTATCGATGAGCACACTCGCTTCGTATAAATCTCTGGAGCGCTTTTCTAAAGTGATTTTAGGATTGATAAACTGCGTGCTAGATTCTAAAGTGATGTGGCTAGTGATCTCCTCTGTGGTGGCATCATCGATACGCACCTGCTTTATCTCATTATGCGTGCGCACCTGCACAGCGATACTTTGGGAGAGTTCTTGGAGGGCGTTGTTTTTGGCTTCTTCTTGTGTGGAGCCTGTGGCACTTACCTGCAAATCTTTAGCACCTAGTAGGCTAATACACATGCACACACAGAGAATGATTTGACTTGCTTTCATACAGAATCCTTTTGTGAAAATTGGCACAAATGGTAGTATGTTTTTGTAAATCCGTTGGGGGTTGGCGTGAGATTACACACAGCTAAGAATCTTTTAAAGCTGTTGTGGGCATAATGTCGCCCTTATGTAGAGAGGTGTCCGAGTGGTTGAAGGAGCACGCCTGGAACGCGTGTAAGGTGCAAGCCTTCGAGGGTTCGAATCCCTTCCTCTCTGCCATATTATCTTTTGTTACATCACACTTTTTTCTAAGGATCTTAATGCCATACAAGCGACTTCTTATTTTTTGCGCACTTTTTGTGAGCTTTTTCTTAGCGTTTTTGCTGATTTTCACCACGATATGGATCAAAAAGACCTTTGGCGCAGAAGTGCAGATAGCCCAGATTCTCTTCCATATCCAATATCCCATCACCGATACAGATCCTATATTTATCAAGTCTTTTATGCTCAAGAGCCTTATGCCAAGTATCCTGCTAAGCGCGATTTTGAGCATACCTGTGCCTGTGTGGATTAGGAGCATCTCTAGACTATGGCACTTTGTTATCCACACTCTTAAGACACTATATACACTCATTGCTAAATCACTTAACTTTGGCAAAAAACACACATTTGCGTTGCGCGTGGTGACGTGCTTAGGGCTTATCGTGTTTGCCACGAAGTTTGTGGATCAAAGATTTCAGATTAGGGATTTCATCGCGCAAAACTCCTCCAAGGCATATGGCACTTTTTATGAGACACATTATGCCAACCCACCGCTCCAAGAGATCGCCACGCAGTTTGCCAATCTCCAAAATCCACGCAATCTCATCGTGATCTTTGCTGAATCTATGGAATCCACCTATAGCGCCAAAAGTGCTCCTATAGGAATTGGGGGGGGGGGCAGACACATACGCGCCATTTGGCGAGCTTATCCCCAATCTCACACAGCTAGCACTTGAGTATGACAATTTCAGCCCTACACATACACTAGGTGGTCTTACTCAAACCATAGGCACGGGCTGGACGATAGCTGCGCTTATCTCTTATAACTGCGCAATCCCCCAAACCCAACTCCCCTACAAAATCGGCTACAACGACAATGTAGCAAGATACTACCTACACTCTGCCCTGTGTCTGGGCGATGTGCTAGATTCACTAGGCTATACGCAAGTGATGTTTCAAGGCACATCAGCGGATTTCGCTGCGACTAGGGGATTTTTCACTAGCCACCAGATACAAATGCGTGATTACAAATACTTCGAAGAACACAAACTACTCCAAGGAGACTTCAAAGGTATGTGGGGCATAAAAGATTCTGTAATCTTTAAATTTGCCAAAGACTACTTGCAAGCCTATACAGATTCTAAACCTTTTGCGCTCTATATCTCCACGATGGACACCCACCACCCCAATGGCTTTGTGGATACGCAATACTGCCAAGGCTTTGAAAAAACCTTTCAAAACGCCGTGCGCTGCTCGGATAAAATCATCAACGATTTTGTCTCATGGGTGCAGAGCTCGAGATTCAAAGACAATACAAGTATCATCATCTTAGGCGATCACAAAAGCATGAAACAATTTTTCCCGCCACAAGCAAAGCGCGGGATTTATAATGCCTTTATCAACACACATTTCCCACAAGAGAGACTCAAAAATAGATTAATCAGCCATTTTGATGTCACGTTGCTTTTCTTAGAATCCATTGGGATCTCTATCGAAAAATTCGGACTAGGGCGCAATCCGCTGCACTCCTAAACACTCCTAGAATCTCTAGGAGAGCAAAATCTCGCCAATGGGCTCAAAGCACCCTCAAAAATCTATGAGGGATTTTGGAATCTCAACAAAACCAAACTAAAGGAGAAGAAATGAAAAGAAAATCCATCATCGTTGGCATAATAGGCGTTGTGCTAGTGCTTATAGGGGGGGGGTATAGCAAATACATCGCGACAAAAGACTTACATAACCTCCTAACAACACACAAGGTAGATTCACAATACCACGATATAGCACGACAAATTCAATCCGCACATGAGAAATGCGTATTCCCCTCTAGTAAAGACCTAGGAGATTCACAAAACTTCATCGCACACGCTGGCGGAGCGATCA
This sequence comes from uncultured Helicobacter sp., assembly GCA_944325775.1. Taxonomy (GTDB): domain Bacteria; phylum Campylobacterota; class Campylobacteria; order Campylobacterales; family Helicobacteraceae; genus Helicobacter_F. The sequence continues at coordinate 81,230 of CALVBL010000001.1, forward strand.
CATATGAGGGCAAGACCTACACATATTCCAACTCCAAAGAAGCACTGCTACAAAGTATCGCTAAGGGCTACACATTTATCGAACTGGATTTGATGCTAGATAGCGATGGAGAGATATTTGGCGCACATGATTATAAATATTTTTATGGTATCACCAATGCACCTAAAGATATGGCACAATCCAACACTCCACCGACCAAAGACTACATCAATCAAGCCAAGATTCATGGAGTTTTTACCCCACTTGTGCGAGATTCTATCAATGAAATTTTCTTACAAAACCCACAGGTATTTTTAGTAACCGACAAGCTCAATGATTTTGAGGCTATCGCCACGCAGCTTGAGTTCCAAAATAGAATCTTAGTCGAAGTCTTTGGGCTTAATGCCTACTACAAAACCCGCAAAGAAGGTATCAAATACCCAATGCTCTCCACCAAAGACTTCGCGCTAGCCAAAAAGCTTAGTGTCCCTATGGTAGCCACTCACACCAGCGCACTCAAAGACGAAAAAAGCGCGAAGCTTGCACAAGAATATATCGCAAATGGCGGCTGCATTATGGTGTTTTCTACCAATGAAAAGGATTTTGTGAGTGAGCATTTGGGATTAAGGGCGAGTAAGTTTTATACAGATTTTTGGGATTTAGAATCTAAGACTTGCACACTATCAGACAAACAACGATGTAGGACATACTAGATCAAAAATACAAGACAAACAAAACTATGGAGCAGGTGGATTGTGCTAGATAATATGTCTCCCACACTGCGTTCCTGACGCGCTAGAAACTAAACAATCTAGAATCTCACTTCAGATTCTGTGTATATCCGCGTGATCAGGGCAAGGCTGGATTCATTCCAGCCGAGCAACGCACAAATTTTGTAATAATAAAACTCGCACCAAACAAAGAGAGAATCTACAGCCAAACTAAAACACCGGCACGAGTTCGCCATTATAGGTTTTTTCGATAAATTCCTTTACCTTAGGGCTTTGGAGTGCTTTTTTGAGCTTTAGAATCTGCGGATTGTCGATGTTAGCAGCCTTGACAACGAGCACATTGACATAGGGTGAGCTTCGATCTTCGATCACAAGCGCATCTTTTGAGGTAAATCCCGCTGGCAGCGCAAAATTACTATTTATCACCGCACCATCGTATTCTTTGACGATGCGCGGCAGGAGCGCAGCCTCCACAGAGACGATTTTGAGATCCTTTGGATTTTCGATGATATCAGCCTGTGTGCTAGCGAGATTGCTAGGATCTTTGAGCGTGATAAGCCCTTTGTTGTGGAGCAATATCAGTGCGCGTCCGCCATTAGTCGGATCGTTTGGGATAGCGATCGTGCTACCTTGTGCTAGTGCTGTGATATCATGCAGCTTAGCCGAATAAAAGCCCATAGGCTCTATGTGGATATCCGCCACTGCGACTAGATCAAGCTTGCGCTCTTTATTCATATCATACAAATACGGCTTATGTTGGAAAAAATTCGCGTCCAAACTCCCATCATTAAGACTTAGATTTGGCGTTACATAGTCTGAGAACTCCACGATATTGAGCCGAATGCCCTCTTTTTGTAGATCCTCTTTGATAATCTCCAAAATCTTGGCATGAGGCACCGGAGTAGCCCCTACTCTTAGCTCTAGTGTGCCCTCCTGTTGCGCCTTGGCATTCTCATCACCACAGCCGCTAAGCCACACCACCGCACCTAGGGCAAACGCCCATACTAAATGCTTTAACTTCATATACTCTCCTTTGTGTTGTGTTATTTACCGCTCACAGGGATTATCTCACCCTTATATTTCTCTAGGATAAAATCCGCCACCTCTTTGCTTAATAGCACCTCCTTTAGCTTGGTAATGCGCTCATCGTCCTTATTGTCCTCGCGTGCGACGAGCACATTAACATACTCGGATTTCTCATTTTCGTGGAAAAAAGCTTCTTTGATACTCATTCCAGCTTGTAGGGCATAATTGGCATTGATCACTGCACCATCAAGCGTGGGCAACGCCCTAGGCAATGCCGCCGCCTCTATGGGCTTAAATCGTAGATTCTTAGGATTTTCTAAAATATCAGATTCTATAGTCGCGGCAAGATTGCTAGGATCTTTGAGCTTAATCACCCCAAAATCATGGAGCAAAATAAGCGCACGCGCAAGATTTGAGCTATCTGAAGGGATCGCTATATCCGCCCCATTTGGGATCTCCTGCACACTTGCGTATTTTTTGGAATAAAACCCAAGCGGCACGACATACACCGGTGCTAATGATACAAGTTTAAAGCCCCTCTGGGCATTTTGCGCCTCCATATAAGGCTTGTGCTGATAGAGATTGGCGTCATTGCTCTTATCATCAAGCGCGACATCTGGCATCACATAGTCGGTAAAAACCTGCACGCGTAGATCCACGCCCTGCTTGGCTAGCAACGGCTTAGCAAACTCCAAAATCTCTGAAGCCGGCACGGGGGTCGCCCCCACAACGAGGCTAGAGCCTCCCTTTTGCGCGTTTTGAGAATCTTGCGTAGATTCTGTACCATTCTTATCTCCGCCACACGCATTCATAAACAATGCCACACTTAGCATTATCACACTCAATATATATCGCATACGCACTCCTTTTATTAGATTTAGATTCTAGCGATGTTTTCGCAAAGCCTTGACGATGAGATCGCCGCTGCTCTGCACCACTTGCACGAGCACCATCGTGATGAGCACCGCGTATATGAGCACATCTTCTCTAAAAGAATTAAAGCCCAAACGATACGCCAAATCCCCGAGTCCGCCCCCACCCACGATCCCAGCCATCGCAGAATACCCCACGAGGCTCACAGATGTGATCACGATAGCATTGATAAGTGCGGGTTTGGATTCACTAAGCATCATTTTGATGATCGTCCAAGTGTTTGCGCCCATACTCTGCGTGGCTTCCACCAAGTCCTTTGAAACCTCTAGCAGCGCACCCTCAAAAAGTCGCGCGATGAAAGGGATCGCCGCGATACTAAGTGCCACGATTGCTGCTGATGAACCCGTGCTAATGCCGATGAGATAGCGAAATATCGGCAATAGCGCAATGATGAGCACCATAAAAGGAAAGGAACGCACCATATTGACCACCCAGCCAAGCGTTTTGTTAAGCAGCGGCATAGGCTTGATAGAATCTGCGCGTGTAAGCGTGAGCAGCACCCCAAGAGGCAAGCCAAAAATCACCGCAAACACAATCGAAAATCCCACCATATATATCGTCTCGCATAATCCCTTCATCAGCAAAAACATCAAATCATTGCCAAAAAGCGCGTGCAAAATATCCTCAAAGACCCTATCGCCTGCGCGCAAAAATTCTTTCATACCACGATCCCGCCTTCCTTAAATATATAGATTCACCACTTAGATTCACATCGCTTGGATAGTCACGCCTTGAACTTGCAGCCACTCTAGTGTGCGTGCGATATCTGCGTGCGCGCCCAAAAATTTCACAACCAAATGCCCCACTTCCTTAGCATTAAACTCCTCAATAGAGCCACTTAGGATATTCACATCTATATCAAACTGCTTAATCGCTTGGCTGATGAGCGGATTTTGCGCGTTTGGTCCGGTGAAAATGATACGATAGACATTATGAGAATCTGCCAAGTGCGCCACGACCTCGCGTTCATCTTTGGGCAAAAACGAAATAAGCTCTTTGGTGATATCTTGCTGCGGATTGGCAAACACTTCCTCCACATTGCCCCGCTCGACTATCGCACCCTCGCTGATCACACAGACTTTATTACAAATCTGCTGCACGACTTCGATCTGATGTGTGATAAGCACGATGGTGAGTGAGAGCTTGGATTGGAGCTCTTTGAGCAGTGCTAGGATAGACTTGGTCGTCTTGGTATCTAGCGCACTTGTGGCTTCATCGCATAATAGAATCTTGGGGTGATTTGCTAACGCTCTAGCGATCGCCACGCGCTGCTTTTGCCCCCCACTAAGCTGACTTGGATAAAAATGCGCCTTCTCCTTTAGCCCCACAAGCTCTAATAGCTCTAGCACACGCGCTTTTATGTCATTTTTGCTCCATTTGGCGATTTCAAGGGCAAAGGCGACATTCCCAAACACATCGCGAGAACTTAGGAGATTGAAATGCTGGAAAATCATACCGATTTTTTGTCGCTGCTTTTGGAGCTCTTTGGGCGTGAGGCTTAGCATATCCACGCCCCCGATATTCACACTTCCGCTACTTGGCTCCTCTAGGCGATTGATGATGCGTATGAGCGTGCTTTTGCCCGCACCAGAATAGCCGATGATCCCCATTATATCACCCTCTTGGACTTCTAAATCAATGCCTTTGAGCGCACAAAAGCCGTTGGGATAGGTTTTTTGAATCTGCTGTAATGTAATGATGGCGCACCCCTTGTGAATCTTGTTACATTAATAAAAACAAATGCGAGATTCTATCACAAAATTTTTAAAATACAATATGTGTTTTAGATTTTTTACATAATTTTGCGTGTGCGTTTGGTATTTAAATCCAAACTTTACAAATATTTTACAATCTCTACTCACAGATTTTACACACCCCCTTTATAATGTCCTCGTATTTCAAACTACAAGGAGAATACGATGAAAAAACACCCTTTCACAAAATTGGCAGTAGGCATAATCGCGGGACTAAGTCTTAGCGCAAACATACTTTTGGCAGATACGATTCACCCTATTTCGCGTGAAATGGGCTCTGGCACAAGAGGTGCATTTGTAGAAATCTTTGGAATCCAAAAAGAAGTCAAAGGCAAAAAGATTGACGCCACCACGACAAAAGCAGAGGTTACTAACTCCACAGGTGTGATGATAACAAGTATAGCCAACTCCAAAAATGCTATCGGATACATCTCACTAGGTTCGCTCAATGATACGATAAAGGCTCTCAAAGTCGATGGAGTAGCCCCAAGTGTGGAGAATATCAACAACAAAAGCTACAAAATCTCTCGCCCCTTTAATGTCGTAACCAAAGAGGGCAAAGATTCTGCGCTGGCTACGGACTTTTTGGGCTATGCGGTGAATGCAAAGGCGGTAATAGAAAAGGCGGGCTATATCGCTAATAAAGATTCTAAATTTAGCTCCAAAAAGCCAAGTGGCAAGCTTGTCATCGCTGGGTCTAGCTCGGTAACACCATTAATGGAAAAACTTGCTGAAAGCTACAAAGCAGTCAATCCAAACGCTACCTTAGAGATTTTACAATCAGATTCTACCACAGGGATAAACTCCGTGCTTGATGGCATAGCCGACATCGGTATGGTCTCTCGTGAGGTTAAAGAATCTGAAATCAAAAAGGGACTAATCGTGCAGGTGCTTGCCATAGATGGACTAGCAGTGATCGTCAATAAAGATAATGCCCTAGATTCTATCTCAAAAGAGAATGTCAAAAAAATCTTTATGGGTGAGATTACCAAATGGGAAGAAGTGCAGTAAAAAAAGAAGTGCAATAACATAAGCACAAGAGCACCCACAAGGGCTCTAGCTTATGCTCTAGCCCTTAGGTTTTAGAATCTTTTCTCACCTAATAGCTTATTAGAATCTAAACAGCTAAGATATATCACAAAGAGCGATGAAAAGATTACAAAGCCTAAGTGCAGATTCTATAATTTGATGCTTTAAGGAGGTTTATTTGTCAGTCTTTAAAACACTAAAATCCTACTCAAAAACACAACTCAAAGAAAAATTCTTTGCCTCTTTATTTGCCTTTTGTGCGATGGTCTCTATCCTTGCAGTAGCGATGATTTGCCTCTTTTTGTTTAGCAATGCCCTCCCTACTATGCACCAAATCGGTGTGTTTGACTTCCTTTTTGGGCTGGATTGGTATCCCACAGAGGAGATTTTTGGGATCTTGCCAATGATTGTGGGCAGTCTGTATGTAACTGCTCTTGCTATACTCATTGGTGTGCCTTTGGGGGTGCTAAGTGCTGTGTATCTCTCGCAGTTTTGCCCACCTAAGGTTGCAAGATTCTTACTTCCTGCTGTGGAACTTTTAGGGGCTATCCCTAGCGTGGTATATGGGTTTTTTGGGCTTGTTGTCATCGTGCCATTTCTCTCGGATATATTTTCTGGGATTTCGGGCAAAAGTGTGCTAGCAGCTGCGATAATCCTCTCTATTATGGTGCTTCCTACGATTATTTTAGTCTCCAAAGCCGCGATAGATTCTGTGCCTAGGAGCTATTATGAGGGGGCATTGGCATTGGGAGCTAGCAAGGAGAGAGCGGTGTTTTTTGCGGCATTGCCAGCAGCGAAGTCTGGAATCTTAGCTAGTGTGATTTTAGGCGTAGGTAGAGCCATTGGTGAGGCTATGGCGGTGATAATGGTCGCGGGCAATCAAACACAGATTCCAAGCAGTGTGCTTGATGGAGTGCGGACTTTGACGACCAATATCGTTATGGAGATGGGCTATTCAGAGGGCTTGCATCGCGATGTGCTTATCGCTAATGGCGTGGTGCTATTTGTCTTTATTTTGCTTATCAATGTGAGCTTTAATGTGCTCAAAAAGGAGCGCGTATGAGATATAGGCAAATTAAACGACTTAAGAATCTTAGAGAATCTAGCGCGACATGGTGGCAAGACTTACGCAAAAAGGATATGATTTCGCTTCTGCTCTATCTTGCCATGCGACTTTCTATTATCGCTGTGCTAGGAGTTTTTGCTCTGCTTATGGGCTTTATCTTTATCAAGGGCATTGCGTATCTCAATCTAGATTTGTTCGCATGGGAGTATAATTCAGAAAATGTCTCGATGACGCCCGCCATTATCAACACACTCACAATAGTAGCCATCTCACTGCTCATTGCTATGCCGCTAGGAATTTTGGGCGCGATTTTCTTAAACGAATATGGCAGGAAAGATTCTAAGATTCTAAGTATTATCGCTGTGGCGACTGAAACACTCGTGGGAATCCCCTCTATCGTGTATGGGCTCTTTGGCTATCTGGCGTTTGTGATTTATTTCGGGCTTGGTTATAGCCTATTGGCTGGGTGTCTCACGCTTAGCATTATGATCTTGCCCCTTATCTTGCGTAGCTCACAGGAGGCATTGCTCGCTGTGCCATTAAGTTATCGTGAGGCGAGTTTCGCCCTTGGGGCTGGGAAACTGCGCACAATCTTTTCTATCGTGCTGCCCGCAGCGACGCCGGGGATCGTGGCGGGTGTGATACTAGGTATCGGCAAGATCGTGGGAGAATCTGCCGCCCTGATCTATACTTCCGCAAGTGTAGCAAAGGTAGCTGGTATGCTAGATTCTGGACGGACTTTGAGCGTGCATATGTATATCATCTCTAGTGAGGGCTTGCATATCAATCAAGCCTATAGCACGGCGATGGTGCTCATCCTCATCGTGCTTGGGATTAATTTCATCTCAAACATAGTCGCCAAAAAACTCACAAAAGCATAAGGAGCACAAATGGATAAAAAGCTTATCTTTAGTATCAAGGATATGAATCTTTTCTATGGCGATTTTCACGCGCTAAAAAATATCAATATGGATATTTACAAGGGCGATGTAACCGCCTTTATCGGTCCGAGTGGCTGTGGGAAGAGCACCTTTATCAAAAGTCTTAATCGTATGAACGATCTTGTCGAGGGCTGCAGGATAAAGGGCAAGATTCTCTTTCGCGGGGATAATATCTATAAAAAATACGATGTTAATGATTTGCGCAAAAAGGTGGGTATGGTGTTTCAAAAGCCAAATCCCTTCCCGATGAGCATTTATGACAATATCACCTTTGGTCCCAAAACACACGGGGTGAAAAATAAAGCCAAGCTAGATTCTATCGTGGAGGAGTCTCTAAAAGATGTGGGGCTGTGGAAAGATGTCAAGGACAGGCTGCACAAAAGCGCGCTCTCCCTAAGTGGTGGGCAGCAGCAGCGGCTATGTATCGCGCGCACGATTGCGATAAATCCCGAGGTGATTTTGATGGACGAGCCCACAAGTGCGCTAGACCCCATCTCTACGCTTAAAATCGAGGAACTCATCGCTAAACTCAAAAAAGAATTTAGCATAATCATCGTTACACATAATATGCAGCAAGCACATAGAATCTCCGATAAAACGGCATTCTTCCTACTAGGAGAGATGATAGAGTTTGATGAGACTAAAAAGATTTTTAGCAAGGCAAAGGATAAGAAAACTCAAGATTATATTGAGGGAAAATTTGGGTGATTCCTAGCTATAATGCGCAAAAATAGCGAGAAACAAGAGCGAAGTTCTTGCAACAAGATGGTAGAATCTCGTTTGGTTTATAAAAAAGGTCTTACCCCAAATCTCATTAATAACGCGGCGACACCAAGAGTTTTAGAATCTTGCTAAAAAATGGAGTGTATGATCGCGCAGCGGAGCGAGACTGGATTCATACCAGCCGATCGATAAACAAAGCTTTTATGGCTAATTATGAGATGTTAGGAGTGTGAAAAGTGGTATATGTTTTAGAAGATGATGAATCTATCCTAGAGCTTGTGCTCTATGCACTTAGATCCCAGAGCATAGAGGCGCAGGGCTTTAGCAATGCCAAGACGTTTTTTGAATCTTGTAAGATTCAATCCCCAAGCCTTGTAGTGCTTGATGTGATGCTGCCGGGCATGAGTGGCTTTGAAGTGCTACAACAACTCAAAAATAGCTCAAAAACACGCCATATCCCTATCCTCCTCCTCACCGCCCTAAGCAGCGAGTATGACAAGGTCAAGGGCTTGGATTTAGGAGCTGATGACTATCTCACCAAGCCCTTTGGGGTAATGGAGCTACTAGCGCGGATCCGCGCTATGCTACGGCGAATTGAGCGCAATGAAGAAGATATATATTTTGAAGGGCTGGAGTTTTCTTTTACTAAGCACCATGTCGTCCTTGAGGGTAAAACACTCGATCTGACCTTAAAAGAATTCGAACTCCTAGGCATTTTGCTCAAAAACAAAGAGCGATCCTTTAGTCGTGAAGAGATCTTAGAAATCGTATGGGGACAACACTACACCGCCCAGACGCGCACGCTCGATGTGCATATCAAGACCCTACGCCAAAAGCTGGGACAATGGGGCAAGCGGATAAAAACCATACGCGGTGTGGGCTACAAGCTTGGTAAGGAATAATATGCGTCAAAAAATCTTTCGTGCGATATTCTTTGGCTGCACAAGCCTGCTCATAGTGGCAAACCTCGCACTTCTCATCGTGTTAGAATCTTCCCTCCAGACTCAAGCCTTTGATACGCTTAAACAAGAAGTTACCTCGCTAAAACCCCACCTAGATACACTCATCACCCAGCCAAGTGCCCCAAGCCCCTATCGTATCACACTCATCACGCCCAGTGGCACTGTGCTCTATGATACGCATTCCCAAGAAACTCACAACGAGGATCACAGCCAACGCATAGAGATTCAAAACGCGATCAAAAATGGACAAGACCAAAGCGTGCGCTATTCTGATAGCCTTAAGCGCGATATGCTGTATTTCGCCACGATGGCACAGCTAGGAGGTCAATCAGTAGTCCTGCGCCTAGCGATCGAAAAGCGCACGATTGAGGATTTGTTTATGCGATTTTTGCCCTATTTTGGGTTGGAGTTTTTAGGCTGCTTGGTGCTAAGCTTTTTTATCGCTAAAGTCCTTACGCGCTCTATCATCGCACCCCTGCGCTCTATCAAGATCGAAAATCTTAGCAAAATCCCCTATGATGAGTTAAAGCCTTTCGTCCAGCAGCTCAAAACAGAACACAGAAATATCAAAAATCAGCTCAAAATTCTCAAACAAAAACAAAGCCAAATCCTGCTCCTTGCCCAAAATATGAGCGATGGGCTAATGCTGCTCAACAAACAAGGCAAGATCCTGCTAGCTAACAAAAGGGCGCGCAAATATTTTGAAGACGCAAAAGAATCTGTGTATGAGCTCACCGATAGCTTTTTGCTCCAAAAGACACTATCGTTGCTCCATAGATTCAAAACCGAACGCTCCACGCCCCAAACGCTGGAGTTTTCGCATAAAGAATGCGAGATTGTGTTTGGTCCTATCTATTCTAAGAAAAAGTTTAAGGGTATTATGGTGCTGGTGCGGGATCTAAGCGCGCAAAAGAGAGCACAAAGGCTGCAGCGGCACTTTAGTGCCAATGTGACTCATGAGCTCAAAACCCCGCTTACCGCGATCCTTGCCGCAAGCGAGATGATGAGCCACAATCTTGTGGCACAGGAGGATATCTCCGAGTTTGTAGGCAAGATCGAACGCGAAGCAGGGCGACTGCTCTGTATGATCGATGAAGTGCTCAAGCTCTCATTCCTAGATGAACAGCACGATCTTGCCCACACCCTGCCTATGCAAAAGCTTAGTCTCAAAGCCATTATCCACAATGTGCTAGAGCGCCTTAAGCTCATCGCCCAAAAGCAGCATATCAGCATTCGCACCAAGCTTGAAGACTGCACAATTATGGGCAATGCCGAGCTCATCGAAAATCTCGTGTATAATCTGTGCGATAACGCGATCAAATACAACAAACCAAATGGTGCGGTGCATATCGCGCTACACAAGCATGAAAAAGGCGTGATACTAGAGGTACGTGATAGCGGTGTAGGGATACCCAAAGATGCGCAATCACGCGTGTTTGAGCGATTTTTTTGTGTCGATAAGGGGCGTAGCAAGCAGCTAGGCGGCACAGGGCTAGGACTCTCTATCGTCGAATCCGTCGCACACTACCACAACGCGAGCGTGAATCTAAAGAGCAAGATTGGCGAAGGTAGCACATTTAGCGTGCGCTTTGGTGGGGTGTAGATTCTAAATTCTGCTTTGGGTTTGGATTCTAGAATATGTTTTTGAATCTGTGTGACTAGATTCTGCACTTTAGAATCTAAACTTTCAAAGACAGATACTAAGCCCTCATCAGATTTTAAACATATTTCTGATATTGCGTGAAGCCTGCTTCAGGCTTTCAAAATAAATGTGTTTTGCCTTGTTTTGAGGCGAGATACGGAAGAAAAGAGGGAATTTCATAGTACAACTCCCCCTACCCTAGTGCCCATCTTTATTTTGATTGAGAATCTAGCTCTTGGAGATCGTCCTCATCAAGTATTGGTTCATCTAGTGTTTCCTCGTCCGCATTGTCTGGGGATTCATACCGCGACTGATAGATTACTGTATCATTGACCTTGAAGCTCTGTGCGCCATCGTGGATCTCGTGGTATCTAAGTGTAGTGCCATAGGCAGAATCTCCCTGCTTGATAAAATACTCGCTAAGCCCCTCGATAATCGTATCAAAATCCCCCACGCCTTTGTATTGATCTAAGAGCTCTTGGATGGAAAATTTGCTCGAAATAGTGAAGTTAAACTCCCCAAATTCAGGTGTAATTTGCCCATTGCCGGAATAAGTGAGCTTCTTGCCATTGAATAAGAATGAAGAATCTTTGATCGCTAGTTTTGGGTTGCTTGAAAAGATGGCTTGGATCTTGCGCTCAAAATCCTCGCCATAGCGGAGCAAAAACGCGTAGGGATCGTTGAATGAGTTTAGGTATCCAATCACGAATCTATGGAGGTTTTGAATCTCTAGGGTGCTACTAAAGTCTGTGAAATTTAGCTTCTTGAGGTTTTTGCGATCTTCTGACGCGTAAGGAAAGTTGTCAGCAATCACAAGGTTTTTGAATGCAAGATCCATCGCTATATCGCCGAGATCCGGAGAGGATCCAAGCTTCTCGACACCTTTGACACTGAAGCGATCAAGTGTGAGTTTGATGCCAGATGTGACCTCAAGAGACCGTAGTGTTACGCTACTTTTGCCCGCGAGTATCGCGCCCTCGGTGGTGTATTTGAGCAAGGTTTGGAGATCAAGTGGTGTGTCGTATGAGCCCTCTACGACAAGATCTGTGAATCCAAATCTATCCCCACGTTCTACAAGGGAAAATTCGGGGATAGTAAATAGCACACTTTTGAGTGCGAAGTCTTTGGTAGTGTGTAGGGTGAGTAAGAAACCTTTGAGTGAGAGCGTATCTTTTGTGTCCCGCCAAGTGTCTCTTTGGATAAACACATCGCTAAGGCGCAGGGCTATAGTCGTGCCATTTAGCTCTATTGAGCCAATCTTGCCATCACTAAAGAGTTCTTTAACCTCTGAATCTGGTGAGGAGATGGAAAACACCGAAGTGCCAAAAGGGAGATTAGAAAATCGCGCATCAATATAAAGCGTGCTAGAGGGTGCCTCTAGCGTGTGAGGATCAAGTGCATGCATTTTGAGCTTGAGTGTCAATGTGCCTTCTGAATGCAAAAACCCACTCACATAAGGTGAGGCTTCTAGGCTTATGTCCAGCTCCTCTGCCAGATCAAGTAGCACGGTCGAATCTAGTCCTTGGGATTCAAAAAATGGCTTGAGTGCGGAAGCGACACTTGCTTTGAGATTATTCATATCTAGCTGTGTGACCTGCTCGTATTGGGCTTTGTTAAGACTATTGATATAAAAAGTCGAGCCCACAAATGCCCCTGCTATTAGCACAACAATAATGCTGACGATGAGTTTTTTTGTCATTTGTGATCCTTTGGGTAGAGGTGTTTGGAACTAAAGCGTAGATTATACACAAAGATGTGATAAAATTCAAGTGCGTGCGCATGTTGCGTATGTTAGATTCTGTCTGATTTGTCTGGAGCTAGTTGTGCATATAGGGTTTAAGCATTTTTTCAAACTCTATGCTATATAATTGCGGTTTTGCTTCTTAAATCTTACCAAATCTTAGATGTGGCTTGATAGCTCAGTCGGTAGAGCAGAAGACTGAAAATCTTCGTGTCGGTGGTTCGATTCCGCCTCAAGCCACCATTTTTGAATCTCTTCAAATTTCCTAAATCAGATCTCCCGTTTTTTATCACAAGTTTTTCTTTCTTTAAAGTTTTTTATTAATTTTTCGGTTTTTGAAAATCTTGCCGCGTTTGCGTGAGCTGTGAATCTGAATCTGTAAGCGAAATATGCGTGCAAACAAGCAAAGTATGATAAAGAGAAAAAGCAAAATATTAAGAAGCTAGGCAAAAAGTATGAGAGAAGTGAGTGCCACCACTTGCCAGAGGCAAATGGCGTGTATCTTAAGGCTAGTTGAGAAGTCTTAGGATATTTTGTTGCACTGCGTTGGCTTGAGAAAGCGCGTAGCTTCCAGATTGAGCCAAGATGTTTAGCTTGCTAAATTCAGAGCTTTCAGCGGCGAAATCCACTTCGCGGATTTGAGATTCAGCAGCTTTAACATTCACTTGAGTGATGGTGATGTTATTGACAGTGCTCACCATTTGTCCTTGTACAGAACCGAGGTCAGCACGGATTTTATCGAGGATCTTTTGTGCAGATTCCGCGATATCCATCACCACCATAGCACCTCTTAGGCTTGTCACACCAGCACCGAGGTTACGATCTTCTTTGACAAGCACACCATTGAAGTTACCACCAGAAGCCGAGCGGATATCTCTGTCAAATGAACCAGTAACATCACGCAAGTTTGCAGTCTCTTCTGCGACTATCTGACCTGCACCATAGCCAGTCGCACTGATGCCTACTCCACTTACCACAATATCCCTAGCGTCAGTTCTCACCATTGAGAGACGACCAAGGTTCCAGTTACCACCATTTGTTACGCCTTGGGCTGCGGTGATGTTTTTACCATCATTGACATGTTCTATAGCAAGTACACCAGCTTGTGTTTGTCCTTGTCCTTGCCCTTGTTGTTGTGTAGCAACCGCACCTGTGGTAGAGAATTGAATCCCGCGTCCATCAGTGCTACGCAAGTTTAGTCGTCCGAGGTTGTCTGTATAAGCCTCTACACCAGTATCCATTGTAGCGGCGTTAATAGCTTGTACCAAACGACCATCGCTATCGTTGTCTTTGATACCGATAATATCCCCGATTGAGAATCCATTGAGGATCACACCACCTAGACTTCCTGCTTTGATCGCTTCATCAGAAGTAGTGATCACATTAGCAGTCGCGCGGATACCTGTCTTGTCTGAGTTTTTGTTGATAACTTCTACAAGCGTTCCCAAGCCTGTCCCAGCAGAAGAAGAGATCTTCACAGATTCTAGCTCCACATCATTGACCCCATCGACATTCACAAATTTCAACTTCACTTCGCCAGTAGCTGTGACATTTTGACCTGTCTCTAGGCGCACTTGACCGATTTTGTTTGAAGTCGTCGCACCAATAGAAGCTTTGATCGTTTGGTTTGAATACGCACCTACTTGGAATTCTTTATTAGTAAATGAACCAGAGAGTAGTGCCATACCATTGTAAGTAGTGGTATTACCGATGTTGTCCAAACCTTCAATAAGGCGCTTGATGTCTGCTTGGATAGCTTGACGAGATTGAGTAGATTGTCCATCTTGTCCAGCTTGCACCGCTTTGACCTTGATTGTGTCTAGGATTTTTAGTTGCTCGTCCATCGCTTTGTCGGCAATCTGGATAATCCCCATACCATCGTTTGTGTTTCTGATAGCTTGACCTAGCGCACTTGCTTGAGAGCGCAAACTATCGGCAATGGTCATACCTGAAGAGTCGTCTGCTGCCTTGTTAATCCTAAGACCAGAACTCAACTTTTCAAGTGAGTTTTTCATATTGTATTGGGTAAATGTTCCTTGAGCCGCCGCGTTGAGTGCATTGATGTTGGTATTGACTTGGAAAGCCATGATATACTCCTTTATGTGTTTTCTTACACTTCCTTGTGCAAGTTACAAGCTAAATCGGACATAAGACAAAACTTTAAATATTTTTTTGGTAGAATTTCCCAAAATTTGCGAATGTAAGGCAGGCTATGGATATACAATTTATCAACCTCAAGGCACAATACAAGGCTTACAAAAGCGAGATCGATACTGCGATAGCTGAAGTGCTAGATTCTAGTGCATACATTATGGGTCCAAGTGTGGGTGCATTAGAATCTGATCTAAGCGCATTTTGTGGTGCGCGATATACACGCGCAATATCTAGTGGCACGGACGCGTTGCTCATCGCGCTTATGGCACTTGGGATTCAAAGGGGCGATGAGGTGATCACCACGCCTTTTACTTTTATTGCGACTGCCGAGATGATCGCGCTTTTGGGTGCCAAGCCGGTGTTTGTGGATATCGATGAGGCGACTTATAACATCGATCCTGCCAAGATAGAATCTGCCATCACACCACGCACCAAGGCGATCATACCTGTGAGCCTCTATGGACTGCCTGCGGATATGGACGCGATCAATGCCATAGCCAAAGCCCATAATCTCGCAGTGATCGAGGACGCGTGCCAGAGCTTTGGGGCGACTTACAAAAACAGATATTCGTGCAATCTCTCTCACATAGGCGTGACGAGCTTTTTCCCCTCTAAGCCATTAGGGTGCTATGGCGATGGGGGCGCGGTGTTTTGCGGCGATGAAGAGTTAGATTCTAAAATCGGATCTATACTCAATCACGGACAAATCGGGCGCTATATCCATAAATACATCGGGCTCAACGGGCGCTTAGATTCTATCCAGTGTGCGGTGCTTGGTGTCAAGCTTAAACACTTCCGCGAGGAAATCGCCAAACGCGAAGAAATTGCTAGAATCTACACAGACAATCTCTGTCATCTCAACTCCAAAACTCTGATTTTACCTACAATTCCACAAGATCGCACGAGCGTGTATGCGCAGTATTCAGTGCGAGTATGTGGTGGGGGTCGCGAAGCGGTGTTGGAGGCATTGCAGGCTAGAGGTGTGCCTACTGCGGTGCATTATCCGCTGCCACTACATTTGCAAGAATCTCTTGCCTATCTAGGCTATGTTAAGGGGGATTTTCCTGTGAGTGAGAAAGTGGCAAACGAGATCTTTTCGCTCCCCTTTAGCGCGTTTTTGAGTGATCAGGAGCAGGGTTATATTATAGAATCTCTTCGTGCGGTGCTTGGCTAAGGTGGTGTTTATGGATCGTAAAATCGTCAAAATCGGACTTCTTGGCATTGGCAAAATGGGGCAAAACCACCTGCGCAATCTCAATCTCTTAAAAAATGTGGAGGTGAGCTTCATCTATGATGTGAATAAAGAGCTGCTAGAAAAGAGCGCAAAAGAATTTGATGTGTATGCGCTCAAAGATGAGAGTGAGCTAGAGGACGCGCTGGCAAATAGTGATGGTGTGATTATCGTCACGCCCACTTTCACGCATTTTGACTATATCCAAAAAGTGAGTGATCACATCAAAAATATCTTTGTAGAAAAGCCTCTAACCGATACGCTTGATAGCACGCAAATCATCGTCGATGCCGCGCGGGATAAAAATCTGCATATCCAAGTGGGCTTCATCGAACGATACAACCCAGCCATTGCTGCTCTGCGTGAGCTGCTCAAAAACTCACCGCGTATTTTTAGTATCGATTTTGTGCGCACCAACAAAATGAGCAATCGTATCACTGATGTGGATGTGGTGATGGATCTGATGATTCACGATATCGATCTTAGCTTGCTCTTTAATGGTAAGGCGCGTGAGGTGCAGGCTCATGGCGTGGTCATCAATGGTATGATAGAATACGCCCGCGCGATCATCACGCACAAAAATGGCGCGTTTAGCACAATCACTGCTTCGCGCATCACCGAGAAGAGAATCCGCCAAATCACTGCAACTTGCGAGGATATGTATATTGATTGCAATCTGTTGAGCAAAGAAGTGCTTGTCAATAAGCAAACTATTGAGCAGCATATGCACAATATCTCCATATCATCACGCAGTGAGAGTATCGAGGTGCGCCCGCAGGAGGCACTGTTGCTAGAGCTCCTAGATTTTAGTAATATGTGCCGCGCGAATGCAGCCACCCCCCTTAGTATGTCTAAAAATGAAATCGCACCCAATGAGATTGATGGACAAAACGCAATGAAAATCGCCAACCAAATACAGAATCTCATCTACAAAAAAGGAATGTAATGAAGGAAATTTTTTTATGCTCTATTTGCAATGTGACTTCCGGGAATTGTGCGGAGGATTGTAAATACTGCACGCAGTCTTCGCACTATCATACTAATATCCCCACATACAAAAACAAGCCTGTAGAATCTATCTTGCAAGAAGCGCGCTCTCTCAAAGAATATGGCGCACTGGGGTTTTGTCTAGTAACCTCTGGGCGTGGGTTAGATTCTAAAAAATGTGAGTATATCGCACAAGCCGCAAGGGCGATCAAAGAGGCGGATTTGGGGCTGCATATCATCGCGTGCTGTGGGCGTGCAGATGTGGATTCGCTCAAATACCTCAAGGCAAATGGCGTGGATAGCTACAACCATAACCTTGAAACTTCTAAAAATTTCTTCCCGCATATTTGCAGCACGCACACTTGGAATGAGCGGTTTGAAACCTGTGAAAACGCACTCAAAGCCGAGCTTGGGCTGTGCTCTGGCGGGATTTTCGGACTAGGGGAGAGCTGGGAAGATAGAATCGATATGCTAAAAACACTACAGATTCTCACCCCTCATTCTAGCCCGATTAATTTCTACATCGCAAACCCGAATCTACCCATAGATGCACCGAAGCTTAGCAAGGAAGAAGCACTTGATTGCGTGGCATTGGCACGGGAGTTTTTGCCCAAAACGCGCTTGATGATCGCTGGTGGGCGCGAGCATATCTTTGGCGAGGATCAAAAGAATCTCTTTGAATGCGGGATCAACGCAGTGGTGCTGGGGGATTATCTCACGACTAAAGGCGAAGCACCCAAAAGAGATGTGGAGCGCATACTTTCTTATGGCTATGTCGCCGCGACGAGTTGCCACTAACGCCGATGAAAAAACAAAGCTGGGAGTGGCTAAAAAATAGCGATACCAAGACGATTGTGCGCAAAGCGAGGATTGAAGGCAAGCGAATCTATCGATTTTTTGATCAGCAGCTTATCTATGCTGCTTCGCTGAGTTTTTATACGATTTTCGCGCTTATTCCGATGTTGCTGATATTTTTTTCGATTCTTTTGCATCTCCCGCAGTTTCAAGATGAGATCTTAGAGCTCAAAGAGCTGATCCTCTCAAATCTCCTGCCCACCAACACCGATACCTTTTCCCAATACCTTGATACATTTTTGCAAAACAGCTCTAAGCTTGGGACAATGGGGCTTGTGTATGTGCTTATCACTTCGATTTTGTTTTTTCGCAACTTCGAATATGTAACCGCTAAGGTGTTTAATTCAAGTCCGCGCAAATTTTTTGATTCTGTCGTGGTGTATTGGACGATGATTACTTTGTTTCCTATTTCGCTTGCACTCTCGATTTATTTTAGCGGCGAGGTGCAGCGGTTTTTGAACGATGTGGCAGACTTCAGTTTGTTGTTTAAGATTCTGCCTTATTTCATCACTTGGGGTATGTTTTTTGTGCTTTTTAAAATTTCAGCAAACAAAGCCCTACACTTTTTCCCTCTGCTGCTCTCAAGTCTTGGCACCACTATCGTGTGGCTTATCACCAAATGGGGCTTTGTGTATTATGTGTTTTATAACCAAACCTACAAAAGCATATATGGACAGATTTCGATTTTGCTATTTTTGATGCTTTGGATTTATGTTTCTTGGGTGGTGATTTTGAGCGGTATGCGTTCGTGCGAGGGTTTTATGAGCGATTTTGGCAAGAAACTTGAGCAGACCTTTGGGGAAGTGAAAATATAGAATCTAGGCAAATTATGAGTGTCTTAAGCGAATATATTTTTAGCAGCACAAATATCGTTGTGATAGGTTTTTTCGCGCTTTTTTTATATGCGGGGTGCTCTTCGGTGGTGGTCAATATCAAGGATATTGATCCTAAGCATTTGCCAAAGGGGCGTGAGATCCCAAGCTTTATCCCGCAGGATACGACACTAGGCAAGGTGTATGCTAAGGAGCTAGAAGCGCACAAAGGGGAGAGTGGCGCACTTTTGCTCGATGATGGCACACAGGCACTTTTGCATCGTGTCGCACTCACGCGTATGGCACAAAAGAGTATTTTTTTGCAGTCTTACATTTATAAAGACGAGATTGCCTCTAAAATCTTTATGCACGAGCTTTGGAAAGCAGCAAATCGGGGCGTGCAAGTGCGCATACTCATCGATGATAATGGCTTAGATTCTGATTTTTCAGACATTATTACACTAGATTCACACCCAAATATCCAAGTCAAGATCTTCAATCCTTACAAAAATCGTTCTAGATTCTTGCGCTATCCAGAAATGGTGTATGACTTCAATCGCATCAATCATCGTATGCACAATAAGATTTTTGTAGTCGATGATATCGCACTCATCATCGGTGGGCGCAATGTCGCGGATGATTATTTTGATAACAACACCCATTTGAATTTTACTGATACAGATGTGGTCTTTGTCGGTGAAGTGGCGAAGTCTGCGACAAAGAGTTTTATGGCGTATTGGGATTATGAGCGTTCCATACCCGCTACGTTGTTACCCTCAAAGCATTCGATGAAAAGCTATCTCAAAGAGATTAAGGCGATCTCACAGCGCATCGCCACCCAACCCAGTGGGTTTATCAAATATGATATGACGATTAGAAGTTTTGTGCAGCAATACACCACTAAGCGATTTGATATGGCGTGGGGTAGGGCGGTGTTTATCGCAGATGCACCTGATAAAATCGAGAAGATTCACCAAAGACGCCCTATCACAGACGCGCTCAAGCAGATTTTCTCGCGCACCAAAAGTGATGTGTATATCGCTGCGGCATACCTCGTGCCGGGCAAGCACGCACTAGGAGACCTAAGCTCTCTCAAAAATCGGAAAATATCGATTAATGTCTTGACCAATTCGTTGGCTTCGACAGATTCACTTGTGGTGTATGCGGCGTGGGAGCGATATCGTGATAATTTTCTCAAAAATGGCGTGCGGGTGTATGAGTATCAGTATGAGGGCAAAAATAAAAAAAATGGCAGGAAGAAAAGTGGTGTGCGTGGCAAGCTTAGCTCTGGTGCGTCGCTGCATAGCAAAACCATCGTGTTTGATGAGCGCATTACATGGGTGGGGAGCTTCAATCTCGATCAACGCTCAAGCAATCTCAATACAGAATCTGTCGTGATTTTCGAAAATTCGGAGTTTGCTAAAAAAACAAAGGCAAACATTCAGGCAGAAATGTCGGATGCGTGGGAACTCTGGAGTGTAGATGGCGAGACATTTTGGAGGGGATATAATAAAGACGGAGTGTTTGAGATTCACAACACACCGCCAAATGCTAATATATTTTTGCGCCTTTTTAATGTCTTAGCAAAGATTTTGCCAGAGGATCAGGTGTAAAGAGATTTTAATGTTTTAATGCAAATTCGCAGGCGTGAAACCTGCGAATCGCTTCAAAGGGAGCGAATCCCGCTTCGCGAACACACAGCTGATTCTATAAACCCACCTAGATTCTCATCAATCTATCACGACTATTTTTCGCTCAAGATTTTCATCTCTCCACCATTGATCCACACATAGAGATCTTTGCGGTGACTGGAGCTAAAACTCACTTTGCCATTAAGTGAGGCTTGGTAGTCTTGTTGGAAATTCACACGATACATCTCGCGCCCCTCTTCATTGGGAAATGGCACGATATCTATGGCACTAATCTTGATTTGCTTATCCTCATTCTTGGCAAACACGCGGCTTTTATACTCGGCAAACGCCTTGTAGCGCATACCATCTTGACGGATAAAGTTATCTTGGTCATAAAACTTCAGATATCCTGCTAGATTACCCTTTTGCCACATTTCTTTCCACGCATAGAGCCCAGCGAGGATCTGCGCGGCTTGCGTCGAGCTCATCGTGCGCAACTCACCTTCAGAAATAATCACAATAGAATCCCTATAATCCACCAGCCCATCGTATTTTTTCAAGATCTCATTATCGATAGCGATACAGCCTTTGGTGTTGAGTTCCTCGCGGTTACCATCTAAGGGCAGTCCATGTATCCATATCCCGCTACCGGTGCGCTTGAGTGATCTATCGTAGGTGTTGGGATAATCCGTCGCAAACGCCAAGGGACCATAATAAGGCGGGAGATTGCTAAGACGTGCTGTGAGATCATACACGCCAATGGGTGTGGTAAGATCGCCCTCGAGTTTTTTGTGTCCCTTGCCTTTGGCTACCAGCGCGCTTGAATCTCCTAATAATTCAAAGCCCTGCTTGGTTACTTTGAAGAGTCTCAAATCCGGCAGAGCTTTGTTGGAGACAAACACATAACGCGTGTGCTGAAAGTATCCATAACTCACATCTCTCTGCCCCACGACTTTGAGCCAATAGGGGACGGAGAGGAGATAAGATTCTAGTTTTTCTTGCACGCTCGCTATGCCCTTTTGCTGATAGAGATTCACAAGCTCGAAAGTGGCTTCATCGAGGGATTCGGAGGATTGGGGAGATTTGGGAGATTCAGAGGATAGAGGCTGTGCAGCGAGGATAGCCCACAGAGCGCAACAGCACGCATATAATTTTAGTATTTTTTTCAATCTTTCCTCCTTGATCTATGTGTCTATCTATGACATATCTGCGCAGTCATAGCCGACTTTTTTGAGTTTTTTCTCTTCCTTGCTCCAACCCTTTTGCACACTTACTTCAAGCTTCAAAAACACCTTTTTGCCCACAAGAGATTCTATATTTTTGCGTGCGAGTATGCCGATACGCTTGATGGTTTGTGCGCCTGCGCCTATTACGACGCCCTTTTGACTTTGTTTTTCGACGATTATTGTAGCATAGATTCGCTCAATTTCGCCTTCCTCATAGCGTTGGATTATCACATCACTTTCATAAGGAATCTCATCACTAAGATTCTCAAACAAGCTTTCGCGTATGAGTTCTTTGACGATTTCTCTAGTTTGCGCAGTGGTTATGCACTCTTCATCAAACAAAAATGCAGAATCTGGCAAAAACCGCGCCACCACATTCAGTAGAGATTCAGGACTAAATCCTCGCTTGGTGCTCACGGGAATGAGCGCTAGGTAGTGGGATTGGTAGGATTGATACTCGGCAAGTTTGCGCATTAGGGTGGCATTATCGAGTGTATCGGTTTTGCTAATAAGCAGGATATGGCGATTATGCACTGCCTTATCGCGCGAGAGATTCAAAAACTCTTCATAATGTCTAATCTCATCACTTGCAGGTGCGAGGTATATCCCCATATCGCAATCACTCATCGCGCGCAAAGATTGGGCGAGCATATATTGGTTTAGGAGTTTTTCTTGATGATGTATGCCCGGCGTATCCACAAACACAATCTGCGCATCATACGCCCCGCGCTCATCTATGCCACTATGGGGCACGATGACTTGGAGCTGTTTGCGCGTGGCGTTTGCTTTGTGTGATGTGAGAGAGATCTTTTGCCCAAGTAAAGCATTTAGCAATGTGCTTTTGCCCGCATTTGGTCTGCCCAAAGTCGCCACAAACCCACAACGTGTCTGTCTATCTTGCATACACATCTACAAAATATAGCGCGCTAAATCCACATTTTCCACAAGCTCGCCGAGCTTTTGACGCACCATATCAGCGGTGATGATCACCTCTTTGCCGATGTATTCCTCACACTCAAAACTGATGTCTTCCAACACGCGCTCAATCGTCGTGTGCAGTCGTCGCGCTCCGATATCCTCGGTTTTTTCATTAGCATTAAACGAAAGGCGTGCTAGCTCCCTGATCGCCTCATCTTCAAATTCTAGTGTGATGTCTTCAGTCTGGAGCAAAAGCTGGTATTGGCGGATAATAGAGCTTTTGACTTGAGTGAGAATCTTATACAGACTCTCTTGAGTAAGATTCTCTAGCTCCACGCGCAGTGGAAACCGCCCCTGCAACTCTGGGATTAGATCACTAGGTTTGCTGAAGTGGAACGCCCCCGCTGCGATAAAGAGGATATAATCTGTGCGAATCTGCCCGTATTTGGTATTTACCACGCTTCCCTCCACGATAGGGAGCAAATCCCTCTGCACGCCCTCTTTGCTCGGATCTTGGCGCGAGCCCTCCTTGCCGCTTACTGCGATTTTATCAATCTCATCGATAAAAATCACGCCCTTTTGCTCGGCGCGCCTTAAGCCCTCTTGTTTAATCGCTTCATAATCCAAGCATTCCTTCGTCGCCTCGTATAAAAGCGCGTCTTTGGCTTCTTTCACGCTCATTTCACGCTTTTGGCTTTGCTCTTGTGAGCTTAAGACTTTGATGATGGACTCTTGGACTTTAAGCACTTCTGGGGGGAGAGTTTCGTCATTGAGTGCAGTGTTTTTGCTCACTTCTATTTCGATGAGGAGTGAATCCACCTCGCCATCACGCACCTTTTGTTTCATCTTGGCGAAACTCTGCTCATACTCCATCTTTTTTTGCTCGCTCACGCTATGGGGTAGTGGCGGGAGGATCTTGCGCGTGATTTTATTGAGGATATACTCTTGTATGGCTTCTTGTTGCTCTTGCTTATATTCTTTCTCGACGAGATTCACACTTGCTAGGACCAAATCCCGCACCATAGATTCTACATCGCGCCCTACAAAGCCTACCTCTGTGTATTTGCTCGCTTCGACCTTGATAAATGGCAAACCCATAATCTTTGCCATGCGGCGCGCGATTTCGGTCTTGCCCACGCCTGTAGAGCCTATCATCAAAATATTTTTTGGCGTGATTTCTTCTTGCACTTCTTTTTCTAGTTTCATTCTGCGGTAGCGGTTGCGCAAGGCGATGGCTACGCATTTTTTGGCTTCTTGTTGCCCGATGATATAGTCGTCTAGGTATGCGACAATCTGCCGTGGGGTCATATTTTCTTTGTCTAGATTTTGCATTATGCTAACTCCAAGATTTTGATATTTGTGTTGGTGTAGATACATAGCTCACCTGCGATTTTTAGTGATTGCTCCACAAGCATTTTGGGCTCAATCTCTGCGAGTCTATCCAGCGCTCTAGCTGCGCTAAGTGCGTAGTTCCCACCGCTGCCAATCGCTGCGATCTTGCCATCTTCTGGCTCCACCACATCGCCTGTGCCACTAAGAATAAAAATATGCTCTTTATTGAGCACAATCATCATTGCTTCAAGCTTACGCAGGTATTTATCACTCCGCCATTGCTTGCTAAACTCCAGTACTGAGCGCACCAACTCGCCCTTTTTGCCTTCTAAAATTCGTTCAAACATATCAAAGAGACTAAATGCATCAGCCGTACTTCCTGCAAAACCGCTTAAGATTTTGTCATTATAGAGTGTGCGGATTTTAGTCGCGTTGCCTTTAAGCACGCAGTTTCCAAAGGTTACCTGCCCATCACCACCAATGATGGCGTATTGTTTGCCTTTGTATTCGCCTTTATAGCCTAGGATCGTTGTTGCTTCAAACATAAGTTTTCCTTCAAAATTTTGTGCGATTCTAAAAATCTTAATCATCGCCACACACGAACGATAGCAAGTTCATGAAATAAACTTACATCAAAATTATAGAATCTCTTTTGTTAATCGCTTATTACAATTTTTATAAACACAATATGTGTGCGTAGATTTTTTTGCAAAAAATTAAAAACACAATACATATTTTCATTTTTTTGCGCTATTATTACGGCACTAAATCCCAACTCCAATCAAAGGATATACTAATGAAAAAATCGTTTCTTTTCACTTCAGAATCAGTAACCGAGGGACACCCCGATAAAATGGCAGACCAAATCAGCGATGCAGTATTAGACTACATCATCGCACGTGATAAAAATGCGCGTGTGGCGTGTGAGACGCTTGTAAGCAACGGCTTTTGTGTCA
This sequence comes from uncultured Helicobacter sp., assembly GCA_944325775.1. Taxonomy (GTDB): domain Bacteria; phylum Campylobacterota; class Campylobacteria; order Campylobacterales; family Helicobacteraceae; genus Helicobacter_F. The sequence continues at coordinate 105,859 of CALVBL010000001.1, forward strand.
TCGCAGGCGAGCTAAAAACTAGCGTGTATGCTCCTATGCAAGAAATCGCGCGTAAAGTTGTGCAAGAGATAGGCTACACAGACGCTCTCTATGGCTTTGACTATCGCTCTGCTGCGGTGCTAAATGGTATCGGTGAGCAAAGCCCAGACATCAATCAAGGTGTGGATAGAGCCGATGGCGAAATCGGTGCAGGCGACCAAGGACTTATGTTTGGCTATGCGTGCAGAGAGACGCCTTCGCTTATGCCTCTACCAATATGGCTTTCTCATCGCCTCACAGAGGGATTGGCAGCTAAACGCAAAGATGGTAGTCTGCCATTTTTACGCCCAGATGGCAAATCTCAAGTAACCGTGCGATACGAAGATGGTGTGCCAGTGGCGATTGATACGATTGTGATTTCTACACAGCACAGCCCCGAGACACAGCAAACACACTTAAGAGATGCAGTGATTGAAGAAATCGTGCAAAAAGTGCTACCAGCAAAATATCTCAATGACAATATCCGCTATTTTGTCAATCCCACAGGGAAGTTTGTAATCGGCGGACCACAAGGCGATGCGGGGCTTACCGGACGCAAAATCATCGTGGATACTTATGGCGGGAGTTGTCCGCATGGTGGTGGGGCATTTAGCGGAAAAGACCCAAGCAAGGTGGATAGAAGTGCGGCGTATGCAGCCCGTTATGTCGCTAAGAATCTTGTGGCAAGTGGCGTATGCGATAAGGCGGTAGTGCAAGTAGCCTATGCTATCGGGGTGGTAGAGCCTGTCTCAATCCTAGTGGATACGCAAGGCACGGGCAAGGTGGAGGATTCTAAACTCACAGAATGTGTGAAGCAAATCTTCCGTTTAACGCCAAAGGGCATTATAGAATCGCTTGATCTCTTGCGACCGATTTACCAAAAAACCGCTGCATATGGACATTTTGGACGAGAGCTACCTGAATTTAGCTGGGAGAAAACGGATAAGGTTGAAGCGATTAGGGACTTTTGCGGAGTGAAGTAAGCCCCTAATAGAATCCAAAAACAAAGTACGATCTAGAAACAAGGAGCTATGAATCAAGTTTTATACTCTTACTCCTTGGATTCTCTAGATTCTCGCGTGTGTTTAGTCTGTTGTTTTTATGCAATTTGTGTTTTGGCAAATTACTATCGTTTATATGATGAGTGAGTCTTTATTAGCTCTGCTTGTGTAAGCATACGAGATTGCTTAGAATCTAAAGCATTGTTTGGTACTGCTATTTTATTGATACGATTTAGGTGGTGTGTTTGCACATACACTATATGTACCTATTCATTGCGCTTAGAGCTATGCTCCTCGCCCCACATTGTGAGGGCATCTAAAATTCCCATTTTATATTTACCACCAATGATTTTGAGTATATAGGCAAAAGGTGAAGATTGTATATTTTCTGCTTTTATGCATGAGAGTTCTTTTTGTTGCATAGACTACCTTTAGTGTATATTATGATTGTGTGATGTTTTAGTATGAGGCTGTATGGTGTATGGTGGATTATATATGATTTTGGATAATAAAAGATCGTTGTGATACTCTACTTTAGGTAAGTATCTTACTTTATTTTGCGTATTGTGCTTTGTATAGTTTTAGCCTATAATGCTGTATATTTTTATTAAAAGGAGCAAATGATGAATTTGAGTTTTGTAGAAACATTGAATAAACGCTTTGCGTGTAAGGCTTATAAAGATCAGGTAATTGCTAAGGCGGATATGGATTTTATCCTTGAGGCAGGCAGACTTGCGCCAAGCTCTTGTGGCTTTGAACCATGGAAGTTTATCGTTTTAAGCAAAAGATCGGATAATGAGGCATTAAGCAAGGTAGCGTTTAATCAAGAAAATGTTGCTAGTGCAAGCCATAATGTGGTTATTGTGGCAAGAACAGATTTGCAGGCAAAAGATGAATATATACAAAAACAAATAGCTAGAATCTGCCCACCAGATGATGAGGTGAAGTTTAATGAGGTTTTGCAAACCTATACTTATGCTACAAACACTATGAATGCAGAACAGCTCTATGCCTTTGCACATAGTAACTGCTATCTACCACTTATGCAGATGGCAACTGCAGCGATGACTTTGGGGATTGACTCGTGTATGATAGGGGGCTTTGAAAAAGAGAAAGTCGATGCATATTTGGGACTTAACAAGCCATTTGAGACAGCAGTGATTTTAAGCTTAGGATATAGAAAACAAGAGCCAAAATACCAAAAAATACGCCTAAATTTTGAAGAGGTTGTGGAATATAGGTAGAGAGGAGATATTGTATATTACATAAAGAACTTATGCTTACTATCTACAGGATATATATGTGGCACTATAGAATCTTGCAAACATCATAAGGATTTTGCGTTATCATAAACCTCAAAACTTTAAAACACTAGAATGTCTTATGCTATACTCTTATTGATACAAGTAATTATTATGGGATAGAAAGCAAGGAAATATAGTATAATAGACTAAAGACCCCATAACATTGTGAGAGAAATATGATAAAACAAACTTTTGTAAAAGTGATGTTTGCCTTGATAGGTTCTATAAGCATAGCTCAAGGTCAAGATATTGCTCTGCTTACCCCCATAGATATTAAAAGTGCTTGGGAGATAGTCGTGCTTAATAATGACGCACTCAAAGCTCAATCCTACAATCTTGAGCGCGCCCAAAAAGTAGCACTAGGCTCAAAACTAAGTTTTTTGCCAGAGATAAATTTTACGGGCGTATATTTGTATTTTGACCAAGCAGCGACCCATCAACTCATACCACAGAATCTACCTCAAACAGGCACAAACATACCGCCCATAGATTCGCTCCTTACTTCTTTGAGCAAACCTATAACATTTTTACAACGCGATGTGATGATAGGGGCTTTTAATATTATTTATCCTCTTTATACTGGTGGGCTGCGCACTTCAGGCATACGCCTTGCAGAAATTGCCAAAAAAGATGCACAAGAAGCCTTAAGACTCAAAAAACTTGCAACTTTTGAAGAATTTATCAATATCTATTATGGTGATGTCTTAGCCAAAGATTTACAAGAAGTCTTAGAGCAGGATTATGATGCATCTCAACTCCATTACCAAAATGCCCTAAATTTAGAAAGGAGTGGGCAAATTGCGCATATTGAAGTGTTAAGCTCACAGGTAGCAAGCGACAAAAGCAAGAACAAACTTCATCAAGCGCAGAATGCTTACCAAAGTGCCAACCTTGCTCTTCAAACAGCCCTTAATGCCGAAAATATGATCCCCTCATCAACCCTTATGCTTTCATCACAACCGCTCAAAGACGAAGAGTATTATGTACAAAAAACTATCGCTAGTTATCCTGTATTGCAATCATTTGATCTAAAGATAGAATCTGCCATACAAGCAACTAAGATGGCGCGCTCAACGTTTTTGCCACAAATAGCTGGTATGGGAAGCTACATCATGACAGACAAACAAGATTCTCTACTCATACAAGCGATGCCTAGCTGGTATGTAGGTATTGGGGTGCGTATGCCAATCATCACACCAAATGCTAGAATCCAAAAATACCAAGCCTCTAAACTCGCACAGCTCGAGCTTGAAAGTCTCAAATCTCAAGCCATTAAGGATTTAACACTTTTGGTTAAAAAGACCTATAAAGAAGCAGTGTATGCGCGTGAGGAATACAAGAGCCTAGAATCTTCCATAGCCCTTGCCAAAGAAAATCTCAAACTCCAGCAAAACGCCTTTAAACAAGGTATGGCAACAAGCACACAGGTTATAGATGCACAAAATATGCTCCAAAATGCCATTATTGAGCAAAAAACTATTGCCTACAAGGCAATCATAGCGCTTGCAAAATTGCTTGTGCTTAGTGATGATATAGAATCTTTTTATCAATATCAACAATAAGGAATGTAATGAAAAAACAGCAAGTAACACTCATTATAGGCGCATTGGTTCTTGTATTTATCGTAATTTGGCTTATTGTGAGTTTTTATAAGGCATACACTCCTAAGCCACAACTCCTGCAAGGACAAATCCAAGCACGAGAGTATAAAGTAAGCTCTAAAATTGCAGGACGCATAGAATCTATCCTTGTAAAGCGTGGGGATTTTGTCAAAAAAGGGGATTTAATATTTACCATAGAATCTCCAGAATTAGAGGCTAAACTCATGCAAGCCAAAGCTGGTTATGAGGCTGCTAAAGCTCTCTCACAAGAGGCAAATAAAGGAGCTAGAATAGAAACAATTCTTTCTGCCAAAGATATGTATAACAGCGCAAAAGCTATGCGTGAGCTTACAGAAAACACATATAAACGCATTGATGATTTGTATAAAAAAGGTGTAGCAAGCTTGCAAAAACGCGATGAATCATACACAGCCTATCAAAATGCAAAATATAATGAAAATACTGCCTACCAACAATACAAAATTGCCCTTGAGGGTGCGACACAAGAGACAAAAGAAGCAGCTAAACAAAAAGAAATAGCAGCAGCTGGGCAGCTTAGTGAAGTGCAAGCCTATATACAAGATATACAAGCCTACGCACCATCAGATGGAGAAGTTTCAAATATTTTGCTTTCGGAAGGTGAATTAAGCCCTACAGGATTTCCTGTCGTAATGCTTGTGGATACCAAAGATGTATGGTTGCGTCTTGCTGTCTCTGAAGAATATTTACATCATTTTCAAATCAATTCTGAATTTAATGCTTTTATTCCAGCATTGCAAAAAGAAATGCGTTTTAAGGTGCGTTATATCTCTGTAATGGGAGATTTTGCTACTTGGAGAGCGACATCAAGCTCTAAGGGATATGATTTACGAAGTTTTGAGATTGAGGCTTTGCCTTTAGAAAATAATGGTGATTTTCTTGTAGGTATGAGTGCTGTTATTAGGATTCCTGAAAAGTAATGAAAAAACTCATTCAGCTTTGGAAATTTCTCACAAGGCGTTTTATTTTATTTTTGTTGTGCTTTGTATTGCCAATGCTTATTGGTTGGTTTATGTATGAAATCTTTAGTGCTTCAATACCCAAAAACTTGCCTATTGGACTTGTAGATTTGGATAATACAACAACAAGTGCAGATGTGCGCTTTAGTATTAATGCTTCTCCTACAATGTATATTCACACTTATTATACCTCCATAGCTCAAGCAAAGCAAGATCTCGCTACGGCAAAAATATATGCTCTTGCTATCATTCCTCGCAACTTTCAGCAAGATATATATTTAGGCAAGGGGGCTTGTATTGCCTTGTATTATAATGCACAATTCGTGCTTATTGGCAAGGCGCTTAATAGTGCTTTTGCTCAAGTGATTGGCACACTTAATGCACAACAATCCGTAGCGCATAATCTCATCGCGGATCAGGATATGAAACTCGCTTTAAGCAAAGCTATGCCTATTTTTTCACAGATCATTCCTTTGTATAATGCCAACAACAATTATGCACAATTTCTTTTGACACTTTTATTGCCTTGTATGTTACAGATTCTAAGTGCGCTTGCTATGGTGCAACTTCTTAAAAACAGACCATATTCTTTTAAGAGTCTTTTTATACGCTATATAGGAAACTCTTGTGTATTTCTTATATGGGGCATTTGTATGCTACTTTTTTTAAAAAATTTAGGCTATGAACTGCGTGGTAGCTTAGGCTTACTTATAATGGGCTTGGCGATACTTATGCTTGGCATTAATGGCGTGGTTGTTTTTTTGCAGTCTATTCTTTTAGACATAAAAAAATCTATCGGTGTTATCGCTGTCTATACCGCACCTTCATTGGCATTTGCTGGGGTAACATACCCACAAAATTCTATGAATCTTATCGCTCTTATATGGAGTAAGTTTCTTCCTATTTCAAGCTTTATGGAGCTCTATGTGCAACAGGCTAATTACGGTGGTAGCGTGAGTGGAGCAATGCATATTTTGCTGCAAATGTGCATATTTCTCATCTTTTTTGTGTTAGGAAGTATTATATACACCCAAAGGAAAACACAATGAATCTTCTAAGGGCACTTTTGTGTGAATATAAGGCTATTATAACAAATAGAGTTGTAGTTCTTGTAGTATTTGTAGGCTCCATGGTATATGGAATCTTGTATCCTATGCCTTATCTCAATGATGTGGTTACAAAGCAAAAGCTCATCGTTGTAGATGAAGATAATAGCACTCTTTCAAAAGAGTTGATTTTTCTTGTAGGTGCTACTCCACAAATCGAAATTACCTTAGAAGCTCTAAGCATACAGCAGGCAAAAGACGAAATTGAAAGTTTCCGTGCTAATGGTGTGCTTTTTATTCCCAAAGGCTTTGAATCTAACGCGTATTTGGGAGTTGGCACTATTATTTCATATATGGGTAATGCGTCTTATTTTCTTATATATGGCGCGATTATTGAGGGCATACACAATGCCATAGATTCTCTTTCTAAAAAAATCTATGCACACCACCATCCTCACGCTCTTAATACCTTTAGTATAACTTATGAGGCGATACCGCTCTATAATCCGAGCTTAGGGTATATAAACTACGCCTTAGCAGCGGTGCTTGTATTTATCTTACATCAGACACTTATTGGAGGAAGCGCGATCCTTACTGCCTACCAAAATAGAATCGCTAAAGATTCTCCCAATGAATACTTTTCTGTGATTAGTGTTTTTTGGCTTGTAAGTATCAGAATCTTTGCTTTTGGGAGCATATATTGTGTATGGTTTCTTATCTATTTTGGGATTTTGTTCCCTATTTTTGGTGTCAATATACATGCAAGTATAAGTGATTTTTGGTGTTTTGGAATAGCCTTTATCATCTGTTGCAGTGCTTGTGGCGTATTGCTTGGTTCATTGCTATATGATGAAAGTTTGCCAACACAAATTATTTTTATCTCTTCTATGCCCTTGGTATTTATTATGGGTTTTATTTGGCCCAGCGAACTATTGCCAGATTTCTTACGCAATCTTGCCTATTATATACCAGCTTATCATGGAATTAGAGGCTTTATCAGCCTTAATCAAATGGGAGCAGAGTTTAGGGCAATAATGCCACATTTTTGGGCTTTGCTTGGGTTGTGGGCTTTTTGTTTTGTGATGAGTATGTTTGTATTAAGCATTAGACGAAAACGAACAATCCGATCTCTGTGAATCTAAACTTTGTGTTTTGGCTAGTTTTACACTCAAGCATCTTAGATTTAAATGATGTAAGCTTAGAGATTTTTTAAAGGTGTTTCCTAAGTAAGATAATTGCATCCCTCAATCAACATCAAAACCATACATTAAATCCCATTATAGAATCCTAAGCGCACTTGCAGCAAATATACACGCGCTCTCACTGCGCAGGATAAGCCCTCCAGCTATACTGACTTTGTGAGGTAGCCTCGCGCGTTCATCGGGGCTAAACCCACCTTCAGCCCCGATGATAATACTCTTATCTCTCAAATTGTGCGCGAGATTTTCATTTCCTAGCACCTCACCGCCAAACTCCAACGCCACACAATCCTCATAGTGCGATAGCACACTATCTAGATCGGGCAGCACTTCTAGCTCTAGTAACGTGCTTCTGCCGCACTGCTCACAAGAATGTGTGAGAATCTTATGCAGACGTTCTAGATTCGGACTAAAGGGTTTTTGGGAATATTGCGCGAAAAATAGCGTGAGCTTGGTTATGCCGAGTTCGTTAAGCGTGGGGAGGGTTTTTTCTACGATTTTGGGATCGACTATTGCCCAGATGATATGCGCTGCGCGCTTAGTCTCTATCGCACAAGGCATGCTATTGATAAGCTCTAGGCGCGCTTTGTTTCGATCAAGATGCGTGATATGATAGGTGTAGAGATGATTGTCTGTGAGATTGCAGAGCGTGAGTGGGGCGCGCTTGTCGTGGCGACGAGCTTTGAAAATATGTGTGTAAGATTCACCCACGATCTCAAGTGTAGGGGCTTTGGCATCGGGGTGATAGACAAAGCGCATCGTCTAAAACACCTGCGTGCTAAGAACGATGAGGGCATACAAGGCGATGTCTATACCATAGAGAATCTTACAAAAACTCACATACCGCTCCATCGCCTCTAAGCTCGTGCGTTTAGCGATTTTAAGAATCTTGATACGATAGATTTCGCCCCCAAACACCACAAGACAAAAGACAATCATTACGATCGTGCTTGCCTTGAAGCTTTGTGGGCTAAAAAACAAGATATTAAGCCCGCTAAGCACAGCCACAGAGAGGAGGAAAAATATAAGAGGCATCATAAACCAAATGCGTTTATTAAGCTGCACGAGGTTTTTGTAAAAAAATAAACTCCAGAGATTGAGCACAAAGGGCAGGATAAAAAAGAGTGAAAAAAAGCTATGATAGAAGTTGAGCTGTCTAAAAGATTCTAAAATCATAGGGGTTTGGGCTAGATTCTGGGCGAGGTCTTGTATTTCTTGCATAGGAATGTCCTTAAAATTTGCTTAGGTAGCGCATTTGGCACTATTAACTTTAAAACTTTATTATTACAAATCTTTTTTAACAACAACAAAGTCCAGTTCGCAGAGATTCAAGGGATTTGCGAGATTCTATAGATTCACAAAGGAAGGGAATGAACAAACAAGCAGTCGTGCTGTTTAATATGGGGGGACCAAACTCACTTTTTGAAGTGGAGGGGTTTTTGAAGCGACTTTTTAGTGATCCGCATATCCTCAATATCCCCAACACCTTTGCACGCAATATGGTGGCAAATTTCATCACTAGTAAGCGACTGCAAGCAGCTAAATCTAACTATAAAGCTATCGGTGGCGGATCCCCACTGATTAGACATACTCTAGCTCTCACTAATGTTCTAAATGCACTAGATTCGCAATGTTTTTATACTTATTGTATGCGCTACACACCACCTTTTGCCAAAGATGTGTTTGAAGATTTGCGTTTAAGAGGAGTAGAATCTCTAGTCCTCTTTAGTATGTATCCTCAATATTCTACTACCACGACCAAATCCTCTCTTGTGGATATCAAGCAAGCCCTGTGTGAGAGCAGATACAGCCCCAAGATCCGCGTAATCGAGCGGTATTTTAATAATTATCAGTTCTGCGAGCTCATCGTAAAATCTATCCAAGAAGCTCTAGGCGATAGGGATCCTAGTGAATTTACCCTGCTTTTCTCCGCACACGCTATCCCTCAATCCCTCGTCAAAAAGGGCGATCACTACCCCTATGAGTGTGAGCAAAATATCGCGCTTGTCAAGGAAATCCTTGATACCAAGCAGATTGGCTTCAAGCAGATTCTACATTCCTACCAGTCCAAACTCGGTCCTATCAAGTGGGTTGGTCCTACAACTCAGAATGTTATCGCCTCACTTACAAACCACAAGGTGCTTGTATTCCCCCTAGCCTTTACGATTGATAATTCCGAGACAGACTATGAGCTTAGTATCGAGTGTGCGCATATCGCCAAAGAAGCTGGTGTGCGCGAATATATTGTGGCGCGTTGTTTCAACGAAAGAGAGGATTTTGCTAAGTTTATCATTTCAATGGCTAAGGGTGCGTTCGCGCAGTCTTAAAACCTAATCAGCAAAGGAGGTGGGTGAGTGAAAACAATCATACACATAAGCATCATAGGCGTGATAGTGGGGCTTATATTCATAGGGTGCGAGGATGGCAAGGTCGAGCTCTCAAGTGGTAATAAGATAGATACCCAAACACTCAAAGAAGCAGAATCTATGGACAAGGTAAGCTATGCGGGGCTAGAATCTGTGTTTTTAGACACCAAAACGATCGCCTCTAATGGCAAGCCAATGCTGCTTATCTTTGGTAAAAATAACTGCACCTATTGTGACAAGCTCAAAGACGATATCAAGGCAGATGCGCAACTCCAAGACCTACTGACAAACCACTTTGCGACATATTACATTAACATCGATTATTCTAAGATTCACCACATAACCTTTGATACTACCAAAGACCCCATACAGATCGCCACTTCTGATCTTGCCAGAGAATATAGAGTGCGCCCCACGCCGACATTGATTTTTTTAGATTCTACAGGTAGGGCGTTTTTTCTCTATCCGGGCTATATCACCCCTGCAAAATTTCAAGCCCTCCTACAGCACACGCGTGAGCTAAAAAATGTAGATTCTAAAGATATAGAATCTCTTACCAATAAGCTTAGTGCGCTGATAGCTTAGATTCTACCCACCTTCAAGGAGATATGATGAAAACCCTACGATTTTTGTTTGCTAATATGTCGCTTGTGCTTATTTTGATCGCGCTGTATGCCATAGCGTGTGGCGTGGCGACATTTATAGAATCCGCCCACGGCAGCCCAGCGGCAAAGGCAAGCGTGTATGGGACTTGGTGGTTTGAGGTGCTGCATTTGTGGCTTTTGCTCTCGCTCATTGGGTGCTTCGTGCTCTCTAAAGCATGGCAGCGCAAGAAATACGCGTCACTTTTGTTGCATTTTTCGTTTATCATTATCATCTTGGGTGCGGGGATCACGCGCTATTTTGGGTTTGAGGGCAGTATGCCTATCCAAGAGCACTCTAGCTCCAATGTGATTTTTTCCAGCGAACCCTATGTGATCATACAGGGCTTTGAGCGATCTAGTCAGCGCATTGAGGGCGTGGAGATCGCACTCACATCTACCAAGTCACGCACATACCCCGTTACATTTTTTGGCAAAGATATGAATCTTATACTAACAAACATCGGTGAGCGCAAAAATGAGTTTGGTATGCCTTACCAAGCCCTTGATCTCAAATTTGAGATTGATAAACCTGATAATGGTATGCAAGATTCTGATGATCTCACACAGATCCGCCAATCCCAGATCGGCGATATACCAAGTTTTACGCGCATAGACAAAGGCGAGTATGTGTTTTTTGCTGCGTGGGGGAGCAAGGCACACACATTGCCATTTAGCATTTATCTTGAAGACTTTGTACTAGATCGCTATCCGGGCTCTAATGCACCATCATCGTATGCTTCGTATGTGCAGGTGCAGGACCCTAACGTGGAGGGGACACACGAAGCGGTGATTTTTATGAATAATGTGCTAGATTATGGTGGGTATAGGTTTTTTCAGAGTTCGTATTTCCCTGATGAGAGTGGCACGATCCTCTCTGTCAATAACGATCCGGGCAAAATCCCAACCTATGTAGGTTATGCGCTTCTTATCATAGGCTGTATTTGGCTGCTTTTTGATACTAATGGGCGCTTTATGTCATTAGCGTGTTTTGTGCGATCTAAGAGCTTTGTGGCGATTGTGGCATTTGGTATGTGTTGCGCGCTGCCACAAATCTCATACGCTAGTGAATCTAATGAGGATTTCACGTCCCCCACACAAGAGGAAGTCCAAACCCTCATCACAAATCTCAAAAACCATTCTAATGAGTTTAGCAAAGTATTTGCCACACTTTTAGTGCAAGATTCTGGAGGGCGGATTAAGCCCGTGGATACCATCGCTTCAGAATACATTCACAAAATCACGGGCAAAGATGGATTTTTGGGGCTTAGCAATATGCAGGTGTTTTTGGGGATTACGATGTATCCGGAGTATTTTAGGCATATCAAGATGATAAAGACTAAAAGCCCTAAGCTGCGTGAGATTCTAGGTATAGATGCTGGGCAAAAATATATCGCTGCCATCGATGCTTACACAAGTGAGGGAGGCTATATCTTGCGTAATTATGTCGAAGCTGCCAACCAAAAGCCCCTCAAAGAGCAAGATGTGTTTGATAAAGATGTGATAGAGGTTAATGAGAGGCTCTATCTCTTTGGGCTTATCTATTCTGGACAGACTTTGCGCGTGTTTCCGAGTATGCAGGAGGGGGATTCTACTTGGTATGATATTCAGGGTGCTTTGCACACAAATAAGGGCGATGAGCAAGTGTTAAAGGAGCTTTTGGGGATCGTGAGTGTGCTCTCTCATGGTTTTGTCAATGGTGTGCAAAGCAACAACTGGAAGCTTGGGTTTGAGGGCTTGCAAAAACTGCAAGAATACCAAAAATCCCACGGAAGCGATCTCATCATCTCACCTGAAAAAGTCAAAGTCGAAATCTTGCTCAATAAAAGTCGAATCTTTGAAAAACTCGCCTATCCATATGTGATCATAGGTGTGTTGCTCTTTGTCATCGTGCTTTTTGCTATCATCGCAGCCAAGCCGCTCAATATATGGATCTCGCGTATATCGTGGATTCTCATTGGATTATGTTTTGTCTTGCATACTTTGGGCTTAGGGCTACGCTGGTATGTGAGTGGGCACGCCCCATGGAGTAACGCCTATGAATCTATGCTCTACATCGCGTGGTCGGGGGCACTTGCTGGTGTGGTGTTTTTTAGAAAATCCGCGCTTGCGCTGTGTGCAGCGAGTTTCCTCGCAGGGATCACGCTTGTTGTCGCAAATTTAGGCGATATGAATCCACAGATTGGCAATCTTGTGCCTGTGCTCAAATCCTACTGGCTTAATATCCATGTATCCGTGATCACCGCAAGCTATGGATTTTTGGGGCTGTGCTTTGTGCTTGGGTGCATTACATTACTACTCTTTATCCTGCGCTCATCTAAGCGCGCTCATATCGATGATTCTATCCTTTCACTTAGCGCGATCAATGAGATGAGTATGATGCTTGGCTTGTTTTTGCTCACCATTGGCAATTTCCTTGGAGCGATTTGGGCAAATGAGTCGTGGGGACGATACTGGGGCTGGGATCCTAAGGAGACTTGGGCACTTATTAGCATTGGTGTGTATGCGATTATTTTGCACCTGCGCTTTCTTGGATTTAAAAATATGCCATTTATCTTTAGCGCGGCTTCGGTGCTTGGGTTTTTGAGTGTGTTGATGACATATTTTGGGGTCAATTACTTCCTCACAGGTATGCACTCATATGCCAGCGGAGAGGCTGCAAAAATACCATGGTATATCTATATCATCGTAGCGGGTATGCTCACCCTCATCATCGCCGCAAGTCCCAAACGATCGCTCCAAATGCCCAAAATATGATCTTGAGATGGTCTTGAAGCAGTCGCTGTGAAAAAGGTTTTTTTGTGGATTTTGGGCGTTTTGATCGCCCTAGTGCTTGCAGGATATACGCTACTTTTTACGCCATTTGGTAATAATCTCCTAAAGCCCATGCTACAATCTAGAATAGATTCTCTAGTGCCTATTAGGCTTGAGATCACAGAATTTACGCTTAGCTTTAAGGATATTCATCTCACACTGCAAAATGGCGAGTATATTGACATCGTGCTTAAAGGGGATTTTTGGCTGCCTTCACAGGAGTTTAACCTCACGCTTAATGCCATCGTGCGTGATATGAGTCTTTTTGGCGAACTTGTGGATACGCCTCTACAGGGTGGATTCAGACTTGAGGCTCATAGCGGCGGTACATTGAGCAACTTTGAGATTCACGCAAAAAGCGATATTGCTAAATCCTTTAGCACTCTGCATATGCGCTTTGCTAATAGACATCTTCAGAATATGGATGCGCAGATCAAAGAAGCCGATATTCAAGAGATTCTCGCGATGTTTGGGCACAAGCCCTATATTAAGGGATTGCTCAATGTCGATGCGAAGTTTTTGGAGCGAGATTCTAAACTAGAGGGGGAGGCAGCTGCGGTGGTGAGCAATGGGGCGTTTGATACAAATGCGCTTAGTAAGGATTTTGGTATTACGTTAGAAGATAGCGCATTTAAGGCGAGTTTGCACTCACAGACACAAGAAGCACAGATCGCACACACATTTGAGTTTGCCGCACCCATTGGCACTATCCACGCACAGGGTACAACTCCCCTTCCACACGAACTAAATCTCTCTGCATTGCGCACTCTTCCTATTGAGGCAAACTTCGGGCTTAATCTCTTGAATCTCGCGCCCTTTAGTCCATTGGTAGGCAGAGCGATACGCGGGAGCGTGCAGAGTAGTGGTAACGTGAAGGGCGCGGGGCTTGGGACGCTAGAGATACAGGGACAGAGCAACATTGCGCACTCACAGACGCACTACAACGTTGCTATGGAGGATTTTAGTCCTATGAACTTTGAGATTCACACTAAAGACGCGGCGTTAGAACAGCTATTATGGATGCTACACCTCCCAGCGTATGCTAATGCCACGCTCAATGCGCAGGTTTCTAAGCTAGATTCTAATACAGACCTTAATATACAGGCTTCTGGCACACTCAATACCGATGTGAATCTCAAAGAATGTGGCATAGCCCTCCCACGCACACCCCTCACACTCACACTCTCTGGCACGCTCACGGATAAGCAAGGCAAAGGCGAGATGAAGCTGCATTCAGAGGCTCTACAGCTAGAGGCACAGCCCATAGTCTTGCGTGATCACATTCTGCACACGCCCTACACACTTCGTATCAAAGATGCCTCCAAGCTCGCGATCGCTAGTGGTATCAAGCTCGCTGGCGCGCTGGATCTCGCTGGGGACTTGGAGTTTGACAAAATCCTTAGCCTTAGCTTCAGCACACGCAGTCTCGGGGGTGAGGTAAGGGGGAACTATCGCGATTATCAGCTTAGCGCGCAGCTAGATTCACTCTCAAGCGATAGGTTTTTAGCATTTTTTGGTATCCCGCCGATCCTGCAAGCCCCTCTCTCTGGCACGCTTTCATACGACACGCTGGCTACTTCTGGCACACTCACACTTTCGGGCAAAGAGGGTAAGCTCGCGCCAAATAAGCTAAGTAGCGATGCGATGCAGATTCTAGGTGTGGATATGACAAAGGAAACCTACCACACTATCACGCTTAATGCTCTGCTTGATGATGCGCTGCTTAATGCGGAGTTTAAGCTGGATTCGCTAAATACACATCTTAGCTCGCAAAAAACGCGTCTGGATCTGCACTCTAGGCGTATAGATTCAGTACTTGCGTTGCACATTGGTCAGAGTGAGGCAAATGTCTGGCTTACCGATGAGATTGCTAAACCAAATGTGCGACTGGAACTAAAAAAGCTCATTATCAAAGGCGATCAGATTTTTAAAGGGCTTGAGGGCATTTTGGGTAAGCAAAAATAACACTGCTTCAATGTGGAGAATCTAAAAAATCCACGCCATTAGATTCTAAGAATCTACTTTGTGCAATTTTTCATACCCCTTTGCAAGATACAGCCCTAAAGCTCCCCATATAAAGGACAATCCTGCACCCACCAAAAGTGTAACCCCCACTCCAAATTTAATAAGCACACCTTCAAGCTGTGAAGATATCGCATCACCACCACGATACACCACAGTATCAAAGAAGTTTTTGACTTTGTATTTAGAATCTGAATCTAGCGGCACAAAGAGCATTTCTCGTCCGGGCTTTACAAGCGCATATTCACCCACTCTACGCAAACTCATCACAATCACAAAGGGCAAAAACATCGGATGCGTAAAGCTTAGGACAATAAACCCCACACCCACCACAAAGCCCAACAAAGAAAGCAGCCATTTCATACCTAAAAACTCCACAATCTTTGCAGTAAAAAAGATTTGAATAATAAAACTTGCCATCTGCACAATAAAATCAATATTAGCAAAAGCTTGTGTGCGTTCTTCACGCGTAAGGAAAATCTCTTTGATGATTCTAGCTTGCTCCACATACAAAAAGGTGCTGACACTTGTAAGCAACAAAATAAAAGCAAGAAAAGCCAAAAGATACTTTGAGTGCATAATAAGGCTAAATCCCACAAAAGGATTCTTAGAGCCAATGGGCTTTTGGAATCTTTGCATAAAAGATTCTTTATTTGGGGCTAGATTGTGTGCTTCTTGGAGTAAAAGCCATTTTATCACTAAGGCTAGGAGCAAAAACACGATAGAAACAAAAATAAAATTTGTATTGCCTATATGGGTAACAAGCAAGCTTACCATTGATGCTCCAACGATACTCCCAAGGCTTGCTCCAGCAGAGATAATGCCAAAGAGCCGCTTACTAGAATCTCTACTAAACACATCAGCAAGCAAACTCCACGCACTAGAAATCACAAAGAGATTAAACACCGATACCCACACATAAAACACGCGACAAAGCCAAATAAAGTCTTGTGTATGTGGAGATACTTGATTCATCGCGATATAAAAGACTAAGAGATTGAGGGCAAAAAAGAGATAGATAGCATTAAGATAATTTTTGCGTTTTACCCTCGTGCTAAGCCACATTGCAAGGAGTGAAGCAAGAAGTGTCGTGATAAAGGTGGCAAGAAAAAGCCATTTAATCTCTTTATCTCCACCCTCTATCCCAAACGCATCACGCAAAGGACGCAAGATAGCATAGCTTGCAAAAAGCAAAAAGATAAAACTCGCCGCATATAAAAAGAGCTTAAACTCTTCTTGCTTGAGACTAAAGAGTTTGTAAAGTTTATGTAGCATACTTCCTTTCCTTTTATGTGGATTTGTGCTATGGTAAAGCTCTTTTAAGCCAATGCCAAGTTTTTGTATCCTATGTCCTTTTGCACAAAAGGAAAAAGCCCCTTATCCGCCCAAAATCTAAGCGTCCTAGAGGCTACACCCGTCTTTCTTTCTACTTCGATGATTGTGTATGCCATACGCTTTCCTTAGTGTTTAAATGCAGTAATTGCTATAAATGCCCACCTAAGCACTTTCAGCCCAACAAATACTTTTTATACTCCTCAAATGGCAAGGCACTAAAATCCTCCGCATAAATGCAAAATGGTGGTTTTATACGCATAGCTCTTCGCTCAAAACCATAATACATAGGCTTTAATAACTCCTCTATGCTTGCATTGCTACCCTCATAATCGCCTTTATGTCCGCCCATTGTGGTAACCACACCAAAGGCTTTATCTTTAAAGATTTGCTCTCTATAAATAGGCGTTAGAACCTCGTCCTGCCAATGCTTTAGCAAGGCTGGGACGCTATACCAAAAAAGCGGGAATTGCCATATAATGCTTTTTGCCTCTCTAACAAGATTTATTTGAGCCTTTGTATCGATGTGATAGTCTGGATACAAGAGGCTAAGATTTTGCACACATACAGAATCTAGCGTATTTGCCTCCTCTATTAATGCCTTATTTACCACAGAATCTTTAAAATAACTATGTGCGAAAAGTAGTAGTGTTTGCATTGTCACTCCTTAAATAGTGTAATTTATGTGTAGCTTAGCTTTCTATTTTGCCCTGCTTTTTTAGCCATTTTATGCCAACTTATGCTTGCTTGCTCCATATCAACCTGCTTGATTGCTAGTTTGGCATTATTGCTAACCCTATTTGCCAACTCTTTTTGCTGCATCGCCGCTGTATCGCTCACCGACAATCTTTATAGAATCTAACTTGCTATTGATAGAATCTAGCTCCTCTTGGCTAAGGCTTACACCTAGTGCGCCTAAATTCTCATCTAATCTCTCAAGGCTAGTAGTGCCAAAGATAGGCACAATATAGGGCTTTTGGGCGAGATTCCATGCTAGGGCGATTTGAGCCTTTGTGGCGTTTTTAGCTTGTGCTATGCCCTCTAGCTCATCTATTAGGGCTAGATTGGCTTTTATATTTTCTTGGCTAAATCGTGGCACGCTGCTTCTAAAATCATCATTCTTAAAGCTAGAATTAGCACCAATCTTACCCGTTAAAAAGCCCTTGCCTAGTGGGCTAAATGCCACAAAGCCAATGTCTTGCTTCTCTAAAACATCAAAAAGCTCCTTTTCTGGCTCACGCCACCACATCGAGTATTCGCTCTGAATTGCAGTGAGTGGAAAGACGCTATGGGCTTTCTTTATAGTCTCTATACCCGCTTCACTAAGCCCCCAAGCCTTGATTTTACCTTGCTTATGAAATTCTGCCATAAGATTTGCCACCTCCTCAATGGGTGTGTTTGTATCAACTCTGTGCTGATAATACAAGTCTATACATTCGATGTTAAATCGCTTCAAACTCCCCTCTATGCTCTTTTTAACCACATCAAGGGAACTATTTACGATTTGCCTTTTATCCTCTATTGACATAGTAATGCCAAATTTCGTAGCCACCATGATTTTATCCCTAAAGCCCTTAATCGCACTACCTACAAGCTCCTCATTTGTGTAGGGTCCATACACTTCGGCAGTATCAAAAAAGTTAATGCCCCTATCATAAGCTTTTGCGATAAGCTCCCGCATTTCTTTAACATCTTTTGGCTTACCATAGCCATAGCTCATACCCATACAGCCAAGCCCCAAGGCACTTACTTCTAAATCTCTTAATTTTCGCTTTTGCATTCTTTGTCCTTAATATAGAATAAAATGACATTATAAAACCTGACACCTAGTGTTTGTCAAGAGGAAATAATGAAAGAAATGTAATATTTATCCAACACTCTCAAGCCCCATTTGAAATCTCGGGGGAAAGCTATTCGCCCTCTTTTTTAAACTTTTTAACTGGTGTGGGTGGTGTGCTATACCCGCCAAACTCCCTGCACCAAGATATTCTCTCTCAAGAGGGATTTTCTAGTCTTTGCCCTAATGCTGATGATATTTGGTTTTGGGCTATGGCAGTGTTAGCTGATACTAAGATTAGTGTTCTTAAAGAACCATGCCCTATTGCAAATAGCTTTACAGATCAAAGCAATGCACTCTATCTCACTAATGTGCTACAAGGGCAAAATGATATGCAGCTTAAAAAGGTTTTATCAGCCTACCCTGTGTTGCTAGAAAAAATCGTATATACATACACACAATACAAACAATCCCTACACACATAATGGCATACACAGAGTGCATATCGCTATGGCACGAATATGCCATTTTGCATAAGCAACGCAAACAAAGCATGATTGCAACAAACTTAGGGTATAATCACCAAATCTCACTACGAAAGGAAGTGATATGAAAATAAGTGCTAGAAATCAGCTTAAAGGCAAGGTTCTCTCTATTCAAGAAGGTGCTGTAAATGCGATTGTGCAGATTGACATCGGCGGGGGCAATATCATAACATCAAGCATTTCCTTAGAAGCAGTCAAAGAACTCAAGCTAGAGGTGGGGCAGGAGGCTTATGCTATCATAAAAGCCTCATCTGTTATGATTGGGGCTCAATAAGCCCTGCCAATCCATACTTAATGTGGATTGTAACTAACTCCACTACACACTCACACATATTTCTTATAAAATTCCTCTAATTTGCCTAGTGCATGTGCCACCACGCTTGGCTTAAAATATGTCTGTATGTGCATAGAATCTTGCAACCTAAAAAGCTCCTTTGTATCTGTGCCACTTGCTCTGTTATACGCCTGCTCACTCATATACGCCGTATCTGCCTTATCGCCCACCATTAACAAAAGCGGCTTGTTTATAAGCTCGATTTGATTGAGTGCATCAAAAGCTAGTGTTACATAGCCCATTTGTGCGAGATTTTGTGCATACAACCCTGCCACTTGCTCTTTGACCCCTCCATTTGGGTGAGCTACCACGATAGCAGGATACTTGCCACTAGATGTAAAGTTTGGTGGTAGATAGACATTTGCCACTGCCTTAAGCCCTCGTGTGTCATAGGATACTTGCTTAAGATTCACCTTGCCTTTTTCGTTTTTGCTTATGGCGTTTTCATACACTAAGCCAAAGGGATTTTTAGCTACATTACGCGTGGCTTCTTGGCTTTTATTGGCTACATTGCGTGCTTGGTGTGTGGTGCCCCGAATCTTTTGTGTATCTCCCACGCTCTTAGCAAAGGCTGGTATAGAACCAAGCACCAAAGCTGTACTTGCTAACTTCATAGAATCTCCTAAAAACTTTCTGCGATTTTGTTTTTTCATAGCTGTTCTCCTTAAGTCAATTTACAAAAAGATTCTAAAACCTAACACCTAGTGTTTGTCAAGATAAAATATTCATTCATCAAATATTGATGATAAACACTACATAAAGCTTGTTGCACAATCCCATTTATCTGTATGAAAATGTCATAATATCCCTTTTACATTGCAATTAGGGGCAAACTCAATATGGTAACACTAGAGCATATCAAAAAAATGAGCTATCAAGAAAAAGATTGGTTGCAAGATGAATTATGGAATCTCATTGCTACAAACAATATCAAAGAGGTTAAAAATTTTCTAAAAGATTTTCGTCCCAAAGATGTGTTTTGTGATGCGAATTTTGATTTTGAGCAAGAAGCGATGATTAATGCGCCACTTACCTTATATCAAGCGTGCATAGCGTATGAGAAAACGCAAGATTGGACTCTTTTGGAGTTTTTGCTTGGTCTTGGATTACAAGCAAACGATACCGATGGCGAAAATAATGTATTGCAATACTATATCAAACTTGGCAGAAACAATCCAGAAGTGATACATTTTTTACTACAAAAGGGGGCGAGTTTTGAGACGATAGGGCAAGGCAAAGAAGCAAGCGGGTGGAATATCATTCACAAATGCGCACACGACCAGCAAGCAGATACATTGCGATTACTTGCCAAATTTGGAGCAGATATGCAGACAAGGACACAAGTCTATCACAATGGGGAATTAATCGCACAAACTCCACTTATGATAGCTGCGAGTTCCACTCAAGAGCCTATGGGTATAGCTACTAAAGCCCTTTTGGCATTGGGTGTAGATATAAATGCAAGCGATAATAAACAAACAGCCCTAGATGTTGCCATGGGGGTGAATAAGGAGATTCTCAAAAATGCAGGGGCAAAGCGTTATTGCGAGCTATAAGCAAGCCTAGATACAAAAGCCTCTTAGTGATTGCTAGGCATGTATCTCTAGCTTACATACTTTTTAGCTCACTTTTGTTTTGCAGATTCTATTTTTGTATCAGCAAGAGAATCCCAAATGTAAGCTTATGCAGTATGGCTTGATAAAGCACATTTGGGATTCTCATCTAGCATTCAAAAGCTTTGCTTGCTTATTACTACCTTGAAATTTTTTTTCTGACTTTTTAGAATCTCTAGGCTTTTAGAATCTAAAACCTTGCCAAGATAAACTAGCCCATTATAAGGAGGTTGTTTGGCATAAAAAATCCCTATATTGCCCCAAGGAGAAAAATAAAACAAATCTCCGATTTGTGGATCATAACCCGCTGTGTTTTTGACACTTAGAGGCTTTGGCAGATGAGCTATTTTTTCTTTGCCCACATAATCGCTAAATTCTAAGCTCAAAGGCAGCTGTGCCACAAACTCCCTTGAAGCCGCATTATCCTCTAATTCTACTTTCACATATTTGCCCTCAAACTCTAGTTGTATTTGCATTGTCTGTGCCATTACCACACTCCCCAAAAATAGTATCAAGTATGCAATTTTTGCTTTCATCACTCTCAAAGCCCCACGCTTTTTGCTTGGTCTGAACCTATCGGATATCGTTCCCCTACGATTTTTATCTCTTGTATTTTTAAGTCTATTGCTTGTAATTCTTGTTTGGAAAAGCTAATCTTTAAAGCCCCTAGATTTTGCTTTAAGTGTGCTAATTTAGTCGTCTCTGGGATAGGCATTATAAAGGGTTTTTGTGCTAATAGCCACGCTACTAGCGACTTTTGCACCTAATTTTAAAAAATCCCTTCTATTTTGAAATTCGTCGTTTTGCATAATTTGCCCCTTAAGGATTTTAGGATTCTTAGAGAATCTCAAATCTTAGAATCTAATTTGGTTTAGAATCTATATCAAGTAGTCTAGAATCTTGGCTAAGAATATGCATTTAAGCTAGATTGATGACTTTAGATTCTCAAATAAAAGTATAAAGAATGAGAGCTAGTCTAAGTCAAGATTTTGGGATAAATTTTTGAAAATTTTTAAGACCTTAAAACAGTGTTTTATAATCTAGCTACAAAGAAAAGTAGCGGAATTTTAAGCAAAACACTGCCATCTTTTTGCAAGGTATAGGCTTTTGTGTTTTACTTTTATTTTTATGATTTTTAAGTAAAATACTCCTTATATTTTGCCTTAGGTAGTAGCGAATGAATGAAGCAGATGTAAGATTAAAACTCATAGATCCAGCACTTAAAAAAGCTGGTTGGAATTTAGAACAAATCAGTGCGGAATATTGCGTAAAAATAGACTATGAATTTAGCAAGGGGCAGATTCTCTTTGAGGGTAAAAATCTTAAAAGAGGAGAGAAAAAGAAAGCTGATTATGTGCTAAAACACACACATTCAAATATCAATCTTGCCGTAATCGAAGCTAAAAAATCAAGCCTCCCAGCCAATGAGGGCTTAAGCCAAGCTAAACAATACGCCAAAGCCCTAGATATACAATTTGCTTATTCTAGTAATGGCAGTAGCTTTGTAGAATATGATTTTTTCACAGGCAAGATAAGAGAACTTGCAATACACGAATTCCCAAGCCCCCAAGAGCTATGGCAAAGATATAAAAATGGACAAAATATCACGCAAGAGCAAGAAAGGCTTATTAGCATTCCGTATTTCCTAGAGGAAAAAGAGCCAAGATATTATCAAACAAATGCTATTAATAAAACTATACAAGCCATAGCACAAGGACAAAAGAAAATCTTGCTTGTCCTTGCCACAGGCACAGGCAAAACCTATGTCGCCTTTCAAATAGCCCATAGACTCTACAAAGCCAAAAAGGTTAGAAAGATTCTCTATCTAGCCGATAGAAATATCCTCATAGACCAAAGCATAGATAATGATTTTAAGCCTTTTGAAAAAATCACCACTATTAAAAAAATACAAAACCACGAATTTGACCCAGCCTATGAATTATATTTTGGATTATATCAGCAGTTTATCAGCGGTAGCGATGAAGAATCAAATAAAATAGAGCATTACAAAGCCCTACAAGCAGACTTTTTTGACTTAATCTTTATCGATGAGTGCCACAGAGGTAGTGCAAAGGCAGATTCTTTATGGCGTGAGATTTTAGAATATTTTAGCCCCAGCATTCAAATAGGAATGACAGCTACGCCAAAGCACGATACACAAGCTTCAAATCTTGATTATTTTGGTAAGCCTCTTTACATGTATTCTCTCAAGCAAGGCATAGAAGATGGCTTCCTAGCCCCTTACAAAGTCATACGATATAATTTTAATATAGATATAAATGGCTATAAACCAGAAAAGGGCAAAAAAGATAAAGAGGGTAATCCTATACCAAAAGAGCTTTATGAATCCCCAAGCTTTAATAGAGAGATTTATATCGAGGAACGCACAAAGCTAGTTGCAAAAATTATAAGCGATTTTTTAAAATATACTCTTAAAGATAGATATGCTAAAACTATAGTTTTTTGTCAAGATACTATCCACGCAGCTGATATGCGTGATGCCCTTATCAACGAAAATAGCGACATAATGCAAAAAGAGCCAAATTATATTTGCAGAATCACAGGCAATGATGAGGTAGGCAAAAAAGAGCTTTTTAACTTCAAACGCACTGATAAAACCTTCCCCGTTATTGCTACTACCTCTAAGCTTTTAAGCACAGGTGTAGATACTAAAATGCTAAAACTCATAGCCATAGATTCTCATATACAGTCCCTAACAGAATTTAAACAAATCATTGGTCGAGGCACGAGAATAGATGAGGATTTAGGCAAAAGTTATTTTGTGATTTTGGATTTTACAGGTGCTACTAAACTCTTTAGCGACCCAGAATTTGATGGCGAGAGCTTTACAAACATAGAAAGAAAGATACAAGATAAAAACGAGTGTAAAAATATAGATGATATAGACTTCCCAACACAAGAGCCAAATACAGAAAATGAAAAAATAGCTAAACGCATACGAGTTGATGGTGTACAAACCTATATCGTGCATACTTTAGAACAAATCATCGACAAAGACGGCACATTGATTTCAACAGATTTTAAAGAATACACAAAAAGCAATCTCATCAAACACTACGATATACAAGCTTTTATACAAAAATGGCATAGTAACAGCAAAAAAAGCATACTTTTGCAAGAATTTGAGGAAAATGGCATTTTAATCGAAGAGCTAAGAGCAAAAGAGGAGTTTAAAGACTTAGATGAGTTTGATATACTCTTAAAGCTTTGCTTTGATATGCCAAGCCTAAGTCGCAAAGAAAGGGCAAAAAAGGCAAACAAGCTTTTGCAAAACTATGAGGGCAAGGCAAAAGAGATTCTAAGTATATTACTAGAACAATACGCTAGTTTTGGTATTACAAATATAGAAAACATCGATATTTTTTCTAACGAGCCATTTAAAAGCAAATTTGGTGGCAATATCCAAAGCATTATCAATGCCTTTGGCGATATATCAAGCTACAAAGATGCGATAAACGAACTCAAATACAGCTTATACCAAGTTTCATAAAGGAGAGATATGTTAAACATAAAAGCCATTAGAGATATTATGCGTCAAGATGCAGGGGTTAATGGTGATGCTCAAAGGATAGAGCAAATTATTTGGATTTTGTTTTTAAAAATCTATGATGAATACGAAAAACAAAGAGAGCTAAAAGCCCAGCTTGACGATAAGGCTTATACTTCCATTATCCCACAAGAGCTTTCTTGGGATGCTTGGGCTAGTGGACAAAAAGCTTTAACAGGCGATGAGCTTTTAGACTTTGTCAATGCCAAGCTTATCCCAACACTTAAGAATCTTAATATCACCACAGAGACACCACTACATCAAACACAGGTAAAAAAGGCTTTTGAGGATATTAACAATTATATGAAAAATGGTATTTTGCTAAGACGCGTTATAGAAGAAGTAGACAAGCTTAAAATCTTACAAGGCAAGGAAGAGGATAAAAAGCTAAGTCAAATATATGAAAATTTTTTAAAAGAATTGCAAAGTGCGGGTAAAGCAGGAGAGAATTCTACACCCCAAGGGCTTTAACAGATATTATCATACATATTTTAGAGCCAAGGCTTGGCGATACGGTAGCGGATTTAGCTTGTGGCACGGGCGGCTTTTTAATCTCTGCTTATCATTACCTAGAGCAAAAAAATCTAAACAAAGACAATATACCCGCCGAACAAAGAAGCCAACTAAATAAATCTTTTTATGGCATAGAAAAGAAAGGCTTGCCCTTTATTCTTTGTGCTACGAATTTTTTAATCAACAATATCACAGAATCAAGACTAGAACACAAAAATGCCTTTGATTTTGGGAATCTAAGCGACTTAAACACGGCAGAAAAATTTGACATCATAGCCATGAATCCCCCTTATGGTGGCACTGAGTTAAAGGGTGTCCAAGAGAAATTTAAGCCGGACTTTGCCTCCAGTGAAACCGCTGATTTATTTATGGCTATCATCACAGAGCGGCTAAAGCGAGGTGGCAAAGCTGCAGTAGTCTTGCCCGATGGCTTTTTATTTGGTAATGATAATGCCAAGATAAACCTTAAAAAAAGGCTTTTAAACGAGTTTAACCTAGAGCTTATCCTAAGGCTTCCTAGCGGGATTTTCGCCCCTTATACCAATATAGCCACAAATGTGCTATTTTTTACCAATGACCCGCTAGGCACACAAGGCGTTTGGTTTTATCGCTACGATATGCCAGAGGGGATTAAAAGCTTTAGCAAGACTAAGCCCGTGAAATTTGAGCATTTAGAATCTATCTTGCACTGGTGGCAAGACAGGCAAGAAGTGCAAGATGAAAAGGGCAATTTCAAGGCAAGTTTTTACAGCAAGGCAAAGCTAGAGGAAAGGAATTATAATCTTGATTTATGCGGTTATGTGAGCGAAGAAGAGGAGATTTTAGAGCCTTTTGCACTCATAGAGCAGATAAAAGAGCAAAGAGACAAGCTTAACAACACGCTAGATTCGTTGATGAATCAAATAAGCACAATTATCAAGGACAATCAATGAAAACAAGCACCCTTAAAAAAAGCCTCCTAGATTATGCTATAAAGGGTAGTTTAAGTTCGAGATTCCGCAGAGAGAATCCGAATCTAAACGCCCTTAGCGAGATACAAGCTTATAACGAAAATATAGCAAAACAAAGAAAGACTTTACAAAAAGAGATACAAAAGCTAGAAAAAGAGTTAGATTCTATCAAGCAACAAAAGCAAGAAAGCAAAGAGCAAAAAGAGCAGAAAAAAGAAGTAAAAGAAAATCTTAAAAAGCAGATAAGAGAACTAGAAAAACAAAGACAAAATCTTAAAACAATACAGATTCTAGAACCTCCTCATTATGAATCTTCCTCCCGTCATTCTGAGGGAGTGCAACGCACGACCGAAGAATCTAAAATCCAAGAATCCAAAGAGATTCTAAAAGATATTTCGGGCTTAAGCCCTCAATATGACGCATTATCCCCCCATTATGACAACTCCACCTTTACGCCACCATTTACAATCCCTCCTACTTGGGTATGGGTAAGATTAGGCGATATTTGTGAGATGAAAAAGGGACCCTTTGGCAGTAGTATTACTAAAGATATGTTTATTCCAAAAAGCAAAGATTCTATAAAAATATATGAGCAAAAAAATGCTATACAAAAAGACCAAAATCTTGGAGATTACTATATTTCAATGGAACATTTTGAGAAACTTAAGCAGTTTGAAGTGTTTGAAGATGATATTATCGTAAGTTGCGCTGGGACTATTGGAGAGATTTTTAGAATACCAAAAGATTCTCAAAAAGGTATCATTAATCAAGCTTTAATGAAAATGAGGCTAAATAATATTGATTGGATTCCATATTTTCTTATTTGTTTTGATTTTTTATTAAAAGAAAAATCACAAAAAAATAGCAAAGGTTCAGCGATTAAAAATATCCCGCCTTTAGATATTTTAAAAAATTTTTCCATTCCTCTACCACCCCTAAAAGAGCAGGAATTTTTAGCCAAAAAGCTTGATGAGTTAGTAAGCCTCGCCACAGACTTTGACAACACTAAAGAGGAATTAAAGAGGATAGAAAAGAGGATAGAAAAGAGTTTGCTTAAACTCGCCATAGAAGGCGGTTTAAGCACCGCTTTTCGCCAAACGCATTCCCACCTAAACACCCTTGATGAGATACAAGCTTATAACGAAAATATAGCAAAACAAAGAAAGACTTTACAAAAAGAGTTAAAAAGCTTAGAATCTACATTCAAACAAGAAAAAGACAAAGAGGCAAAAAAGCAAATCAATCAAGAGTTAAAAGAGTTGAAAACCAAGATAGCAAAGCTACAAAGCATCACACCACTTTTTCCAAACGATACAAATTCAAGCCCTCTCAAGCAAAATTTCACACAAGGCTTAAATAATATCTTAACCCTTGATGATAAAAACACAAATTCAAAAAAAGTTGAAAACTACAATTTTCAAACTTTTTCCCCACCCTTTAGTATCCCTCCTACTTGGGTGTGGGTAAGATTGGGCGATATTTGTGAGATACAAAGTGGAGGAACTCCTGCAAGAGATAAAAGCGAATATTGGCATAATGGCAATATAGCTTGGGTAAAAATAGCGGATATAAAGGGGGATTTTGTAAAACAAACAAGTGAATACATTACACAAGCTGGGCTTGACAACTCATCGGCAAAGATTTTCAAAAAAGGAACATTGCTTTATACGATATTTGCTACATTGGGAGAAAGTGCTATCTTAAGCATAGACGCAAGCACTAACCAAGCAATAGCAGGTTTAAGTAAAAAATATAATTACAAAACAAAATTTTTGATGTATTGCCTTAGATCTTACAAAGATTATGTTATTAATATGGGTAGAGGTGCAGCACAAAGCAATATTAATCAGGCTATGGTTAAAGATTTCCCCATTCCCCTACCACCTTTAGAGGAGCAAAAGCATATCACAAAACTTTTAGACAATCTTTTTAGTCTTACTAAAGGACTAAGGGTAGAATAAATTCTAACTTACCCTTAAGCCCTTTGAAAGCATAAAAAGCTTATCTAATAGAGCGACTATATGAGCTTGTTCCTCTAAAGGAGGCAAAGGGATAAGAGTTTCTTTTATAATGTCAATGTTTATTGCCTTAAAGGTAGAACCTGTTGCCTTAGATTCAAAATATCTTTGCATAGATTGCAAAACATAATATAAGAAAAGATTATCACAAAATTCACTTTTTAAAGCACACAAGCCTCTTCCTATGCCAATCGCTCGTTGTGTTATATTTACTATTCCAACAGGTGCTCTAACGCATAATAATACAGAATCTGGAGTCGCTATTTTTAGGGTAGATTTAGCAAAAAAATTTGATTCTTGTATAAATTTTTCACCAAAGGCTATTTTGCCTTGATGAAACTCTATATACTCATAATCATTGTTTTCTTTTTTCGCAAAAAGAGCCTCTCCCCCTCCTCGCTCCCCCGCACGCAAAAAAGCCACCGCTTTTTCGCTAATGGGGGAGAGCCTCGCTTTTTCCGCTTCTAGCTCGAAATCGGCGGAGGCACTACTGCCTCCTTGATTCCGATTTTCCGCACCACGAAGCAGGCGAGAAACAACAAACTTTGAATTTAATAGTGATTTTTCTATAACTTGATTGCTTTCAGGAGACTGCCCCATAGTTATCTCACAAATATCGCCCAATCTTACCCACACCCAAGTAGGAGGGATACTAAAGGGTGGGGAAAAAGTTTGAAAATTGTAGTTTTCAAGTTCTTTTGAAATAAAAATGCGTTTAAAGGCTTTGCAAGGAGTGTATAACTTGCCTCTCTCAAAGCCTTGCTAAGTCTTACTTCCCAACCCTTTGTGCTTGTTCTTTTGGGTATCTATCGCCTACTATTTCTATTTTATCAAGTTTTGCTTCTAGGTTTTGCCATTCACTTGCACTAAAGCTCACATCTAATGCCCCTATATCTTCACGCAAATGTTTAGAATCTGTCGTGCCAAAAAGCGGGATAATATAGGGCTTTTTTGCCAAAAGATAGGCTAGGGCTACTTGTGCGCTACTTGCGTTTTTTGACGCACCAAATTCCCTTAAAACCTCTACAATCTTATAGTTTGCCTCCAAGGCTTTGGGCTGAAATCTAGGGAAAGTAGCACGATTATCATTGCTTACATCAAACTTGGAATCTTTAGTGAGTGTGCCACTTAAATAGCCTCGATTTAGCGGAGAATACGCTACAAAACCTATGCCAAGATTCTCTAAAGTTGGGAAAATTTCGCTCTCTACATTACGCCACATGAGATGATATTCGCTTTGCACAGCAGTTAGCGGACAGATTCTGTGTGCTTTTGTGATAGATTGTGCATTTAGCTCACACACGCCAAACCTTGCTACTTTGCCCTCTTGTATCAAATCCACCACAACCCCTGCTACTTCCTCAATAGGCGTCTTTGGGTCGGCTCGGTGCTGGTATAAAAGCGGGATTTGTTCTAAATTTAGCACTTTTAGGCTGTTCTCCACCACTTCCCTAATGCGTTTAGGGCTAGAATCTAAGCTATCAGCGTCCTTGCCAAAGCCAAATTTAGTCGTGATAAAAATCTTATCT
The DNA here is from genome assembly GCA_944325775.1 of uncultured Helicobacter sp. Lineage (GTDB taxonomy): Bacteria > Campylobacterota > Campylobacteria > Campylobacterales > Helicobacteraceae > Helicobacter_F. The sequence goes on from CALVBL010000001.1 coordinate 135,048, forward strand.
TTATAGGGCTTAAGCAGTTCGCCTACCAAAATTTCATTGCTTCCATTACCATACACTTGAGCGGTATCAAAAAGCGTAATGCCAGAATCTACTGCCTTTGCTAGTATATTTTGTGCTTCTTTTTTGCTAAGTTTTTTACTGCGATGATAGTTTAGCCCCATACAACCAAAGGCTAAGGCAGAAACCTCCATAGCAGCCTTGCCACTGCCTAGTATGCGTTTTGGCATAGGCTTGTGTTGTATGCCAGATATGCCTTTATTAGATTCCTTTGCAAACACAAAGCCACCTTGCAAAGCAATGCCTAGCAATGCCAAGCTCTTAGCACTTGTGCTTAAAAACTCTCGCCGATTCTTTTTGTATCGTATATCTTGCATATTTTTCCTTTTTGTTTCTAGTAGAGAATCTACTCTAGTGCGTATCATACTTGGTATTTTAGATTCTCAAATAAAAGTATAAAGAATGAGAGTTAGTCTAAGTCAAGGGGTAAATTAGAAAATTATACAAGTTTATAAAGATATGAAAAAATAAGCCAAATAAAGCACTTTGCTCATCTTTCATACCCTCTAGGTAGATTCTAAAACTATATGATAATCTCACCCCAACAACACTAACTCCAAGCCTTCATCGCTACCTTTTGCCCTAAATATCACAAAAGATGCTTTTAGCATAATGTGCAAATAAGCCCTAGCAAATCTTGCCTTTAGGCTAAATTCCATAGCATAAGCCTCTGTGAATATCTACTTTGCTATCTCATCTATCGTGCTTAGGGCATTGAGACTTCTAGGATAGCCGATGTAGGGCACTAGAGCTGTAATCACTGCAGTGAGTTTAGCCCTATCATTGCCATTACGCAAATTCCCTGCGATATGTGCTCTTAGCTGCGGCTCTGCTCCACCCATAGAGGCGATATACACGAAAGTTATAAGCTCTCTAAATTGCAGCTCTAACCCTGTGCGTGTGTAATAATCCCCAAAGCAATTTGCGCTTAAAAAATCGCGTATATGCCTTTGGTCGCTTGGGGCGGCAGCATTGGATTTATCTATCCACTCACCAAAGAGCACCCTTTGTATTTCTAAGCCCTTTTGTTTGCGATTTTCCCTATTTGTCGTGCCTTGAGATTCTAAAGGTAGCTTGATACCTCTTTGTTTAAAAATTGTGTTAGTAAGGCTTACAATCTCAGTGATTTTACCCATTCCCACATAGGGCGTGGCTTGATACACCACCTCTTTGATAGCGATAGGATTTATCCCTAGATTCAAAGCTGCATTAAGCATTGTCCCAAACTCCTCTTTTGCTGGGATTGCCACCAAAGAAGCAAGGATAATCAAAAGTCTTTCATGCTCTTGCAGGGGTGATTTCTCCCATACCTCATCAAAGGCGAAATTTGCGTAATTTGTGAAAAACTCTAAATCCTCTTGTGGTAATTTGCTTGTGCCAAAAAGCCTCTCTAAATTTGCCTTAGCAGTTGGTGTTAATTCATTCATTGTTGTCTCCTTGATAGGTGAAATAGTGTTTGTGGTAGCCTCTAAAGCATACAAATCATCAAATGCAACAAAAGCAAGGGAAGCTCCAGCAAGTTTTAATGAATTTCCCAAAAACTCTCGCCGATTTTTTGCCATTGTGCCTCCTTAAAAAGAATTCAATGGAATCCAAACAACGCATACATTATTCTTTTTATGCGACGCGCTTAAAGCGTTTATGCTTTAAAGATTCTATATAATGCAATTATAAAAGATGAGAGTTAGTCTAAGTCAAGGGGTGTATTTATGATATTGATGAAAATTTTATTGTAAAAATTATTGTACAATGCACACATAGAATCGCCATAATCAATGGCATTGAGTACCAACCAAAAATTATAGAAATTTCATCAGACCTAAACAGAGCTTATGTCTCAATTCTAAAAGACTATGGCATAATGGAGATTATCAAAAGGATCATATTATGATACGCAAACTTTTTACAACATTTTGTTTATTTGGTGTATTGAGCATAAGTGCGAATGCAGCAGTACATGGAATCTATGTATTACCAAAGAATGATAAAGGCAAAGAAAGCCTTGTAGAAATCTTTGAGAAAAATGGCAAGCTGTATGGTGTAGGCTTTTGGGCAAAAGATGGAAGCCCTAATACTGATGTGGATTCTAAAAATCCTGATAAGAAAATGCAAAATCGCCCTGTGCGAGGCTCTGTGTTTTTAGAAATGAGCTGTAAGAGTGATGATACTTGTGTGGGCAAGGTATATAGCTTTGATAAAGGCAAGGTATATCCGATAAAGACCACATTAAAAAACAATCTCTTGCAAATCAAAGTAGATGTGCTATTTGGTCCTACACTAGAGTGGAAAAAGCTTAATGAGGCAGAATCTGCTCCGTTTAATGATAAAAGGCTTGATGTCAGCACTCTTGATACGACAATGCCTAAAGATTGATAACACTACATAAGGAATACTATGGATTTACAACAATACGATGCGGTGATAATCGGCTCTGGATTGGGTGGGCTTACTTGTGGAGCGACTTTGGCAAAAGCTGGTAAAAAGGTGCTAGTGCTAGAGCAACACAATCTCATTGGTGGGTGTGCTACTTGCTTTAAACGCAAGGGAATGTTGGTAGATGCTGGGTTGCACGAGCTAGATTGGGGAAGCCCAAGGACTGATATGAAACACATCATCTTTCGAGAAATCGGCTTATTTGACAAAATCACACTTGTGCCACTACCAACTGCGTGGAGCATTAGAGAATCTAACAAGAAAGATTCTCAAATCACTATCCCACACGACAACCACACAAAGACACAATCCAATGCACAATCTCATGCTACACTCTCTGCCCTTAGTCAGATTTTCCCGCATGAAAAAAGAGGCATAGAAAAATACTTTAAAAAAATCGCCTTTCAAGCCCGTCTCAATCGGAAGTTTCCCTTTATGATGAGCTTTCTTGATTTTTTCTTCGCACCGCTTACTACGCTTAGCTTCCTTACTATCAGTGCAATACGAAATCGCAATGTAGGTGATATGCTTGATTCTATGATACAAGATTCTAAGTTAAAGAGAATCTTAAATATCAATCTTGCTTATTATCACAATGATCCTTATAAGTTTGATTGGAATTATCACGCCATAGCCCAAACAAACTACTATCATCAAGGTATGTATATCAAAGGTGGCTCACAGAATCTCTCAAATGCTCTTGCAGCTATCATCACAGAAAATGGTGGAGAAGTAAGGGCAAATGCCGATGTTATGCAAATCTTGCTTGATGAAAAAGACACAACAAAAGCAGTAGGCGTATGCTATCAAGACACAAAAAATAAAGAACAACACAATGTATATGGAGACAAAATCATCGCCAACTGCGACCCCCATAGTGCCTATACTAAGCTCTTGAGCAATGTATCCCCTAAAGTGTATGAGAGAGATTCTAATCTCACACAAAAATTTGAGATACAAACCTCACTCTTATCGGTATATATGGTATTTGATACGGATTTGAGCAAGAAGTTTCCTGATATGGATTATTCGACTTTTTTTGTGGATTCCACAGAATTTGAGAAGCCTTTTAATAGACAAAATACCAAGCAGCTTGAGATTCCAATCACGCAGCGAGATTTCGTCTTTGTGAATTATTCTAAGATTGATAGCGGACTTTCTCAAAGAGATGATAGATTCCTAGGTGTGATAACCACTGTGAGCAGCTATGCAGAGTGGGATAATCTTGATAAAGAAGCTTATAAAAATAAAAAGCAAGAAGTCAAAGAGGCATTTGAGAAGCGATTGGAGGAGTTTTTCCCGGGTATTATGGAATCTTGTATCCACTCCGAGCTTGCCACACCAAAGACAATAGAACGCTATGTCCGCACACGCAAAGGCACTCCCTATGGCTATGACCAAAGCAATGAGGGATTTTTTAGCAGAGAGAGATTCAAGTCTAAGAGTATTAAAAATCTCTATTTTGCTTCTGTGTTTGGATTCCCGGGGAGCGGATTCACAGGAGCAATCCTTGCTGGATATAGAACTGCAAGAAAGATTCTAGATCCTTATTTTTACCCGCGTCGCCTTAGTCTTTGTGTGCTATTTGGCACAGCGGTGAGTATGGGGCTTGTGGAACTAGTGAGGTTTTACTAAGCCTAGATTCTAAATCTAAAATTCTCAAACAAAGAATCTAAGAGACAATCAAAGACTAGCCTCCCCTGTGGTATCATATAGCATACATATAAAGCATAACAATCCCAAAGCCACTTCAGTCAGCTATCTCAAATACATCTAGTTTGCATATCACTTGCTATACCACAAGCACATTACATATTGCCTACAAGCGATCAAGCGATTATCACGCACATATCTATACCGCTCATTCACCACAGCTTTGAAAAGCGATACTTTCAATGTAATCTAGGGCTTGCGTATAAAAATCCACTTTCATATCTTTCATATCCACTTCCTTTAACGGCTTATCATCGGGACACTTTTTCACTTCTATCGTGCAGTTGTCCCCTATGCAGCTTGTCCCGCCATAGGAGATGATGGCTAATGTCTTGTTATTGGTATCATAGAACATTTCGGTATGTCCTATGATTGTTTGTGCTTGATTATAATCAAAATGCAGAAACTTCCGCCTAAGTGAGCCGTCCGTGCGGTATTCTCTCTGAACTAAAAAAGGGGATTTATAGCCATCATTATAGAGTATCTCTCTTATGAGTTTGCCATTTTTGCCATATTCCTTTGTGCTTACTTCTTTATCATCTTTATACAAGCGCTCTGTTCTTAGAATCTTGCCATTTTCATAATCATAATCCCTACTCACACCCTCTTTTTTGCCATTTTTGTAGGTAGTCTCTTCTACTACAATGCCTTTGTCATTGTATCGTTTGAAAACACCATCAATCTCACCTTTTTTGTAGGGAGTTTGTGAGTAAATCTTGCCTTCATAATCGTATCGTGTGCTTATACCATGTATCTTGTCGTTTTTATAAGATGTTTCTTGTGTGAGTATGCCTTTTTGGTCATACTCTTTTTGTATGCCCTCTTTTTTGCCATTTTTATAAGGCGTTTCCTTTTTGAGAGAGCCATTGTCATAGTAGCCCTTTTCTACACCATGTATTAGAGAATCTTTATAAGGGGTTTGGTATCTATACTCTTTCAGTCCCGGTTCTTTTCTGCCCGGTATGAATCCTAGCTCCAAGATATTATGATGCAATACGCAGCCCCTTTGTTTGTCTGTCTCACTTTTGCATTCAGGTAGCTCATCAGCATATACCACTTGCAAACATATCCAAAAGAATGCTATCAAAACCTTTGCCATTGCACACTCCCTGTCATCATCGTGGGCTTTGTATTATCGCGTATTATATAATAATTGCAGAGCTAAAGATGAAGATTCTCTACGCATTGTGCTTGAGATATTCTTGATTGCTATCTTATAAGGATTAGAATCTCAAATAACATTGCCAAACATCTATCAGGAACACCATAAATTTTTGCCTTGTTATCCAACTCATCAGGGTGGGTATGTGTCAAGCCCAAAAATGCGTGAGGAATGGTAAAGGGCATAAAATCTAGTTTTGGTTTCATAGTATCGATATAGATTGTTACGAAATACTGCATAAAAAATCCTTTTTATTTAATTGGTCCTGTGCAAAAACTTATAGCACAAAGCCACCAAAAACTTGTTAGCAAAACAAAACAAATCAAAAAACTTGATGTATAGATTCTGTATTTTAACTTATTTTTCTTATAGAGAAAACATATAATGATAAAAGGAATAAGTGAAAGAATACTAAATTCTAAAGCCGTATCATAAAAATCACATTTAAACAAATGCAATCCAGCTTTACCAAAAAAGCTATAAAAATAATAAAGTGGTTTTATAAATATAGCAATGGAGACTATCATCAATGCCACGCACACAAAGCAATCTAGGATAAATTTAGAAAAATCAAACTTTTCTTTTTTCATTTACCCCAACTCCCATAAGTTAAGAAATTAATACCAAAGGTTAGAACATTTACTATCAAAAAGAATAGCAAAAATATTGTTATGGGAATCTTATCAAGGAGCAATAAAAGATTGGGAAGAATCATCATAAAGAAACCAAACCACACTAAAAGCCAACCAAATTGAAAGTCCAATATAGAATCTAAAAAAGAAAAACATAAAAAATATATCACAAGAAAACCAGCAATACACAAGGCATTTATGCCCATTTTTAAGATACTTGCCCCACAGATAATTGCCATAAGATACATACAACACACGACAGAAAATATACTTATAGCATAAACTAAAGAGGCATTTTCTACTAAAGTCTTAAAGTAATCAAGTATGTAAAAATACAACACAGCAAAACATACAGCACACACAACACTTGCAATGCTCATCACAATACTATACAAAACCTTATCGCTTGTGCTTGAGAGTGAGTGATAATTGAGCGTTTCTTTTTTCACACAATGTCTTTAGAGCTAGAATCAGAATCTGCACTAGGGGTAGATTCTATGCAGCACTTATTTTTTATATGTATTGCTTACAAGATAAGTTGGCAATAAATAAACTTTCTAAATGTATAGTATATTACAAAAAAGTATGTATTTACTTTATTGATAGAATTTGCTACCATTGTGCTTTATATTGATACAAAGGATTTAGAATGCACAAGCACACAATGCAGATTCTGCATAGTTTTACATTATTTGTTGGCATACAGATTCTAAGTTTTCACGCATTTGCAAAGGAGGCAGTAATGAGCGAATCTACAAAGCAAGGCATAATGATACATAACCCAAAAGGCGCAATTGGTAATAATTTCAAAGAATCTGGGGCTAGCACGGCGATTGTGATTGATAATAAGATTGTTAAGATTTCAGGGCAAGGTGGCTGGGATAGGGATTTTAATTTCCCGCATAAAGAGCTAAAGGACGAAATCAATCAAGCCTTTGAAAATGTCGGCTTTGTCTTAGAATCTGCTGGGAGTAGCTGGAGTGAAGTATATAGCGTAACGATATATCTCACAGGCAAGATAACAGATGAGATAAATAACCTAATGGCTTCTCAATTTAAAAAGCGTTGTCAAATACCGCCACTATGGACTATGGTGCAAGTCGCTGGGCTTGGATTGCCACAAATGCGTGTAGAAGTCGTGGTAGAGGCGTATAAAAGGGGTTGGTAGTAGATTTCTATATACGCCTATTATTTTAAGCTATACAACATTCTATGCTCTTTAGATTCTATTAATGTTAGCACAATTACCTAAGCATTCGCATTAGTTCTATATTATAATAATGCACACAAGCATAATCATAAGCGGTTCTGCCATAGCTATTTTTATGATTTTTATCCGCACCCCTGCCTAAAAGCTTTTTGACTAGCTCCACTTCATTAAGCTCGGTGGCAAACATCAATTGGCTTATATTGTATAAATTTTCTTGCGGGATATTCACATCACAATATGGAAGCAATATATCAAAGATTCTGTAATACGATTCTACATTACTCTTAAAAAATTCATCTTGTTCTTTCATTACCATTGATTCACAAAAGCTCCATACATCATTTTGCATTACATTTTGAAATCCCATTAAAAGTTCGTCATCAAAGGCTGTATTAAAAGGCATTGTTTTTGCCATATTTTTAATGTCTGCATTACTAAAAGGCTTTTTCCTAAATGGTGTGATTTTACGATGATTGCCTTTAGCACAGGCAATAAGCTGGATACACCAATAGAGTGCAGTCATATCGCCCATAGTGCAATGCTTGAGATTAGGGTCTGCCCCGTTTTCAAGAAGTAGCTTCACAATGGTATCCAATCCATAATACATACTTAAAGACAAGGCAGTTTCTTTTTTCTTCACAAGCCTTGCATTGATAGCTTCTTTTGACATTTTGGGGATAAGTGTTTGTGCTATTTCGATGTGTTGTTGCGAAGGTTTATGAAATGCCATATCTGGGATAGTATATATCAAGGCGGTGGCATTATCATTTTTCTTTTTCATATTTACATCAGCTCCAGCTTCTATGAGTTTTTTAACAGATTCTATATCACCATAATCACAGCAGTGCATAAGCTGGGTAATGGGATTTGGATATTCTTTAAGCCATTTATTAGGATTAGCAAAATCGATTTTTATAGAATCAAAATCATTCATCAAAGCAATAGAAAAATTTGGACTAATGTTTATGGCTTTTGATTTTTTCTTAGCATTGCTTTTTATAGTGCTTTTTGAAAAAAGATGCATAAAATACAAATCAAACTTTTTCTTTTCATCTGTGAGAAAGTATTGTTTTAAAGATTCTATGTCCTCATCTATAAGCCCAGCAAAGTATGCCTCTTTATAGAATTTTGTAAAATCACTTTTAGCATTGTGTAAATCCACCTGTTCCTTGCGTGTGCTTTGAGCAGCAATCATTAAGCCCTCTTTTATGCAATAACGATAATTTCTACCCAATACACCTTTACCAGATTCTAAACTCTTGAGATAGTATTTTAAGGCATTGTCAAAATCACGCATTTGAGCATAGAATCGTGCCTTTGGAAAAGCTATATAGGGATTATCCTCTGTCTTTGATATAGAATCTAGCTCTTTAAATATCGCCTCCAATCTCTCTTTATCTCCCAACTCTTTCTCTCTTCTTGGCTGTGTAAGAAAATAGGCTTCTTGCATAAGTCTTATATCTTCTTTGGGTTCTATGTTAAATAAAGATTCTAGCTTTTGTTGTGAGAGATTTTTAATCTTAGTAGAGTTGGGATTATAAAAGCTTTGTGTGTTAGCTTCCATATATTTTTCTAATTCTACGCTACATTCTTTAGGGCTAAAAGCATTTACAGGCAAGAAAACTTCTATATGTTGAAAAAAATTCTCTTCTGTTAGCATAAGTAATGGATTAATAATCTTAGTGTAGTGTGCAAACATCTCTTTTAGAATCTTGCCTTTTTGTGGAGTAAAGCTCTCTTTATCTGCGTGAAATTCTAAAAATACATTAAACAAACTTGCATCGATATACCAATCAAGATAGCGACATAGGCTTTGATAGGCTTCTTTGGATACTTTAGATTGATAGTGCTGTGTGAGAAAATTATCAAAACTTCTTACATCTTGTGTGTGCATAGCAAACATATCTACGTGTAGAATTATTGTGTTTATCAGCCTAAAATGTTTAATGGCAAGATTTGTCAGATCTTCTCCAAAATATTTTATGGCTTCATCATACATATACTGCAAGGCTCTTGCGATACACAACAGATTGTAGAGTTTGTCTTTAGAAAAGCTTTTGCAATAGCGACTTATCTCTGCGATGTTTTGCAAAGATTCTTTTGCTGGTAGCACCCTTTCTTTAGATTGAGGGTCGGCTAACCAATGTGCGATGTTTTTGCGTATTGTGTCATCGCCTTTTGCATATTCGCTGTTTTCTTTCAAAGCTCTCATTATAAGAGCCTTGATGATTTCAAGTGGTTTTATAGTTTTTATGGTTTGGGTATCTTTTGAGTGGATTATGTGAAGTATTTTTGTCAAATCCATATCGTTTTGGATAAGTAGCAATGCTTTTTGTATAGCAGTATATGTAGTATCTGGCAAGATTCTATCAATGAGAAGTGGTTGTTCTTGATAACGCACTGTAAGAATATGTGTAGCTTGAGCAATAAATGGGATAAAAAAGAATAGAAGTGTGATGTAGTCAAGCTGCTTTTGTGTGGCAAATATTGTTTCATTGTAGTCTTGATACTGATGATAATATGTTTTAAACTCATCAAACAGAGATTTTATAAATACACCTTCGTGCTTTTTGTCTTTATAAAAATCATATAAAATATTTTCTATGAGTGTTTCATAAACTTCTTTATACTCTTTTGGTGTGATATTCTGCTCCCTTACGAAACGCTCATATCGTTTAGAATCTACCCCTTGCTTTTGTATATCAAAGGCAGCAATCCCCATATCCATTACAAAACCAATGCTCCTGTGTCTAGCAAACTGCATATATGCTCCTTAAAAAAATGTTATATAGAAATCGTTTTTTTTTTTTTTGATATTTAGTAAAAAATATGATTTTTGCATTTTCTTGTCTATACCAATTCCTAGAAAGTTTTTTGCTATTACCCTATGATTTCCTTGTTACAAAAACATCATTGTGTTTAAGCAACACAGATTGTCTTTGTATAACTCTATGAAAGGAGGTTGCTATGTCTGGAAAGAATACTAATCCAAACTACCCAAGCACCACAGGGAAACCCTCTGGTAAGGGTCGCGGTAATACACCAAAAGGTAAATAGCTATAGTTAGCACAACAGTGTGCTTATCACATAGGGCAGAGACAGAAAGCTATCAACGCATTTGCGTTTTTAAGATTCTGTAATGCCAACAATCAAATATATAGGAGAATACAATGTCAGATAAAAAAATAACACCACAAAACAATGCAGCAAATATGCAAAATGCCAATAAAGGCACAAGTGGGACAAATAAGCAATATGCCCAAAATCAAGGCAATAGGGGCAAGCAGCTAAACCCCAATCAACAAAACAAAAAATAATGAAAGAAATGTGTTCAGGGTTTATGAGATGAGATTCTAAACACATCTTAAGAAGTGTTCGTTGATGTGTCTTTTTTTTGTGCTTTATATTGCAAGTACAATTTGTGTCGCCATTTGTCGTCTAATCGTTGTATTAAGATTCCAATGCGTTAATCATAACACTTCATATCACAAGGATAAAGCTATGCAAAATCTCAAACTCAACTGGCACTTTACTAATCACTGCAATATGCATTGTGCATTTTGCTATGCGGCTAAAGATTCCACACATAGCGATCTTTTCGCTATCGCTAAAAAATTAAAGGATTTTAAGGCTATAAATCTTGTAGGAGGTGAACCTACATTACACAAAGATTATAATGCCCTTGTGGAATACTTATCGTCATTTCACACTCTAAGCGTTGTTAGCAATGGTTCAATATTCTTAAAAGATAACAAGACATTTATGACAACTCTACGACATTGTGAGACAATCGGCATTAGTATAGATTCTATCAATCCAGCGATAAATATCAAGATTGGTCGCCGTGTTGGCAATAAGGCTTTACAAGAAGAGGCGTATTTGTGGCTCTGTGAGATGATAAAAAAGAATGGCAAAAGGCTCAAGATAAATACAGTAGTAAATACCCTCAATAAAGATGATGATATGAATGATTTTATACAAAAGGCACAGCCAGATGTGTGGAAAATTTTTCAAGTCCTGCCTATTGATAAGCTTAATACCAAAGATATGTGTATTACAGATTCTTGTTTTAGGGATTTTATACATAGGCATAAAGCTCACTTTAATATAATGCAAATAGAAGACAACATTTGTATGACAAACTCTTATATTATGCTTGATTCTTTGGGGAGATTTTTTAACAATGTTGGCGGGAGATATGTCTATTCATCGAGTATTTTAGATATTTGTGTAAAGGATGCCTTTGATTCTATGGGTTATAACTTGGATGCATATAAAAATCGCTATATGCGTCCAGACATTACAATATACAAGCCACATATATCAAATCAATGTTTAGAGTATCAACTCTAAAAAGTCAAGAATAATGCAATGTGTTTATCACTTAAGCACATTGCTACAAAAGTATGTCTTTATTTACATCTTTATTGTGTGTGCTGCTCTTTGGTGCGTATGTGGTTTATGACACATAACATCATTCGCGGGTTATATAGCAGCCCTGTGAATGCGGCTATCCGCTGTTTGGATTTTACAATATCTTTTATCTAAGCTTTTTAGTATCGCTTATAGCAGGGATTAAGACTACATTTTAAGCCTCTTGCTCTAAGGCAAGGACTTTTGTTTGCTTATCTCTATTTCTCAAAGCACTTTTTGCATTCAAATTTTATATCTTACCTAAGCCTTATAAAAACGTTGTAATAATCCCAAAACTCTCTCAAGCCGCTCTTTACGATCCTCTGCCCATCTATCACGCTCTACCTCGTCTGATACAGAGGATTCATACTCTGTATGGGGGCTTTGGGATTGTTGGCTTTGCTCTGTGCGGTAGGTGCAGATAGTGCCATCTAGGTGCTTATAGCACTCGTGGCTTTGCGTCATTTCTGCGATATGCTCCTGTAAGCACTCTTGCACAGAGCTAATATCCTCTGCCCTCACTTCCACGCCCTTTTGCAAAAGAGATTCTAAGCTAGAAATCTTCTCATCAGTAATAGGTGGCGTGATGAGTATCTCATCCGTGCTTTCATCTTTTGTGATGATACGAATGGGGTAAATGCTTTCTAGCAATTCCTCAAATCTCGATTGCTTGGAAGCAAAAAGGCTTTTTAAGAATGATAACGGCACAAACATCGCACAAGCTCCGTTTTAACTATAATCTTGCGTATCATTATAGCAGAGATTGCCATATTCCCCGTGCAACACAGAATCTAAGCCACCCAAAGCCATATAGTATCTCATAATCTGCTATAATACCCATTTAGTTTTTATTAAGGAGATGTGATGCGTTATGTGCTATGTGTGCTACTAGGGCTGCTGCCCTTACTTGGCAAGGCGGAGGAAGCTGGGGTGCATTCGGCTATTGGCGATTGTATTATGTTCAACAAATACGACAGATGCAAAGAGGTGCTGCCAAAGGTAGAGAAAGACATCATCAGTCTAGAGGAATGCCACATCGAGAAAAAACAGAGGGAAACATTGTATATAGGCTGTATGCAGACGGGCTTCCTGCTCTCTGGGGCAGATCGCTATGAAGAGGCAATCCCATATCTGAAAAAGGGCATAGAGATAGAGGAGGATGCGTATGCACCAAGATATGTGATGCACAGGCTTGGACTCTCATACTTAAAGCTTAATGATATGCAAAACGCTAGATTCTATTTGGATAAAGCCTGTAAAGATGGTTATCCTTTTTCGTGTATAGAAATAAAGAAAATGCAAGAGAGCAAATAGCAATTTTTAGTTCAATGTAAGCTTCTTATCTTTATGCGGGTCTTCTACTCCGCAAAGTTCATAATAATGCTGCGACCAAGCACAAAGAGATTCTATCACAGGTTTTAAAGCCTCTCCTAAAGGAGTGAGATTGTATTCCGTCTTTGGTGGCACGACAGGATAGAGTGTGCGTTTGATGATACCATCAGATTCTAGCTCTTTTAGCTGTTGAGAGAGCATTTTTGGCGTGGCTTTTGGCAGGGCTTTAGCGATTTGGTTGTATCGCAATGCCCCTTGCATTAAATGATGTAAAATCATTATCTTGTATTTTCCGCCAATCATCGCAATCCCTGCTTCTATCGTGCAATGATAAGATTCTAACTTTTGTCTTTTTTCTGCTGTGATGTCTAAGTGAATTTTTGAATTTTTTTTGCTTTTTGCCATAATATGCTCCAAAAATTAAACTATGTAAAAGTATAGTATATTACATAAATGATATTATATTACAAAAAAGTGCATTCTTGACAATAAAATAGGCTAAAAGTATAACTAGGAAATTATTTAAAGGAAAGAAATGAAAACTGTATTATTACTTAATGGTGGCAAGGCGTTTGGTGAATCTGGCGGCAAACTCAATGAGGCACTACATAATGTGGCAAAAGAAACTTTTGTAATTTTTATGTTGTTTGTATGTTTTAACTTTATGTATGCAAAGGAGAATACAATGAATACTCTAAGACTTATCTATCCACAATGGCAAGGCGGTGATGTTGGCAAGATGATACCAGAGTTAAACGAAAAAGATTCTAGCACGGGTTATTATTTGGGTGCGGAGCTTTTAGAGTTTTTAGCCCCTAAAGATTCAAAGACTAAAGTAGCCAAAGTGCCTATCTCGCTTGAATATCCAAAATCTGCTGTGAGAGAATCTAAAAATGGCATTTTAAACTATGATGAGATTGTTGCGCAAAGCAAGGCGGCACTAGAGATTTTAAACACCCATAAGCCTGATAAGATTCTAACGCTTGGGGGGCGAATGCTCTGTCTCCATCGTGCCTTTTAGCTATCTAGCGAACAAATATAAAGACGATGTGGCTATCGTGTGGATAGATGCACACAAGGATTTGAATTTGCAAGGAGATAAATATCAGGGCTACCACGCTATGGCATTAGCGGCTACCTTTGGGCTAATCGACACAGATGGCATTGCTAAGATTTTACCCGATCATTTTAGCCCTAAAGATTCTATCATCGTGGGATTGCGAGACTTTGAAGGTAAGAAAGAGCGGCTAGAGGAAATAGGCGTGAAAGTCTTAAGCCCAGAGGAATCTAGAGATTCTACAAAGCTCTTAGAGTGGCTTAAAAGCAGGGGTAAATCTAAGGTGGTGGTGCATTTTGACTTAGATGTGCTAGATCCTAGTGAGCTTATAATGGCGGTTGGCGTGGTAGAAAATGGGCTAAAGATAGCCGAGGTAGTAAATCTCATCAATGCCATAAACACAAACTACGATTTAGTAGGACTTAGCATAGCCGAGCATATGCCAAGGGTGGCGATAAAGCTAAGAAATATGATGAGAGAACTGCCGTTGTTTTAGGTAAATATTTCAATGCTTTAAAAGAGGAATTTAGGGTAAAAGTTAGGAAAATTAATACAATTAAGAAGTTATGAGCAATAATTGTAGTCAATGCACCAACTATACTCACTATCACAAAAACTTAGGATTAATTCCCTAGCACAAATCCTGTGTGCGTAGCTCCTCTAGCAAATCACTTAACTTCACACTTGCAAGATACTCTTCTAGCACCCTTTGTGCTTGTATAAAATGAGAATCTAAAAGGCTATGGATATTTTTGCCTAGCGGGCAAAGCTCGTTAGGATTGGTATGGAATCTAAAAAGCGTGTAGCCTGTTTTTTCTTTTGTATAAGCACTCTCTTTGTATGTGCTTGCTTTAGATTCTTTTTTGAGTGTTAGAAAATCTTTACTTTTAGGCGTAGATTCTACCGCATAAAAAATATCTAAAAGGCTTATTTGCGTGGCACTTTTCGCAAGCCTTGCACCATTGCTACCACGAAAAATAGAGATAAGTCCAGCATTTTTTAAAAGCGCTAGGATATTTCGCACGATAACGCTATTAATCCCCACAGATTCAGCCAGAGCCTCGCCCGTCATCTTTTTACAATGTCTTTTATCGCTATCTTTGTTGAATTCAGAATCTTCATTAAAAAACTCTACGCACAAACAAATATGAATGGCTATGCTAAACCTTGAGGGAATTTGCATTGGTTTTCCTTTGCTATAAAATATTTTATATTATAGCAAATTCTTTAGCTACGCTTTGTGCTTCTCTCTTAACAAGCCCCATACAAAAAGGCTTAAAACAAGGCACAAAATCCCGCAGATTGTAAGCGTATAGATAAAGCTTTCTTGATAGATGTTTATTAAGATTTCTTTGCTTATATCTTGCAAAGAAGTTATGTTACCACCAGCTAAAGCCCTAGTGTGAGAATCTGTAAGCCCTGCCATAGCTATAAAAACCACCATCAAAGACGCATACAACGCCA
>CALVBL010000002.1 GCA_944325775.1 uncultured Helicobacter sp.
CCCGCGGTGAGAAACCACTCAGGGGCAGTTTATTTATATCATTTTTTAGGGAGTTTTCCAAAAAATACATCGTTTTTTTTTTTTTTTGCATTTGGAGGGGTAAAATCGTAGCACTTTCGCCCACAAAAAGTCGAATTATATCTCAAATAGATTCTTAAGTTTTTAGTAGATTGTGAATTTGCTTGCGAGTCTTGTGTGAGACTCGCTGGGCATTAAGGTTTCTGATGAAAGATGTGGGTGCAAGCAAAAGACAAGGGGAATTGCCTTAGGCGGTATGACCCGCGCGGTCTTTTGTGTAGCTCCCGCATTTATCGCAAAAGCCCAATGCCCCCTAAAAAGCCTAAGGTCTTACACATACCCCGCCACCATCGCCAGCACATACCCCGCACAGCACGAAGTGAAAACCCCAATGAGTCCGGGCAAAATAAAGCTGTGATTGATGACAAATTTGCCAATACGCGTCGTGCCAGAGCGGTCAAACTGAATGGTCGCAAGGTCGCTTGGATAGGTGGGCAGGATATAGTAGCCATAGCACGCCGCCGCAAACGCCACGATGATACCCGGCTCCACACCGATATTAAGCGCCAAAGGCACAAATGCCGCGATAGCAGCAGCTTGGGAATTCACAAACTTCGAAATAAGCAGTAGCATAATCGCATAAGTCCAAGGGTGCTCCCTCACCACATCGCCTAGCAGTGCTTTCATCATAGGCGTATGCACCTCAAACATCGTATCCGCCATCCACGAAATCCCAAACACCGCTACAAGCGCGATCATACCCGATCGGAAGATTTCATTTGAGCCGATTTTTTTCACATCGGTTTTGGTGAAAATAATAATAAGCGCACCCGCAAGCAGCATAAAGGCTTGGATCACATTCACCATAGAGATATAGTCATAGCTTGGGTTGCCTAGTTTGTCTTTTTGGGGGTTTGCCACAAGTGCGCCAGAATCTAGTGCTTCTTTAAACGCGCTTGTGCTCTCTCCAGATTCGGTAGTTTTGGTCGTTTGGTCAAGTCCTAGTTTTTTAAGATCAATCGTGCCTTTGTTTTCGCCATTTGGCGTCCAAGAGATCTGCCCACCCTCTGTCATAGTGTAAGTGTAGCTCATCTTTTGTCCCCAGTTTGGCTTGAGACTATCAAACACCCCGATAGTCGCTACAAGCGCGATCGCACCTAGGAAAATCCACATCGCAAGCCAATCCTGCTTAGGAAGCTTGACATTGAGCAGGGTTTTGCTCTCGCCATAAACATATTTTTTGAACTCTGGATCTTTTAGGTGGGCTTGGAATTCCTCGTCTTTATCGAGGTCTTTGCCTCTAAACCACGAAAAAATCCCAATACAAAGCACCCCAAAAAGTGTGCTAGGGATCGTGATCTGCAAAAGGTTGATATAGCCATCAAAGCCCGCAAGCGGGTGCTTGGCATTCAAAAGTAAGGCTGTGAGAGAAACCACTGCCACAGATACCGGCGAAGCAATGATCCCCATCTGTGAGGATATGGAAGCCGCCGCCATAGGTCGCTCGGGACGAATGTTGTTTTTGATCGCAATATCATAGATGATAGGCATAATCGTATAAACCACATGCCCCGTGCCGCAAAGTATAGTCAAAAAGCAAGTTACAAAGGGTGCGAGAATCGTTAGGAACTTCGGATTTTTGCGCAAGATCCGCTCGGCAATCTGAAGCATCACATCTAAGCCCCCACTAGCCTGCAAAGTCGCTGAAGCCACCACCACCGCGAGAATGGTAAGCATTACATCAATGGCTGGTTTGCCCGGCTTGATGTGGAAAAGGAAGATGAGCATAAGGATACCAATACCCCCAAGCAATCCCAATGCCACGCCGCCTTTGCGCGCGCCATAAAACAAGCACACAAGCACGACAGCGATCTGTATGGCAAACTGCGTGCCCTCACTAAGATTTGTCAAAAATTCCATAAACCCTCCTTATAGTTTGGTAAATAAATTGTAACAAAATCTCAAATAAAAAGTGCTAAAAATCAAAATAAAACGATAAATCACCTTGTAATCGCACTTTGAGAGATTCATAAATCGCTACATTTGTGAAATTTGGAAATTTATATTTATGGAATCTGGGTTAGTTTATAGAAAATATGTCAGCTCAAGGCGTGCTGATGAAGTGGCGAGGCTAGAGCACAACTTAGATTCTAAAAATCCGCTGTATGATCGCGCAAGCGGAGTGAGTGGAGATTACTATCCACGAAATGATACCAATTTGCCACAGGCAAACTGCATAAAATAATGGAAAAAGTTGTATAATCATCTCATACCACAACACAATTAAGGATTCTGTATGCAATCTACTACACTGAAGCAGGTCTTCTACCGCAAGAGACGCTATCTCGTCTATATCATCGCTGCGATCGTGCTGCTTGGCTTTCCTTTTGTTACCATTGATGGCACGCATATCTTTTTACTCTCTTTTGATCATGGTGAGCTGCATTTGCTAGGCACACGCTTTAATATGCAAGAGCTCTATCTTATGCCCTTTTTGCTCATACTGCTATTTGTGGGGATATTTTTCCTCACGACTTTGGCTGGGCGTCTGTGGTGCGGCTGGGCGTGTCCGCAAACGATCTTTCGCGTGATTTATCGGGATTTGTTGCAGACTACGATCTTTGGCTTACGCAAAAAAATCTCCAACAAACAGCAGCCTATGCGACTTGAGAGCTTTGCTGACAAGCTCAAAGCCACGCTTGCCTTTGTGATCATCGCGTTTTTATGTCTCACCGCTGCAGCGAATCTGATGTGGTTTTTTGTGCCACCGGAGGATTTTTTCGCCTATATTGCCAATCCTTCCGAGCACCCCGTGCTTATGGTGTTTTGGCTGGGATTTGGGATATTTTTCATTCTTGATATTACCTTTATCCAAGAAAATTTCTGTATCTACATCTGCCCATATTGCCGCGTGCAGTCTGTGCTCTATGATAACGACACGCTTATGCCTACCTACAACTACAATCGTGGGGGCTTCGTGTATGACAAACACGGCACCAAAATCGATCAAAAGCTCAAATTCATCGATCCAAACGCCGAGTGCATAGAGTGTGAGCAGTGCGTCAAAGTCTGTCCTACGCACATCGATATACGCAAGGGTATGCAGCTAGAGTGTATCAACTGCCTTGAATGCGTAGATGCCTGCACCGGCGTGATGGGCAAACTCAACAAGCCCTCGCTTGTGACTTGGACTTCGCCCACAGCGATGGAGCAAAATCAAAAAGTGCGCTACTTTAGATTCCGCACGATTGCCTATATCATCGTGCTTAGCGTGGTGTTTATCGCGCTTGTGGTAGTGAGTGGCAAGAAAGAAGGAATGTTGCTCAATGTCAATAACACTTCTGAACTCTATAAGATTCACACTCAAGAAGTGGTGGATAATACCTTTAGGGTGGTATTCCACAACACCGATAGCACCGATCACGAGTTTTCCATAGAGATTCTAAGTCCTAGTGTGGATTCTGACATCGCTTCTAGGCTAGAGATCATCAAGCCCAAAGATCCTTTTGTCGTCAGATCCGGGCAAAAACTCACACAAATGGTCACCATAAGAGCCAAAGAGAATCTCTCTAAAAACGACAAAAATGACAGCATTTATCCCATCGTGCTGCATTCTTTCGCGATTGATAACAAAGAACAGATTTTCGCCAAACGCAAGACGAATTTCACCTACCCAAGTCAAGAAACAATACAAACATATCTGCAAAAACGCGAAGAAAGGGGTCGCTAATGCTACACAAGATCAAAACCTATCTACGCAAAAAGGCGCAAAACTGCCTTGATATACCGGTTTTGCGAGATTCGCTCGCACTTCAGGACAAGGTGGGGGCTTTGAACTTTTATCACGCACACACGAGCGCACCTCTCAACCTGCCTATAAAGAAAAATCACTTCTTGCTTTTCCACTATGCTGCACAGCTCACACACACAAATCTTGGGGATTATGTGCAGACTATTGCCCTGCGCTCTGCTCTCAAACATATCTTTGCTGGTGGAAGCTTTGAATTTTGCGACAGGGATAATCTCAGCTATTACACACCATACCACACCATGCCTTGTGATGATTCTCTAAGGGATACATTGGGGGGGGGGGGCGAAGCGAAGCCTCAGATAAACACTCCCAAGAAAACCACCAAAGCGAGCTTGGAGTAGATTCTAGAATCTTATGCGTAATGCAGGGGTGGTTTGCCTTCGGATATTATTTCCTCCCAAGCCCATGGATTGCTCCTGTGTTTATTGGCACACATTTCACACACCCCACACAAGAGTTTCTCCGATTTTTCCTCGCGCGCTATCCTCGATATTTTGCTCACACACAAGTTGGCTGCAGAGATTTTTTCACACTTAATTTTTGTCAGACTCACCACATTGAGAGCTATTTCTCGCGCTGCCTCACTCTCACTCTACCCAAGCGTCAATCCCAGCCAAAAACACAAACAAAAGTCTTTATCGTCAATGTCCCACAAGAGTTCTTGCGCTACATTCCCTCACATTTGCGAGAAAATGCCGAGTATATCAACCAAAGAGGCGTGCTACACAAGCCATACTGGCAAGAGGATTACCAAAGCACCCAAACGCTCCTTAATCGCTATGCACTAGAAGCACGGATCATCATCACTACCGCTCTGCACTGCGCCTCTCCATGCACGACGATGGGCATACCTGTGGTGCTTTTGCAAGATCACCCAGAGCAAAGCACGCGATTTTCGGCTCTTCATAATATCCTAAAGCCCTATACCCTAGAGGATTTACGATGTAATCGCGTAGATTTTGCCCCCAAAACACCAGAGATTGAAGATCTAAAAAAAGCGATGCTTATAAACCTAGAGCTAAGCATACGCCAAGCATGGGGCGAAGCCATAAACACAGCTGCCCTATCTAGGGCACGAGAGTATATTGCGCAGGCTTGTTATC
This sequence comes from uncultured Helicobacter sp., assembly GCA_944325775.1. GTDB lineage: Bacteria > Campylobacterota > Campylobacteria > Campylobacterales > Helicobacteraceae > Helicobacter_F. Next base: position 4,933 of record CALVBL010000002.1, read on the forward strand.
TCTAGGATTGTGCGCTAGATCTAGTGCGCTTGGGATAGAATCTCAAGCGCATGCCGGTAGTCCTCTTTGGTATTGAGATTGTGGTCTAGATTCGTATCGCACACTGCGTGCGTGATAAACCCAAGCCCTCTTACCAAATCGCGCACACGAAACTCCCGCGCCTCTATCGCACGCGTGATAGAATCTAGCGTATCCCTATGCCACACAGAGAGCAAATAATGCTCGCGCACCAGCACGCCATACTCATTAACCTGTACGATATAGCCGCCATTTGCCCCGCACTCCCGCACCCTCTTGTGCAGCACATCAAGAATCTTAGGATCGACAAAGGGTGTATCCACACTCACAAAGGCGACATACGCGCTTCTTAGCTCTCGCAATGCACACGCGATCCCTTGTAGTGGTGAAAAATCCGCGTTTTTGCCTTCACTCTTGAATCTCTCCCCCGCCTCACTCAAATCACCTGCACCACTCAAGCTGCCTGCACATAGAGATTCTACAATCATAGGGAGATTCACATCGGGCTTAGGAGTCTTAAAGCACAAGAGAGTATGAGCAAACACCCGCTCACATCGCCCATACACAAAATGCACCAAATCCCCATCGCCAAAGGGCAAAAACGCTTTATCACGCCCCATACGACTGCTCCTGCCCCCGCATAAAATCACACACGATATGTCAGACATTGCCTTGCCTTAGAATCTTTAATTGTTGGTTATGTTTGTAATTGTATAATTTCCCAACTTTAAATCACGAAAAGAGAATCTATGCTCGTTGATACTTTTAAGCGAAAAATCGACTACCTACGCGTGTCTTTGACCAAGCAATGCAACTTCCGCTGCCAATATTGTATGCCCGATACTCCCGATGATTTTTTTGACAACACCGCCCTAGCCCTCCCAAAGCTCCTAGAATTCATCAAAGTCGCCATAGACAATGGAATCACCAAAATCCGCATTACCGGTGGCGAGCCGCTTTTGCGCCCAGATATCGCGGAATTTATCGCTGGGATCTACGCGCACAAGCCAAGCGACCCAAACACCAACATCGAAATCGCCCTCACCACCAATGGCTTTTTGCTTGAGAGATTTGCCCAAAGCCTCAAAGACGCTGGGCTAAAACGCATCAATATCTCTCTAGATTCACTAAAACCTGAGCGAGTGAAAGCCATCTCTAAGCGCGACGCCCTCCCCCAAATCCTGCGTGGGATAGAATCTGCCCAGCGCGTGGGACTTGGTGTCAAACTCAATATGGTGGCACTTGTCCAAACGCGCGATGAAATTTGCGATATGCTTGAGTTTGGACGGACACGCGGGGTTTTGGTGCGCTTTATCGAATTTATGGAAAACACACACGCCAACTCTACGCTTATCCCGCTAACATCTAGTGAGATTCTAGAAACCATCGCTTCACGATACAAAATCACGCCGTTATTTAAAGAGCACTTCGGACCCGCCAAGCTCTTTAGTATCGATGCTAAGAGCAAAGACGGCAGACCCTATGCCTTTGGGATCATCGCACCGCACGAAGATGACTTTTGTGCGAGCTGCAATAGAATCCGCCTCACAAGCGAAGGTGTGCTGTGTCCGTGCTTGTTTTATCAAGATTCTGTAAATGCGCGTGAGGCGATAGTATCAGGCGATAAAGAAACGATGAGCACACTTCTCAAGCAAGCCGTGCATAACAAACCAGAAAAAAACCAATGGAGCGCGGAGCAAATTTCAGAACGCGCGTTTTACCACACAGGGGGATAAACGACTTAAGGGAGACACACTTGCACGCTTATGGGCTATTTTGTGTGTTATTACTATTTTGCGTGTAGCGCGGGAGCTTTATCGGGAACTTTATCCACGCGTAGCAAAAACAACAGCACCAAAATACACACCATACCCACAAACATCACTTCACCAAAGGACACAATCGCCTTGGTATTGCCAAGCATCAAGATCCCAAAAGATACGCCCGTAGTGATCGCAGAGAAAAATATCGCATGGGCAGTGCGTAAGTTTAGTCCCTCTTTTGCCGCATAAATCCCATAATCCACGCTCACCACCACCAAAATAAGCAACGCAAAAAGGTGTAAAATATCAAGCGCACTGTGCGTAGAAATCACAAATAGTACGCTTGAGAGTGGAAAAAGCACAAACACCGCGCATTCCCAAAACATACCTCGCGCGCTAAAGACAAGCGTGAGTAGCATCGCACACAGCGCGAGAGCTAGCACGATGAGCATAGGCATATAGATAGAATCTGTGATGTGATCTAGTAGATTCTGCAATGAACGTATCTCTACACTACCTAGATCGTCGGTCTTTTTTTGTGAATCTTGCAAATCTCCTTGCGTACGCATATCTTGGACGATCGTGCGCACAAGCGGAATAGATTCTGTATGGATACTTGCTAGATAATACAGCGCGCCATTATGCTCAATCACACGAAAGCCCATAGATTCAAGCATTGGCAGACTAAGAGTCGCAAAATCCGAAAATATCTCCTCCCCATAAGCCCCTGCCATAGATTCAAATAGCCGCTCTAGTGCTGCCCTCGCCTCTTTGCTATCACTTTGGGCGATCATCATAGTCTTAAGGCGCGGGAGAATCTGGGATAGCGTTTGTATATTGTGTGCCACAGCAAAGGAGTGCAAAAACTGCTTGGTAGATTCTAAGCGCGTGGTATCTGGCACGAAACTAAGACCTATGAAACTCTTATGCTCTGAATCTTGTGCATTCAGAGCGCGCTGCAGATCATTGGCAAAGCTAATAAGTCCCTCAAGTGTGTGATGAGAAAGTAGGATCTGGCTTTTATCACGCTCATAGGCATTAGCAAAAAACTCGCGCTCTGAAACCAAATCCTTATTATAATACCCCAGCTTTGAGAGATCAAAGTCAAAATGCAAATGCGTCGCCACAAACCCCATACTTGCCACACATAGCGCGAAAAACCATAGTTTAGAGACTTTAAACGTGCGCCATTTGGCTAGAGAAGGAAAAAACCTCGGGGCTCTAAAACCAATGTGCGGATACACAAACGCAAAAAAACAATAACTCACACTAAGTGAGACAATCGCATAGAGTGAGAGCTGTGCCAACAGCGGGAAAGGGATAAATAGACAAGTCGCAAAACCCACGATCGTGGTCGCATAGCCATAAAACACCGGACGATTAAATCCACTATTTCTAGGCGTATAAAGCCCAAAAAAGTTGTGATGCATCATATAATCAATGGCAATATTGCTAATCCCCATACCAAAGGTGAGTGCCATAATCGTGACCTTAGGATAGACATTTGCCACCACAAACATCGCCACGATATTGGCAAATACCAACGTAGCGATAGTATTGAGCGTGAGCATAGGAATGCGGATAATCACAAAATACAGCACCACAAACACGATCGAAGAAAATGTGAGCAAGAAGCTTACTTCCTCTAAAGTCAGTTTGAGATTGATAGAATCCATAAAATTTTGCGAAAAATAGCGTATGGTAGGAAAGTCTTTAGCGATAAATTCAAAGTCTGTGATCGTGGGGGTGAGTGCGTCAGCATCCACGCTCTTTAGCTCCACCACGCCCAAAAACCCATAGTCCTTAGCGATGAGCTCTTGTGAATCTTGCGCAGGGAGGCTAAAGAGCGCAAGTGGATCGTGGGGGTTAAACGATGAGGTTTTAGGATCATGCAGGAGACTCTGCACGCCTTGTGCGATGTGTTGGGCAATCTGATCGGGCGTGAGGCGCAGTTGGAGCACGTCATCACGAGGGTGGGCAAAAGCGATGTAGTGCGTGGCGATAAAATCCTGCAGTGTCTCTGAAGCCTGTGTGTGCGTGAAAGTCGTGGCGACATTTGGCAAAGTCTGCACGCGCTCCAAAAATGCCCTAAGATCGCGCCTTGAATCTTCGTCAAAACCCTTGCTTGCCACCAACACATAGCGTGAGTTGGCAAATTCACGATACGCATCAATAATCTCTCTATCCGCACTCTGTGGAAATAGATCAAGCACTTCTTGAGTGATTTTATGATGTGGGAAGACAAACACCCCCAAAGCCACAGCGATGACAAAAAACATAATATTGCTAATCTTGATCCAAATCCCCATTATTAAGCGCCTCCAAAATGTATTGAGCCAAGTCATTATACAAAAATTTAAGTATAATACACCGACAAAAGATCCCCGCCAGAGCGAATGGAGGCAGAATGATGAAATATGTCTTGTGTATGATAGCGCTGTGTGTGTCTCTAGTGAGTGCCGCTCCCTCGGATAGCACTCCAATCTCCCCAAGCCTTGAAGAAATCACTCAATTTGGCGAACTAGCCGGCTACGACCTCCTGCACTCGGAGTTTGCCAAATCAAGTCAAAATGAAGGTGCAAAAATCATCGCCATTTCTGATTTTTTTAATCTCACGGATTTTGCGCTAGATTCTGCATTGGTGGCACGGGTGTTTTTACAGCAGATTAAAGATTCTAAGATCTTTACTCTCACCAATGCCATCGCTGGCAATGCCTCAAACGCTGATCCTATGCTAGATTCTATCCGCGCTATGCGCAATAATCTAGAATTTAACAATGTAATCCCCAAAGGCGCACTGCTCGCTCCCAAATACTCCCTAGGCGGTAGAATCTCCAATAACATCAAAGAGCTAGGTGGCAAAACCATCGTGCAATACAACATTATCCTTAGTATCACAAACCTAGAAAATGGGCTTGTGGAGTGGGATTATGTGGATACTATCAAAAAAACCTATGATGGCAAGATACCCAAAAATTTCTTCACACCAACGCGCTATGGGCTTATTTGCGATGGGGCTAATAGCACTGATATTTCGCTCAAAGAAGCTTGCGAACTCGCCATAGCCGAGATATGGGAGGGGAGTTTCCAAGATATCGTGGCAAGCAAGCAAGATTCTATCGTGCGCTATGCTAAGAAAGCTTGTGAGCTAGATTCGGCGTTTGGGTGTAGAGCATATGCAGCGGTGTATCGTTATGGTGTAGGGGAGAAGCAGGACTTCACTAAGGCAATGAAGCTGTATCAAAAAGCCTGCCAAAAAAGCGATGGCAACGCGTGCTATAATATGGCACTGATGTATCAAAACGCCCAAGGCACAACACAGAATCTAAAAGAAGCTGACACATACGCATATAGGGCTTGTATGCTGGATTTTGAAGCAGGGTGTGAGCTACGCCAAAAGCTCGCTGCACTAGCACAAGAAGATACACTCGATGAGAGAGGACAGACGCTCACGCAGCAATGTGAGGCAGATGATAGCGTGGCTTGTGGGGATTTGGCGTTTTATTATTATCATGGTTTTGGCGGGGCAAATCGTAATCCCACAAAAGCCGCGCATTTATTCCAAAAAGGCTGTGAGCTAGGCGATGTCAATAGCTGCTATCAGATAGGATTGTGGCATGTATCTGGGCTTGGCGGTACAACCAAAGACTGGGGTATCGCCGCAGGATATATGGACAAACCCTGCAATCTCTACACACTCAAGCAAGCCTGTGCAAACACCACCCACCAAGTCCAATGCCAAAAGCATTATGAAAATTACAAATCCAATGCGTGCTTTTCGCTGGGCTCACTCTATGAGCATGGCGGTATCAACCTCAAGCAAGACATCAAAAAAGCACTAGAGACCTACAAAAAATCCTGTGATATGGGACTGGAGAATGCCTGTGTGTATTACAACAATCTCCGAGAAAGTTTAAAATAAAAAAAATCAAATAAGGATCGCAAATGCTCTACATCACTATCGGACTGCTAGGAGCAATAATCATGCTAGCACTTATGCTTGTGCGCTCTCTGCTCCAAAACACCGCCTTGCGCAAAGACACCCAAGCCCTCATCACGCAGGTGGATTTGCTCCAAAAAAGTGAGCAAGCCCTAAAAGCCCAAATCACGCAATCTAACGAACGATACAACCTTGCTATGCAGGATAACGCAAGAGCACAAGCGCAGATACAATCCCAAGCAGGGCTTTTAGAATCCCTAGAGCAAAAATACGCACACAATCTTGCTATGCTTAAAGCGGAGTTTGAGCGCGCGCTAAATAGCCAATCCCAACGACTATTGGAGCAAAACAAACTCCATTTGCTAGAAGATTCTAAAAAAATGCTGGATTCGCTTTTCGCCCCTGTGCGCGCGAGCATAGAAGCCTATAAAGAGGGTATAAAAGAATACAAAGACAAACTAGCAGAAAATGAAATCCGCCTAGAGACAAATATCAAAAATATGTTTGCTTACAGCCAAGAAATTGGACAAAATGCCGATAAACTTGCGCAGATTCTCAAAGGCGATAAGAAAATCCGCGGGAATTTCGCGGAGATTCAGCTTAAAAATGTGCTGGAGCATAGCGGGCTAATTGAGGGTGAGCAGTATAGGCTAGAAGCACATTTCATGCATGAGGGCAGCGGGTATCGCCCCGATGCGGTGGTGTATTTAGACAAGCACAAAAGTATTATTATTGATTCTAAATTCCCGTTGCCAAGTGGCTTTAGCTTTGAATCTCTTGATGTGGGTGTGTGCCAAGAAATCGCGCATAATCTCAAAAATCGTATTGATGAGCTTGCCAAAAAGCCCTATGCAAGCTTTGAATCGGGCACTTATGAGTTTGTGCTGCTCTTTATCCCCTACCAAAATATCCTTGATTTAGCCTTGAGCGTAGATAGCGGAATCTACCAATACGCCTATACTAAAAAAGTCTATCTCACCACACCTCACACGCTATTTATGGCACTAAAGACTATTGAAGTGAGCTGGGTGCATATACAGAGTGATGAGAAGGTAAAAGTGGCGTTTGAAGAGATCGGGAGATTCTATGATAAGTTTGTGGGGATCACAGAAGACTTTGAAGCACTCAAAAAACTCATCGAGCGACTAGGCAAACAAAGTGATGAGATAGATTCTAAACTCACAAGCGGGCGGGGGAGCCTCGCCTCAAGGTTTGAATCTCTCAAAAAACTTGGCGCCAAGACAAGCAAAAGATTAGCGACAAAAGACTTGCTGGACTGATACACTACACAAGTGCGATCTTTAGCACCTCTTTTATCGTATTTACGCCAATAATCTGCATCTGTTCGCGAATCTGTGGGCTAATCTCATCTAAATCCTGCTGATAGTTTTTCATCGGGATAAGTGCCTTTTTGATTCCTGCTTTGTGCGCGGCGATAAGCTTTTCTTTGAGCCCACCTATGGGCAATACATTGCCACTTAGCGTGAGCTCGCCCGTCATCGCTACACTGCTATCCACGCACCGATCGGACAAAATACTCGCAATCGTGCAAGCCATTGTGATTCCCGCACTCGGTCCGTCCTTAGGAGTCGCGCCCTCGGGGATATGCAGATGTATATCATAGCTATTATAAATCTGTGAATCTTGCTTATGTCCCACATTGCGCAAAAACTTAGAATCAAATAGCGTCTTTACCACAGAATGCGCGATTTTAGCAGATTCTTTCATCACATCGCCAAGACTTCCGGTGAGCGTTAGCTCTCCCTTGCCCTTAATCTTGATAGCCTCGATCTTTAGCACATCGCCACCCACACTCGTCCAAGCCAAGCCGTTGGTAACTCCGACTTGATTTTTCTTATCCGCGCTAGAGATTTCAAACACCTTTTTGTGTAGGTATGCGGGCAAATCTTTTTGCGCAATGGTGATTTTAGAATCTCCCTCGTTGTTTAGGATCTCCTTAGCCACCTTGCGCATTATGCTAGCGATTTGCCGACGGAGGTTGCGCACGCCCGCTTCTCGCGTGTATTTCTCGATGATCTCCTTAAGCGCGCCCGTGCTGATAGCCACCTCGGTATTTTTGAGCGCGTGTTTTTTGATCTCTTGGGGGATTAGGTATTTGCGCGCGATTTCAAACTTCTCTTGAGGCGTGTAGCTAGAGATCTCAATAAACTCCATTCTATCGCGCAGTGGAGGGGGGATCGCGCCTATATCGTTTGCCGTGGCGATAAAAATCACTTGGGAGAGATCCAAATCAAAGTTCGTATAATAATCCCTAAATGCTGAGTTTTGCTCGGGATCTAGAATCTCTAGTAGCACGCTAGAGGGATCGCCACGATAGCTCTTGCCGACTTTGTCTATCTCATCGAGCACGATTACGGGGTTGAGCTCCTTAGCCTCGATAAGCCCCTGCGTGATACGCCCGGGCATAGCGCCGATATAGGTGCGCCTGTGCCCACGCAGCTCATTGACATCTTCCATACCACCCAGCGCGATACGCACAAGCGCACGCTTAGCGGCTTTGGCAATGGAGTTCGCGAGACTTGTCTTGCCCACGCCCGGGGGTCCGTAGAAACACAAAATTGTGCCTTTAGAATCTTTGCTCTCTTGCTTGCGCTTATTTGCAAGCTCTCGCACCGCGAAGTATTCTACAATCCGCTCCTTTGGCTTTTGCAACGCATAATGATCAGAATCTAACTGCTTGGCAAGGTTTTTGATTGCGATCTTGGTGGGTGCGAATTTACCAAAGGGAATCTCCAAGCACCACTCGATATAATTTTGCAAGAGATTTGCGTCCGCGCTATCTTGGTGCATACGCGCAAGACGCGTGATTTGCTTTTTTATCTCCTTGTAGGCTTCCTCGCTCATATGTGCTCGCAGAGATTCTAGCTTTTGGGTGTAGCGATCTATTTCCTCGTCCTTTGGATTTTCGCCTAGTTCTTTTTGGATAAGCTTTAGCTGCTCTTTTAAGAAATATTCTTTGTTGATCTGCTCCATTTTGTTATGTACTTTGGACTTGATTTCTTTTTGCATTTTTTGGGCTTGGATCTCCTCCATTACGCATTCTATGATGAGCTCTAGTCGCTCCAGCACATCGTCTTTAGCAAAGATTGTATAGGCGACATCTTTTTTGAGCCTGATCCCGGAGGCTACGAGATCCACGATACGATTGGGATCGTGGTTTTCATCAAGGGCTTTGAGCAAATCGGGCGGGAAATGCTGCGCCATATTCGCCAGCACCTTGACCTTCTCACGCAAAATCTCTAAAAGCGCATTTGCGGTGTTTTCTTCATAGGGTTTAGATTCTATACGATCGATGCAGACCTCTAGCAGATCGTTCTGCACGACATCAAGCACCCTGCATTTATATAAACCTTGGAAGAGGATCTTTATGCGTCCATCGGGCACAGCAGTCTTACGCATAATGTGCCCCATCACGCCCACATCATAAAACCCATCATCATCTTTTGCCACCGAGACAAAAATACGCTTTTGCTCCATATCCTTGCTCTCCATCGCCTTATCAATAGCACGGATATTTTCCTCATCGCTCACAAAAATGGGCAAAATCATAAATGGATAGATAAAAAGCTCATCTTGTACCAGTAACGGCAACCTCATCGGAAATTCTAAAATATCATCATTATTCATGGTTCTAAACCTTTTTGTAAAATTTTGCTACCAATTAAACAATCGCACATACCAAGGAATATGCGAGGATTTTATCTTGATCCCCTCAATGATATCTTGGTTTCTCGAGAGATAATCCTCCCGTGCGCGATCCTTGCCCTTACGCTTATAGACATTAGCAATCGCTGTATTTAACTCATTTTCGCCCAACTTAAACTTGATAAACACATACTCCACAAAGGGCGCGTATCGGCTGTTTGGGAAAGTCTCTAGGTAGTTTTCGATCTCACTAATCGTGCGATACATAAACTCCTGATCCTTAGCATAGTTTTTGAATCCATAATAGTTGGCAAGAATCTTGAGATAGCCCAAATAGTCTTGATCAGCGAGCGTGGAGTAACGTTTCTCATACTCATCGATATAAAAAGTCGCGAGCAAATACTCCTCTTTGTCCATATGGGCTTGGGCTAAAATAAGCATAGCTTCAGGCAGCAAAGGTGAGTTGATGTGTTCAGACTGCAAAGATGAAAAGCTAGAATCTGCACCCTCAAGATTCCCAAAATTTATTTCTTTGAGGATATTTTCATACCAATACACCGCTGGTTTATTGTATTCTAGCTCTTTTTGCGAACACGCACCAAAATACAACACCCACGCACTCATAAGCCCAATATATAGAATCTTGCGCATATTCTCCTCTCTGTATCTTTATCGCTCAACGCGCATTGTGTTTGAAATATCTAAGGCACATTGTTTTGACATATTCACCACTTTATGAGATCTCACTTCAGATGTTCTAGGGCAAACTCCCTAGCGCGCCTTAAAGCCTTGTCTATATGTGCTACATCCTTGCCTCCAGCTGTGGCAAAGTCATCGCGCCCACCGCCATTGCCACCTAGGATCTGTGCAACCTCTTTGACCCACGCACCGGCTTTGAGCGGTGCATTTTTGACCCCTGCGACGATAGAGATCTTATCGCCATTATGCACAAACAGCAAAAGCGCCACGCGCTCATACATATTTTTTGCCTCATCAATAGCCTGCTTCGCTTGGGCATTATCGATATTTTCTAACACCGATATGATGAGTCTATGCTCACCCACCTGCTCAAACTCCAAGCCCTTGGTATGCGCCTTTGTGTTAGCAGCTTTTTGCTTGAGCTCTTTGAGCTGGGATTGAATCTTAGCAATACCCAAAAGCACATCTTGGGCTTTTAGTGAATCTTTAGCCTCTCTTAGTGTCTCTAACGCTCTCTTGCCCCATTCATAGGCAGCATACCCACACACCGCCTCTATGCGCCGCACACCACTGCTCACACCGCTTTCTTTAGTGATGTAGAAACTACCAATTTGCGCGGTGTTTGCCACATGTATGCCCCCGCACAACTCGATAGAATCTCCAAAGCTCACCACACGCACATTTTGTGTGTATTTTTCGCCAAAGAGTGCCATCGCGCCCTTGCTCTTTGCCTCCTCTAGCGGCATCACTTCACATATTTGCGGATTTGCCGCACAGATTTGGGCATTGACATCAGATTCTATACGCTCAAGCTCCTCTTGAGTAAGTGGCTTGGTGTGGCTAAAGTCAAAACGCAGACGATGTGCCTCCACCAAACTACCAGCCTGCGCAATATGCTCACCTAGAATCTTGCGCAATGATAAATGCAACAAATGCGTTGCAGAATGGTGCTTGGCTATCTCACTACGCGAATTATCCACTTGCGCTAGCACTTCTTGATTTTGGCTAAGAGAGGTGCATACACGCACCTGTGAGATATTGAGTCCAAAATACTTCTTGGTATCGCTCACCTGCGCGCACATTTGCCCTTGTGAATCTAGCAGAATGCCCTTATCACCCACAGGTCCGCCAGATTCTGGATACATAGGTGTAGTGTGCAAAAGCACATAACCCTCTGAATCTGCCCCAAGCACCTCCACGCGCCTAAATGTAGAATCTAGCAATGCCAAGATTTTGGTGTGCGCACTATCGCTCTCATAACCCACAAAAGCATTCTCGCCAAACTCGCTCACAAGCTCCTTGAAATCACCTGCTTGAGCACTATCCCCGCTACCTTTCCAGCTGGCTTTTGAGCGCTGCTTTTGAGCATCCATATGCGACTCAAAGCCCTGCATATCCACCTCTATGCCCCTATCGCGTAGCATATCCTGCGTGAGGTCAAGCGGAAAACCATAAGTATCATAGAGCCTAAACGCCACCTCACCGCTAAATCGCGCCTTAGGTGAATGCTTATGAATCTTGTGTGAATCTTGTGTGCTTTGAGGTGTGAATCCCATCGCATACAGCTCTCTACTAAAGAGCTCCATACCCGCGTCGATCGTCTCTAAAAACCGCTCTTCTTCGCTCTTACACTGCTTGATGATCGTGTCCTTGCGCTCTAGGAGATAAGGATATGCGCTCCGCATAGAGTGCGCTAGAGATTCTATGACTTTATACAAAAACGCCTCTTTTAGCCCCAACAGATAACCATGCCGCACTGCTCGACGCAAGATCCTGCGCAACACATAGCCACGACCCTCTTTGTCAAAATGCACACCTTGCGCAAGCAAAAATGCCACACTGCGTGCATGATCGGCTATCACGCGAAAGCTTGAAATACGCGCTTTGATACGATCGCGTTCTTCTTGCGTATAAGATCCTTTGAGCAGTGCATCATCGCTGATATATGCTTCTTGCGTGAGATTCTCAATGCAGCGCATCAGTGGCGCAAACAGCGAAGTATCAAAGTTATTTATCTTACCTTCTTTGAGTGCGACCACGCGCTCTAGCCCCATTCCTGTATCGATACTCGGACTTGGCAGAGACTTGAGAGAGCCGCTCTCATCGCGCTCGTATTGCATAAACACGAGATTCCATATTTCTAAAAATCTATCGCCCTCACCACCAAAATAATCTTCGCTTGAGTGAAAAAACTTGCTTCCCTGATCCACATAGATCTCACTACAAGGACCGCAAGGACCCACATCGCCCATTTGCCAGAAATTATCCTTATCACCCATACGCGCGATTTTGCTAGGATCTATGTATTCGCTCCAGATTCTAAACGCCTCATCATCACTCTCATGCACGCTCACATAGAGCACCTTCTCATCAAATCCCAAGACTTTGGTCACTAACTCCCACGCATACGCAATCGCTTCTTGTTTGAAATAATCCCCAAAGCTAAAGTTTCCCAACATCTCAAAAAGCGTGTGGTGGCGCGCGGTGTAGCCGACATTTTCTAAGTCATTGTGCTTGCCCCCAGCGCGCATACATATCTGTGAGCTAGTGGCGCGTGGAATCTCTGGGTGTGGGATCTTGCCTGTAAAAATATCCTTAAACTGCACCATACCCGCATTTGTGAAAAGCAAACTCGCATCATTTGGCACAAGTGGCATAGAATCATACACCCTATGCCCATTTTGTCTGAAAAAGTCTAAAAACGCAGCGCGCACATCCATATCTCACTAATCCTTACAAAATCCAAATTTTTGGCATTGTATCTTAAAAACACAAATTTTTCTCTAAACCTAGTATTGCCTTGGAATCTGGGTTTCATATTTATTTGTCTCATAGGATTCTTTGTTGTATTCTCTTAGAGTTTTTGTTCACAAATACTACCTTGGTCAGACTTTAGAACTGAGGGCATATCATTGGGATTAGTATAGCACCATATAAGTATATATTGTGTTGTGTTATGCTAAACTCCTAGCCAAATATCTGAGGAGTCTTTGATGAAAAAACGAAAAATTATTATCCGTTTGGATGGCGGACTTGGTAACCAAATGTTTATGTATGCATTTGCGAAATTTATGCAACAACAAGGCTATGAGGTCTTATTAGATTCTACAATTATTACTAGGGGGGGGGGCAGGTCATAATCGCGCCTTTGAACTGAAGTTTTTTGACATCGATGCATCACTAATCCTTGAAAAGCACTCTCTAAAATATCCGCATCTTTTGTTGTATCGCTACTACTATGCACTCAAATGGAAAATACTCAAAGTTTTTAATATGTCGCGATCGTTTTGGAATTCACATTTTTGGTTCAAATGCGGATGGTATGCCACCGAACCAAAAACACGCAAATCATATAAAAGATTCCTTGCAAAGATTGCAAAACACAAACCGGTATTTGGCGACAACACCTATATCGTCCATAGTTATTTTCAACATCATTACTTCGCAGATTCCATTTATGCGTGCTTGCAAGCAGATTTTACTCTTGATAGAGCTCTTTCTCCACGCAACAAAACCCTACAAACAAAGATTTTACACACACCAGATTCTGTATTTTTACATATAAGGCGCGGGGATTTTTTAGAATCTAAACATTGGCAATATAAAAGACTCGGAAGTACTTACTATAACAACGCCATAGATACTATAAAATCCCGCATTACAAATCCTCATATCTTTATCTTTAGTAATGATATAGCATGGTGCAAGACATTTTTTCTTAATAGCTTAGAATCTGGTGTGCGCGAAAATATGTGCTTTGAGTTTGTAGAGGGCAACTCTGAGACAAATGCCGCCGAGGAAATGGAACTGATGCGAAGCTGCAAAAATGCGATCATAGCAAACTCCACATTTAGCTGGTGGGCAGCCTATCTCATCAATCACACTCACAAAATCGTGTGTATGCCTAACTCATGGTTTTATAATCATGATACACTACCTAGCAATTTCTTGCAATGCGAAAACTGGAAAATAATCGACGATGTTTGGAGAACAAAGACTTCTGAAGAGGAAACCAAATAACAACACATAATATTATATTAAACACAGCTGAAATGCAACTACACTACCTAACAGTATCTAAGCTCGCTACGCTTGTGCCGAGCAAGCAATAGAAATAAAACAAAAATCAAATATCACAATTACTGCAGCGATACAAAAAGTCAGTAGGTTGTACAAAAAAGATCAAAGAGAGGGCTTGCACAGAATCCAAAACCAATCTGTGCTAAGCTCTCAAATCGTATAAGGCAAAAGAGTGGGGGGGGGTAGATTACATCATACCGCCCATGCCTCCCATACCACCCATATCTGGCATAGCTGGCGCTGGTTTATCTTCTTTGATTTCATTGATCGTCGCTTCAGTAGTGAGCAACAAGCTAGAAACAGACACAGCGTTTTGCAATGCGATACGCGTTACTTTAAGCGGATCGATGATACCTGCTTTAAACATATCCACATATTCGCCTTTGCTAGCATTAAAGCCTATGGTTTCTTTAGCATTTTGCACTTCATTGACTACCACGCCGCTATCAAACCCAGCATTTGCTGCGATTTGCGCAAGAGGTGCTTTAATAGCACGTTTGATAATGTCATAGCCAATCGCTTCATCACCCTCAAGTTTGAGCTTGACCTTTTGTGCTGCGTGAATAAGTGCTGCGCCACCACCGATGACGATACCCTCGTCAACCGCTGCTTTTGTCGCAGAAAGTGCGTCATCTACTCGGTCTTTTTTCTCTTTCATCTCTACTTCTGTAGCCGCACCTACCTTGATAACCGCTACTCCACCGCTAAGTTTAGCCAAACGCTCTTGGAGCTTTTCTCTGTCATAGTCGCTTGTGGTGTTGGCAATCTCTGTCTTAATCTGTGCGATTCTGTCCTTGACTGCTTGAGCCTTGCCCTTGCCATCGACGATAGTCGTATTGTCTTTGTCAATCACGATACGCGCTGCTTGTCCCAAATCCTGCAAACTCGCTGCCTCGAGGGTTTTGCCAAGCTCTTCGCTGATGACTTGCCCGCCTGTGAGGATTGCGATGTCTTGGAGCATTGCCTTACGGCGATCGCCAAAGCCCGGAGCTTTCACTGCTGATACATTGAGCACGCCGCGGAGTTTATTGACTACCAAAGTCGTGAGCGCCTCGCCCTCGATGTCCTCGGCGATGATGAGCAGTGGCTTGCCGCTCTGCATAGTCGCCTCAAGCAATGGCAGAATCTCTTTCATATTAGAGATTTTCTTATCAGTCAAGAGCACATAGGCATTTTCAAGCTGGGCAACCATCTTATCGGTGTTGGTTACAAAATATGCAGAGAGATAGCCTCTATCAAACTGCATACCTTCAACCACGCTTAGCTCGTCATTGATACCCTTGGCTTCTTCAACGGTGATCACACCATCTTTACCCACTTTTTCCATAGCTTCAGCAATAAGACTACCGATCTTATCATCAGAGTTTGCAGATATAGTCGCTACCTGCGCGATTTCGTCTTTACCACCGACTTTTTTGCTTCCTTTTTTAAGCTCAGCGATGATCGCCTCGCTTGCCTTATCCATACCGCGCTTGACTTCCACAGGATTCGCACCTGCTGTGATGTTGCGCAAGCCCTCTTTAAAGATACTATGTGCCAAAACCGTGGCAGTCGTCGTGCCATCTCCAGCAGCATCAGCGGTTTTGCTCGCCACTTCTTTGACAAGCTGTGCGCCCATATTCGCGATTGGATCGGCAAGCTCGACTTCTTTTGCCACAGACACGCCATCTTTGGTAATCGCTGGTGCGCCATAAGACTTTTGGATAAGGACATTGCGCCCTCTTGGTCCCATTGTCACTTTAACCGCGTCGCTAAGTTGCCTGATACCTTCATAAAGTTTGTTTCTCGCAGAATCTGCAAAGTGAATTTCTTTGTTTGCCATGATAAACTCCTTAATTTTCAGTTTGGTGAATTATTTCGCAATAACGCCTAGAATGTCTTTGACTTCTAGCACGATGAACTCTTGATTGTCTAGCTTGACTTCGCTACCTTTGTATTTCTCAAACACGACAACTTGATCTTTTTTGAGCTCTGGGCATTCTTTGGTAGCTTTGTCGCCCAAAGCCTTGATTGTGCCCATAAGCGGCTTTTCTTTAGCATTATCGGGGATAATGATACCCGAACTCGTCTTGGTGTCTTCCTCTAGTCTCTGCACGAGAACTCTCTCTCCAAGTGGTGTGAATTTCATAATTTCTCCTTGTGAGTGGTTTCAAAAATTAGCACTTAAAAAACTTAAGTGCGACAATTCTAATGGATTTTATTAAATAAGTCAATATCTTATAGTAAATGAGTAAGAAAAATTTAGTCTTTTATACTAAACTTATTTATATAAAATCACTAAGAGTTCTGCAAATACGCAATCCATAGGACGGAATCCAACTAAAATTTACAAAAGCAACATTTTGGTTTAAACAAAAGAGATTCTAAAAACACACAAAATCTAGCGCAGATTCAGAATCTAATGTGCGTTTAGAATCTAGTTTTTCAGAATCTAAGCAACTCACACAATCCACCACTTCAAAAGCCTTGATGAGGTCTATGGTGTTTTAGATTCTATGAGTGCTTTAGATTCTGAACTTTGCTTTTGTGAATCTTGGTTTGTTTTTGTGGATTCTAAGCCTACGCTAGATTCTGTATGTTTCTTAGACTCCGTGCTTGGTGCGGATTGTGTAAGCTCGCTACGACAAGCAAAAATTAGTCGTGTGTAAGTAGGGGGATTGCTATCACAATAGACGTAGTGAGGCTTGTGGAGTTTTGTCGAGTGCGGAGGTGGGAGCTACCTAGGAGATAAGCGAGCACCCCCCAAACCCGCCAAATCCTTGCAACGGCTACCCGCTTTGGCTTAAACTGAGTGTAGGGCAAGCAAAGGAGCCATTTTCCTTACGCACAAAAGGCGGATTTATAGAATCTACGCCATTGCTAAATCGCGTTCCTGACGCGCTGACACTAGAAAATCACAGAATCTCGCTTAAAAGTTGCGTGTATGAACGCGAAGCGGAGCGAGAGCGGATTCAGTCGCTCGAGCGGTATCAAGTTTGCCCTAGCAAACTTGCGTAAAATTATAGAATCTAAGACTCTACTCCTCTATATAATTCTTAAGCTTCCGCCCCACTTTTGGGTGTTTGAGCTTTTTAATCGCGCTAGATTCTATCTGTCGCACACGCTCACGCGTCACATTGAGCTCTTTGCCAATCTCCTCTAGCGTCCTATCGCTCTCATCATCAAGCAGCCCAAAGCGCATTCTAATCACTGCCCTTTCGCGATCGTTTAGCTGATCAAGCACCTCATAAATCTGGGCTTTTAAATCCTCTTTTAAAATAAAATCCATCGGTCCCATCGAGCTCTTATCCTCGACAAAATCCCCAAATTTCCCATCATCATCATTCCCGATAGGCGCATCGAGGCTGATTGGCTCTTTGGTAATTTTTATCACATTTTTGACTTTATCCACCGGCAAATTCACCTCCTGTGCGATAAACTCCACATCGGGCTCTTTGCCATTTTCTTGCATATATTTGCGCATAATCTTGTGGATTCTATTAATCGTTTCTATCATATGGATAGGGATTCTGATCGTGCGGGCTTGATCGGCGATAGCACGCGAGATAGCCTGCCTGATCCACCAAGTCGCATAAGTCGAAAACTTAAAGCCCTTTTTGTATTCAAACTTATCCACCGCCTTCATAAGCCCGATATTACCCTCTTGTATGAGATCCAAAAACGGCAAGCCGCGATTTGTATAGCGTTTGGCGATACTCACCACAAGGCGCAGATTGGATCGCGCCATCTTCGCCTTTGCCTTATCAGAGATATTTTTGCCCCGCTTTATCTGCTCTAAAATCTCCTTTAGCTTCTCTGGCTCGAGGTTAAATCCCCCCTCGCTCGCCTCTTTGGTTTGGAAGAGTTTTTTTAGCTCGATATACACGCTTACCATCGTCGTTTCTGGCACTGCTGCGGCGATTTCCTCACGAGTCATATTGGTGATATTTTCTAGAATCTTATTGTGATTGTCTATCAGAGCTTGGTTAAAAAGTGGCAGTTTATACTCAAGCCGCTTGAGCTCCTTTTCAAAGCCATCGCCGCTTTTTAGTGTGTTTTCCATCGCCTTTACAAGTTCATTGATAAGCTTACTCGTAGGTCCTAGATCGAGCAGTTTCTCTTTTAGAATCTGCTTTTTATGCGCCAAAAGCAAGATATAGACAAGCTCATCTTCATCTTTTTGCGTATTTTCGGTATTTAGCACTTTGAGCCAGTCTTTTTTGGCTCTATCAAGGGCTTTAAAATTTTCAAGTACCTTTTCTATGCGCTTTTGGTCTTTTTTATTGACTGGCTTTTTACCACTAGATTCTTCCTCGCTCTCGACCTCATCGATCTCATCTTCAGAATCTTCCCCCTCTTCTTCCTCGTCCTCAAAACTCTTAAAAAGCTCTTTGACGCGTCGCTCACGATTGATAAGCGCGTCTTTGTAATCATAAATAAAATCAATCAAATACGGCACCGAACAAATCGCATCGAGGATCGTCCCCTCGCCTAGCTCGATTTTTTTAGAGAGATCGACTTCCTCCTCTTTTGTCAAAAGCGGAATCTGCCCCATCTCACGCAGATACATTCTCACAGGACTATCACTCCGACTCCACTCTAATAGTTCCCGCTCTTTGGTGAAATCAAACTCGTCTTCAAGCTCCTCATCAACGACCTTTTTACGCTCCTCTTGGGATTTTATCTGATCTTCTATGTTGAGTTTTTTGGCAGCTTCTGATGAGCTTAAGAGTTCCTTTTTATATTTCTTTGCCATTTCTCTGATCTTACGCACCTGCGCACTACTTGGGGCTTTAGCCAGAATCTGTGCAATTTTCTCATATGTGATGTAGCTGCTTTCCTCTTCTTTGAAAAATATCTCAAGGCTTTGCATCACTTCTTTGACTTTTTTGTTTTGCTTGTCAGTAGCTTGAGGCGCATCAGCCCCTAAATCCATATCTATGTCTTTTTCATCATCAAACATCTCTTTTGTCATAGCACTTCCTTTACAAAAAGTTTTTAGTCATAAACATCGGCATTTTTGTGAATCTTTTGAATCTAGGCAATCTACTTCAGATCCGCCCAATTATCCCCCACACTCACACTACACTTTAGCGGCACCAAAAGCGTGTAGATGGAGTTCATAAGAGATTCTATACGGGGTACAAACTCCTCAACCCTAGATTCTGGAGCTTGAAAAATCAACTCATCATGGACTTGTAAAAGCATCTGTAGTTCGCTATCTTGATAATGTTGATAGATTTTATACATACAGAGTTTGATAAGATCTGCTGCACTCCCTTGAAAAATACAATTTATCCCCTCGCGGATATAATTTGCTTTCATAAACTCCGTAGCATCGCTGAAATCAAAATACCGCCTACGCCCTAAAAGCGTCTGCGTGTAGCCATTTTCTAGCAAAAATTCCTTTTGATTATTGAGATAATCTTTGACCGTGGGAAAGAGTTTGAAATAACTTTCTATATACGCTTTTGCCTCTTTAAAGCTGATTTTGAGCGTTTCACTAAGTTTGCGCGCACCCATACCATAGATAAGCCCAAAGTTAATCGTCTTGGCGATAAAACGTTTATTATGCGCTTCACTCTCTCCAAAAAGCCGCAAAGCCGTCTCATAATGGATATCCTTTTGCTGTTTAAAAGATTCTATCAAATGTGAATCTTGACTAAAGTGCGCAAGGAGGCGCAACTCTATCTGCGAATAATCCACACTGATGAGCTTATAACCCTCCTTTGCGATAAATCCCTCACGGATCTTGCGCCCATACTCGCTGCGCACGGGGATATTTTGGAGATTTGGAGATTTGGAGCTTAGCCGCCCAGTCACCGTGCCTGTCTGCAAAAATGATGTATAGATTTTATGCTTGGCATTTTTGTTAGCGTATTTTAAAAGTGGTTCGATGTAGGTGTTTTTGAGTTTATTCATCTCGCGATAATCCAACACCAGCGGAATGATAGGATGAGAATCCGCAATATTACTAAGCGTGCGCTCATCGGTACTCAAACCCCCCTTGACACTACGCCCACTTTGTAAGCCTAGCTTATTAAAGAGAATCTGCGAGAGCTGCTGGGGCGAATTGATATTAAAATTTTCCCCCGCATACTCATAGATTTGCTGTGTGAGGGAGTTTAGAATCTTTGTGAGATTCTTGTCGTATTCTTCAAACAAATGCGTATCTATCTTAATCCCTTCTCGCTCCATCTGCACAAGCACATTAACAAAGGGGAATTCTAACTCCCTAGCAAGCTCCAAAATAGGCTCAAGATTTCGCTTTTCAAACTCTTGCTTGAGACGTTCATACAGACAAAAAGTCGCCACCGCGTCCTCGGCAGCATAGCGCGTAGCTATCGCGACATCGACACTGGCAAAGGTTTGCTTTTTATCCACGATCTCATCAAAGCCAATCATCTTATGATCAAACCACTGCAGCATTTGTTTGTCAAGCCCCACAGGCTTGGCACTATCCAAAAGCCACGCTAGCACCATCGTATCAATGATCGCATTCTGGGGCTTAAGTCCAAAATTATGATACACAAGTGCAATGTCAAACTTGAGATTGTGCCCTATGATCGTGTGTATAAAAAGCTTTTGGAGTGCGAGCTTGGCACTTTGCATGCTAAGCTGGGATTGCACACCTAGATATGTGTGCTGTAAGGGAATATAATAGCCTTTTTTGTTATCAAAACTAAAACTAAAGCCAACGATATTTGCTTCCCTCGTATCAAGTCCATCACTCTCGGTATCAAAGGCTATCAGGGCATCTTTAGGGATAGATTCTATAAGCGCAAAAAGCGTAGATTCTGAATCTAGCATCTCGTATTCATATGTGAATCTTGTAGATGACACACTTTTGGCTGGAGAAATCACGGCGTTTTTAAAGCTCGGCGCGGTAGAGAGGGAATTATACTTAGGACCTTGAATCTTTGTAAGAATTCCATTAAACTCATACTGGTGCAGGGCATCGACAATTTGCAAAAGCGGATTTTGCTCTGGCATCGCACATCGGCTAAAGTCAATATCAAGTGGAATATCTTTGACTAGCGTTACAAGGGATTTAGAGAGAAATGCCTCATCTTTAGAATCTATAATCACCTGCTGCAAGCGCGGGGTTAGCACCTGTGCGATTTCATCGCTCCTAGCGTATAGAGATTCTATATTTTTAAAATGTTTGATGAGCTTTTGCGCACTTTTAGCTCCGATACCTTTGACACCCGAAACATTATCACTGCTATCGCCCACAAGACTCTGATAGTCGATAAACTCACAAGGTAGCACACCAAACTTCTCTTGGCATTGTTCCTCGCGAATCTCGGTTTTTTTGATAGGATCGTAGATGTAGGTATGAGAATCTATAAGCTGATAGAGATCTTTATCATGGCTGATGATACGCACATCTAAGCCCTTTTGACGTGCTAGCACACTCACTGAAGCGATCACATCATCAGCCTCATAGCCATCTACGCTAAGATTCACAAAGCCCATTTTGCTAATCCACTCAATAGCAACAGGAAGCTGCAAGAGCAAATCTTTTGGCACTTCTTGGCGATTTTGCTTGTATCGTGGATCAAGAATCTTACGGCGATTTTTGCCTTTTCCTTCTAAAGCAAAGATAATGTAATCACAATTTTTGTCTTTATACAGATTATTAAGCAAATTACAAAAGCCTAGCAAAAGCCCAGTGGGGAAGCCCTCTTTGTTTTTAAGCGGCGGAAGGGCATAAAAAGAGCGGAAAAAAAACCCAAAAGTATCTATGATCGTGAGAGTTTTCATCTATACTCTAAAATCTATACATCAAGATGTTTAACATTCTTTGCGTTATTTTGTATGTACAGCCTGCGTGGCTCGACCTCATCACCCATAAAAAGCGTGAAAACCTCATCAGCACTACTATCATCTTCTAAGCTCACGCGGAGCAAGGTGCGGTTTGCCGGGGTCATCGTCGTTTCCCAAAGCTGCTCTGGATTCATCTCACCTAGACCTTTGTATCGCTGGATATAAGCATCTTTTTTGGCACTAGATTCTATTTCTTCAAGAAGTGCAATAGGATCTTTATCTTCTAAAAACTCCAAGCCACGACTTTGTATAGTCTGATAAATCGACAAGCCCTCTTTGAAAAAATTATTACTCCAAAGATTCTCATCAATCAAGAGCTCCACAAGCCCCATACGCGTTTGGATATAAAGCCGCAGATAGGATTGTGTGATTTCTTTGTTTAAAATATTGCACTCTTTTGTTTGCAAAAATTTCTCAAGCTCGGCAAAAAGCTGTTGATAGTCGTTGTTGTGAATCTGGGGATTTTGAATAAGGAATTTCACCACATCAATCATTGGATATTGCTTTTCAAGCTCTTTTAGCACAAAGCGATAATGCGAAATAAATTTTAGCATTTCCAAAAGCTCGGCATTGCCTATACCTTCAAATTCAAAATTCCCAATCCCATTTTCGATGAGATACTCACTTAACGCTCTTTCATCTTTGAGATAAACTTCTTTTTTGCCTTTTTTGAATCTATACAGCGGTGGCTGAGCGATGTAAATATGTCCGTGTTGGATAAGTGGCTTGAGATAGCGATAAAAAAATGTCATCAAAAGTGTCTGTATATGGCTACCATCGACATCCGCATCGGTCATAATGATGATTTTGTGATAGCGCAATTTTTCGATATTAAACTCATCGCCAATCCCGCACCCAAAGGCTGTGATCATATTTTTAATCTCATCGGATTTGAGAATCTTATCAAGGCGTGATTTTTCGACATTGAGGATTTTTCCACGTAATGGCAAAATCGCCTGATAACCACGATCACGCCCTTGCTTAGCACTACCACCCGCAGAATCCCCCTCCACGAGATAAATTTCAGATTGAGCTGGATCTTTGCTCTGACAGTCTGCGAGTTTGCCCGGCAATGTCCCTACTGAAAAACTTTCTTTTTTGCGTGTGAGATCTCGTGCTTTTTTGGCTGCTTCGCGTCCGCGCGCCGCCATAATCGCTTTTTGCATAATCGCTTTGGCATCGTTTGGATTTTCTTCGAAAAATTTATTGAGTTTTTCATAAGTGAGCTTTTGGACAATAGGTTTGACAAATGAGCTTCCTAGCTTACCTTTGGTCTGTCCTTCGAATTGTGGTTCAATGACTTTTATCGAGACGATCGCTATTAAGCCCTCCCGCACATCATCACCAGTGACTTTAGAATCTTTTTCGCGTGCGTTGGCATTTGCCTCGATGTAGTTCATAATCGCTCTTGAGAGCCCCGCGCGAAATCCTGCCTCGTGTGTGCCACCCTCTGGCGTGCGGATATTATTGACAAAGCTTAGTACTTTTTCATCATAGCCATCGTTATAAGCTAACGCAATCTCTACTTCTACATCTTGATCATTGGTTTCAAAGGTGATGATTTGAGAGACCAATGGCTTATGATTGAGATCTTGGACAAACTGCGAAAGTCCGCCTTCGAAATGATAGACCTCCTCTACCCCACTTCGTTCATCATAGAATGTGATGGTGATGTTTTTGTTGAGATAAGCGATTTCTTTGAATCTCCGTGCCAATGTTTCTCTGCTAAATTCCAGCACTTCCATAATCTCGCCATCGGGAAAAAATTCTATAGTCGTGCCTTGTTCGTTTGTCTGACCGATGATTTCTAGTTCGCTTTGGGGTATGCCTTTAGCAAATTCTTGACGATAGATGTTGCCATTTTTTTTGATTGTCATAATGAGCTTTGAAGAGAGGGCATTGACCACTGAGACACCCACACCATGCAGACCACCAGAAACTTTATAAGAATCTTGGTCAAACTTCCCACCCGCGTGCAAGATTGTCAAAACCACCGTAGCGGTTGGGATATTTTCTGTAGGGTGGATATCGACTGGGATTCCGCGTCCATTATCTTCGATGATCGCACTACCTTCGTTTGTAAGAGTAACTTTGATCGTATCACAAAAGCCTGCCATTGCCTCATCGATAGAGTTATCCACGACTTCATACACCATATGGTGCAAGCCACCGATATTGGTATCACCGATATACATTCCCGGGCGTTTTCTGACAGCCTCAAGTCCTTTTAAAACCTTAATATTCTTTCCGCTGTAATCTTGCATACTCTTTTGGCTCCTTAGTGAATCTCAAAAAAACTTATAGAATGATAGGCATAATAATTGTGCTGAAGTTATTATCCATAAATGTGAGAGGAGCATTTTGCTCATTGAGTGCGATAGTAAATTCTGCTGAATCTACCTGCGCTAAGAAATCTGTTACATATTTAGAATCTACGCCAAAGGTAAATTCTTCCTGAATATTTGTCTGAATGTCAAGTTGTGTGCTTGCTTTGTGATTTCTATCGCTCATAGATTCAAAGAGAATTTCATTGGCGCTTAGTGTGATTTTAATCTTATTAGAGAGTGAGCTCACTACTTTGATAGATTCTATAAACTTATCTTTAGGGAGTTTGATAGTATTTTTAAATTCTTTTGGGATAATTTTTTCATAATCTGGGTACTTGCCATTGATCACTTTGCTGAAGAATAAGTAGTTTGGGGATTTGATGATGATATATGTGGTGTTGAAAAATATTTCTATGCTATCGACAAAAAGCTTTTGAATCTCATTCATAGCGCGTTTAGGGACGATGAGAGAGAGGGTATTGATACCTTGTGTGTCGTATTTGACGATAGCAAGGCGTCTGGTATCTGTGGCTACGAAGTTGAAAGAATATTCTTTAATATCAATCAACGCTCCATTGAGTTCAAATTTTGCGTTATTTGTTTCAGCAGTGGAGTTGATTTTTTTCATTGAACTTAGGAATTTATGAGATTCTATGTTGATTTGTTGGGATTGAGAAAACTCTGGCAAGCTTGGAAATTCATTGACATTAAACATTTGTAAGCTAGATTTTGAACGCCCTTGCTTGATAAAAAGTAGATCGTCTTGAGTTTCTAGGGTGATATCGCCTTCTTTGAGGTTTTTGACAAAATTGAGTATATCGCGTCCATTTGCAGTAGCTTTACCCTCTTCTTGTGTATGTACTTCGATTTGGGATTGGATGGCGATTTCGTAGTCAGTGGCTCTAAGTGTAAGAGTGTTGTTTGTGCATTCAAAATAAATGTGCGAGGTGATCTGTGAAATGTCTCGTTTTTCTAGGAAACTTTGAAAATTTGAGAGTATGATCTCAAAAGGTGTTTTTGAAATACTAAGTTTCATCGTGCTCCCCTTTATGTTTAAAAATTTTAGTAGTAGTAGTAGGGTATGTGAAAATGTGAAAGATTCTTGTGTTTTCCTATCTTGCGTGTTTTTGGGTTTTAAAGTTTTCACAAAATGTTGGTGTGTTTTTCACATTTACTCCCTACTCTACTGCTTTATAGAGTGCTAAATTATATCTTAAATTTGTGTAAGCTTTGCTTTAAACTTGCGGGATATTGTCGTTTTTTATGTTGTTTTCGATTTCTTCGATGAGGTTTTTTAGATTTTCATCTTCTTTAATTGCTTCTTCTATGGCTTTTATGGCTTTGCTTACCGAGCTGTGGTCTTTCATATTGAGTTTATTGGCGATCATTGGCATAGAGTTGTGTGTGAGTTTGCGTGTGAGATAGGTGCTTATCCTGCGTGCTTTGGCTATGCGTTGGTTTTTAGCTTTTGAGGTTATTTCGCTTGGTTTGATATTGAGTTCTTTACCCACAGATGAGAGAATCTTATCGATAGTGATGTTTCCTGATACATCTCTTTGGTAGGTTTTCATCACGCTTGTGGCAATTTCTAGCTTTGTTACATCGGGGTTTAGGTTGGACTGGAGATTGATGTTTTGGATAATCCCTAGAATTTGCCTAGAATTATCTAGCTTGGTTGCGATAAAATTGATTGTCTCATCATCAAGCACTATGGAGTTTAGATTACACTTTGAGCGGATAATCTCTTTTTTGGTATCAAGGTCGGTTTTTTCGATTTCTATGACGATACCTCCTTCAAACCGCGATCGCAGTCGCTCTTCTAGTCCTCGAATCTTTTTGGGTGGTTGATCACTTGTCATCACGATTTGTTTTCGCTCTTGATGTAGGGCATTGAAAGTGTTGTGAAATTCTTCACAGATTTGATCTTTGCCGCCAAAAAACTGCACATCATCGATGAGAAGATAGTCACATTTTCTGTATTTATTGCGAAATGTATCCATTGTTTTGTTATTGAGCCGTAGCTGAAAGTCGTTTAGAAATTGTTCAGCAGTTATCAAAACCACTGTTTCATTTTTTTCTTTCGCAGCATTAGCGATGGCGTTGAGTAGATGTGTTTTGCCCACACCGGTATGTCCATAGATAAGCAAAGGATTGATTTTACCTCGTATCTCCACGACTTTTTGACAAGAATCCCACGCGAGATGGTTAGATTTCCCCACGACGAAGTTTTCGAAGGTTTCTTGATAATTGATATGAGATTCTTGTAGAGAGATTTTAGGATTTTTATTGTTTTTTAAACTTTTCACATTACCTGTCAATTTTTTTGTTTTGATGTGAATTTTTGGGGGGATACCTGTGATTTCTTGCGCACAAGATTCTAACTTGTCTAGATAGTGAATCTCTATCCAATCCGCTATGATACTATTTGGTGCATAAAATACTAGTAAATCCTCTCTAGAGGCACTTTCATCAAATTCTAGAATCTTAAAATATGTATCATATTCGTGCTGGGATATTTCTTTTTTAAGCTGGTTTAATATATCATTTATACTCATTTAAAAGCCTTTTTCCTTACATCTGTGGTATTGGGAAAAGATGTGAAAGATATGTGAAAAGTTCTCGAAATGATAGAAAAAAAAACTTTTAAAATGGATTAAAGATGCAAATTCTAGGGATTGACCCGGGGACGAGAAATTGTGGTTATGCCGTGATTGAGTATTCCAACAACAAGCTCAAACTCATTGAAGCGGGATTTATCAAGATAAAAGAGCGGATTTTGCAAGCCCAGATCGTGGAGTTTATCGAGGGTATTGACATCGTGCTAAAGGCGCACAGGATTGATGAGGTGGCAATCGAGGATATGTTTTTTGCCTACAACCCAAAGAGTGTGATCAAGCTCGCGCAGTTTCGCGGGGCTTTGAGTCTAAAGATCCTCCAAGATTTTGGGAATTTCGCCGAATACACGCCGCTGCAAGTCAAAAAAGCTCTCACGGGCAATGGCAAGGCAGACAAAATGCAAGTGGCATTTATGGTCAAACGCTTGCTTGGCATTAGGGGCGAGATTAAGCCGCTTGATATTACTGATGCCATAGCCGTAGCGATCACGCATTCTCAACGCTTAAAATTCACTAGTTCTAGAATCTCGTAGTTTAGGAATGAGCAGATTCTATAAGTTCCATAAAGCTTTGCACACCCACCCTTTCTCGCACAAAGTCTAAAATCTCACGTTCCAAGAGGCTTTGGGCGCGTACCAGCTCTAATGAAGGATTTTGTAACAACTCTAGCGCCCTACGCTCATATTCCTGCGTATCAAACACCACATACGCACAATTACAAAGCACATTTTGTATATCTGTAAGATTTGCAAGTGTGATGGTAGGGCTTGTTGGCACAGAGTCATTATAGAGAGCTAAAAATTCCGTAAGTAGCTCCGCATACTGCGCTACCCAGCGTGAGATTCTCGCCTCGCGTTCTTGCCTGCTCTCTTTTGATAGCACTAGTGCCACGCCACCCTTAGCTACATATTCTATGCGGCTCTCCCCCTGCTCAAGTGGGAAACTATCAAGCCACAAATCGATAATATGCCCATACAACGTGCTATCCACATATCCAGTGAAATAAAATCGCCTAAGTAAATCCGCCCCACCCTCATGCACGATTTTTTCGCGTATCACAGATTCACTGCCTCCACCACAGGCTAGATATATACTCTGTGGATAAGATCGCATGATCGTTAATACGCTTTTTAGATACGTTGGACTATCGATTTTGACCAAACGCCCGATTGTGCCTAGAATCTTGACATTATGGGGATATTGCGCACGCAAAGCCTGCAAAATATGTGAATCTATGGGAGGATTATAAAAGCGCGTATCCATTTTTACGCTCACACCTACAAACTCAAATCCACAATGGCTCACGCGCTTTTGGGCATTGCAAATGTGCGTGAGACGATGCGTAATAGCGGGGATATCATATACAAAATTCCCATGGGAATAATACATCTGTGCGTTTGCCACACGCACACTTAACAAAAAATCGCTAATGCCATAGCCATTGTTTGGTGAGATGAGACAGCGCACGCCATCAGATCGTATCGCTTCCCAAAGTAGCAGGGCTTTATTCAGATGAGAGTTATAAAATCCCTTGGTATTTTCTAGTGCCACCACATCACAGATCTCTATGCCGAGATTCTCCAGCTCCTTGCGCAATGCCTCATCATCGGAGCTTTTTTCTATAAGTGCCATATTATAGATTTTGAGTCTAAAACGCTCGCTAAAGCCTTTTGTGCGCAATAGATTCTGAAATAGAGAAAACTCGACTTTGTAGGGTGAGTTGCCCACGATGCGATCTTTGAGTATGCCAATGAGGATTGGGGTGTTTGTTTCCTTTGACGAAACTTTATTTTGGATATCGCTCACGGAGAGTGAATCCTCGCTCGCTCCGCTATCATTGAATCTTGGCGCACATATATGATTTGAATCTACTTGCTTAGATTCACTAGATTTTATAACACCACTGCTAGATTCTATATATGGGGCAAACATCTCATACACTGCCACTGCCCTATGATCTATAGATTCACAAAACTCCCGCCACTGCTCTTGTGTGTGAAAGCTATTGCCACACATATGATATAAGAAAAATTGCACATATAGCGCCTCATCTAAATACTTAAGCGCACACTCGCAATCGTGTGATAACGCGTCCTTAGTGCGATCTAGCAGTGTATAAAACACCGCCTTGTATGCGGGATAGAGCTCAAGCCAGCGCATATTATTAAAATACCCCTCCACATTCCACAGGCAATGCAGTTGCCAATTAAACAAGCTTCGGCGACGTTTTGGATTTAGTGTGTTAGCGCGCTTTAGTGCGTGTGTGAGTGCCTCTAGACAAAGTGAAAACTCCACACCAAGCAGCGGAAAATATTTGATACAAAATTCCGCTATACCTTCGCTCTGCGGGAGATTCATATCAAGCAGGCACATATGCGAAATAAAAAATTTCATACCCGCCTCTGCACCATGCATAAACATCATCGCCACGCTGCACACCTGCAAAAATAAGATATTCTCTACCTCGCTCACACCCTCACTAAAGAGCAATGGCTGCATCTGCTCCAAAAACACCGCAAAGCGCGTATCGTATAGAGGAGATTCTAACGCGCGCAACACCCAAAACACGCCGATATACTCAAGCTCGCAAACAGTGCCATTGTGTAGGAGCTCATAGATCTTATCGGCAAGAAGCTGGGCAAGATCTGTGAGAGTCTCTGAATCTTGGGGGAAATCATAAGAGTGTGGAGTATTGGGGGATTTTGTAGCTGGATTGCACACACAGAGCTGTAAGATCGCTGTATCAAGCGTGTGCTTGCTACAAGGGGCGCGAAGTAAGGCTATGATGTGCGTTAGTATTTCATTGCAAGAGCTATGCTCTTGTTTGTCAGGGCTTAAGGCAAAGTCTCCCACACCTCCACTGCGCACACATATAGCATCTGAATCTACTTGCTTAGATTCACTAGATTCTGTAATGCCACTGGTGGGCTTAGATTGTGTTGTTTTGCTTTTGTGAGTTTTGTGGGGCATTATGGCTCTTGGTTTTTGTCTAGGAGTTCATGCACTCTAGTATCCACCACCCATACATAGTCGATATCCTGTGCCTGTGCATAAGGTAGCACGTCCGCGCGCAAGAAATTTGAATCTTCATAGATCTCCACCACTTTGCCAACGGGGATATTTTCGATAAAAATCCCATCTAAGCCATTGGTATAGACCTCATCACCTACCTTGATATCCACCCATCTAGGGATATAATTCACGCTCACATATGCATTATTGCCACTCTTTAGCGCATTATCAAGGATCCCCATTGCTTTGTTTTGCCCTATGAAGACACTATAGCTGCATTCCTTAGCATTATTGAGAAAGCCCTGCAATCGCCCGTATTCAAACTTAGCGATACCCAGTGCCACATTATTGCGCACAAGCCCAAGAATCCTCGTCTCTGCACTGGATTGTAACCTCTTAAAAAGTTCAGAATCTAGCGTGAGCCAGATTTTATCGTATTGCCCCATACGCACATACGCACTCATATGTGAGAGATAAAACTCCGGCTGTGTGTGCAAATCATTTTGCACAAGCGATTTGAGTTCGGCATTTTGGTTAGTAAGAGCGACGTTTTGGAGCACGATTTTGTCATAATCCGCGACCTTTTGACGCAGGCTTTTAATCTCATCAGCCTGATTAAAATATGCTCTATACCATAGCCAAAATCCATTCCAATTTGAAACAAAAAATAAGCGCACCTTATCGGCTGCATTAAGCACACGCATCTCAAAGCCCTTATTGACCTCCATCGTCACGACAATCGTGACACAAAACAAAACAAGAAAAATAAGGGCTTTGTAGCGCATGGATTAGTTAGTTGATTGCTAGCTCTTGGAGGAGTCTTTCATCTTCCATAGCTTTGCTTGTGCCTCTAGCCACGCATAGCAATGGCTCCTCTGCCACCCACACAGGTAAGCGAACGATCTCGGAGATATATTTATCAAGCCCGCGTATGAGCGCGCCACCACCCGTTAGCACGATACCATTTTCGATGATGTCCCCAGATAGATCTGGTGGGAGTTTTTCTAATACATCTTTGAGAGCATTGACAATTTCTTTGAGCTGGTTTTTGATCGCTTCGCGTACATCTTCATTTGTCAGATCGATGGTATTGAGCAAGCCACTCACATTGTCGCGCCCACGCACTTGGAATATAAGCGATTCATTCATAGAATATGCCGATCCAATCTCGATTTTGATCGCTTCTGCAGTGCGTTCGCCGATGAGGAGATTGTATTTTTTACGCACATAGTCAGAGATCGCAGCGTCGAATTTATCCCCCGCCACCTTGATACTTTTGCTAATCACCAAACCACCATAGGATACCACACCTATTTCAGTAGTCCCGCCACCGATGTCGATCACGAGATTGCCCTTCGCTTCCTCTGTGTGTAACCCAGCACCGATAGCCGCCGCCATAGGTTCCTCAATCAGATACACTTCACGCGCACCTGCTGCTAGAGCAGATTCTTTAACCGCCTTTTTTTCCACACCCGTAAGTCCATATGGCACACACACCATAATTCGCGGACGAATGAGACTCTTGCGTTTATACGCCTTTTCGATAAAAAATCGTATCATTCTCTCTGTCATTTCAAAATCCGCGATAATGCCGTCTTTCATAGGGCGGATAATCTCGATCTTGTGCGGAGTCTTACCCTCCATGTCCTTGGCTTCGCGCCCTATGGCAATGATCTCACCATAGCCATTTCGATCGCTCAGCACTGCCACCACCGAGGGCTCATTAATCACGATCCCCTCACCCTTGATCGCCACGATCGTATTTGCCGTCCCCAAGTCTATAGCGACATCTTTAGAAAACGATCCTATCAGTCTATCCATTAGCAGCATAACACACTCCTTAGCTTTTAAAATATTATATCACATCTCACGAGGTTTTTTTCGCCCTTGATTGCTTGATGATGGTAGGCTTTTTTTTGCCCTCTATGCATTCTTTTGTGATGGTGATCTCACAGCCTCGCAAGTCCGGAAGATTATACATAAGATCATTGATATGTTCCTCAATAATCGATCGCAAGCCCCTCGCGCCAATCTTGCGCGCTATGGCTAGTTCAGCGATTTTTTCCAGCGCACCTTGATCGAATGCAAGCTTTGCGCCATCCATTTCAAAAAGCTTCTGGTATTGCTTGATGAGCGCGTTTTTGGGCGTGGTAAGAATCTGTATCATTGCTTCTTTGTCTATAGGATTAAGCGTCGTGATAACATGCAATCGCCCTATAAGCTCCGGGATAAGTCCATAGCTCACGAGATCATCGGGTTCCACGAGACTTAGCAAATATTGCTCATCACTCTTGCCATGTTTTTTGCCATGAAATCCCAATACATTGCCACCCACGCGCCTTTTGATAATTTCACCCAATCCATCAAAAGCTCCGCCACAGATAAACAAAATATGGCTTGTATCAAGCTGCACAAATTCTTGATTAGGGTGCTTCCTGCCACCTTTTGGCGGGATATTCACCACACTGCCCTCAATGATCTTGAGTAGTGCCTGCTGCACCCCCTCGCCACTCACATCACGCGTGATAGATCGGTTTTCTGATAGGCGTGAGATCTTATCAATCTCATCGATAAACACAATGCCTCTTTGGGCTTTTTGTATGTCGCCATTAGCAGCCTGAAACAAGCGTGTGAGGATATTTTCTACATCTTCGCCCACATACCCAGCCTCTGTGAGACTCGTCGCATCAGAGATCGCAATAGGCACATCTAAAAATCTCGCCAAAGTCTGTGCCATTAAGGTTTTGCCACTGCCGGTGGGACCGATGAGCAGGATATTAGACTTGGCAATCTCCACATCTGTGAGTTCGGGGCTTACGGGGTATTGTTCGCCACTGATGCGCTTGTAGTGGTTATACACCGCTACGCTAAAGACCTTTTTTGCCTCATCTTGCCCCACGACATATTCATCAAGACGCGCGTTGAGCTCTTTTGGCGTGGGGATATTAAACTCCCCATCGTATGTAGATTCTAGCTCTTGAGGCTCTTTGTAACCTTTGAGAATCTCCTCCCCCACCGTGATGCAATTTTTGCAAATATACACATCGACAGAATTACCCTTGTTGCCTGTTATACAAGGATTATTTTTGGTCTCCATTCTGCCGCAAAAGCTACAATATTTTGGCTCCATCATTATTCATTTCCTTTGTGCCCTAGAGGTATGCCCCTAGTCGCTGATAAAATAAAGTTACAAATATAAGTTTGTATCGGCGAAAGTGCGCCAGAATCTAGCTCTTTTTGCACCAATTCCTTGATCGGCGCTTCTCGCGAGTAAATGCGCCGATACATAGAAGTAATAGAATCTATCTCCTCGCGATCAAAAAGCTTGCGCATACGATGTTTATTAAGACCTATGATGCGCGCGTGGTTGCCATGCGCGATGGAATAAGGGGGTAAATCCTGCACTAATGCTGAAAGCCCACCAATCATACAGCCATCACCCACTTTCACAAACTGATGAGCCGCACTCAAACCCCCGAAATTCACATAATTCCCCACTTGCACATGTCCGCCAAGTGTCGCGGCATTAGCAAATATGCAGCCATTACCCACATGGCAATCGTGCGCTATATGCACATACGCCATAAATAGATTCTCATCGCCTATGCGTGTAATGCCCCCACCGCCTATCGTGCCGGTATTGAGTGTGGTGTATTCTCTGATAATATTGCCACTGCCAATGATGAGCTGTGTGTTTTCTCCAGCGTATTTGAGATCTTGGGGTGGCACACCTATGCACGCACCGGTGAAGATTCTATTGTTTTGACCCAGAGTCGTATTGCCCGTAATCGTGACACGATCGCCTATCTCACAACCATCACCGATTTTCACATCTTTGCCAATCACGCAAAAATGCCCAATCTTCACATCTTTGCCGATCTTCGCCCCAGATTCTATGACGCTTGTTGGCGCAATCCTATCTTCTGCCATATGCTCACCCTTGTTTGTCTGCATCCGCGATCATCGCTTTGAGCTCGGCTTGGGAGACGAGTTTATCATCGACGAATGCCCTTGCTCCAAGCGACCAAACACTTCCCTTATGAGCAAGCACTTCGAGCTTATATACAAGCTTATCCCCGGGCACGACCGGCACGCGGAATTTGACATTGTCAATCGTCATAAAATACACGATCTTGTTTTTTGCCTGCTGCGTATCATCGCCAAACATACTGACAAAAGCCAGCAAGCCTCCAGCTTGTGCCATTCCCTCGATCTGCATCACACCCGGATAAATAGGGTGATTAGGAAAATGTCCCATAAACACTTCCTCGTTGATCGTGACATTCTTATATGCCTCTATCGTCTCCTTTGGCACTAACGACACGACCCTATCCACAAGCAACATCGGATAACGATGAGGCAAAATTTCGCGTATTTTATTAATATCCATCATAACAGCTCCTTATCATCTTAGGCTTTCGCGACACATCTGATACATTTTGATAAATCCTCGGATTCTATCCCAAAAACGCTTTTAAAATGCTTATTATCCATAATTCGTGTGCGTGTGCATCTGCCTACTTCCGTGTGCCCTTTATCATATATTTTCTTTTGTATCTTCCATAGGTATGCCTTCTATGAGGCGAAACACGCTTTCTTCTTGAAAGATACTATGAATGAAAATCGTAAGACTAGATTCTATATGTGAATCTAGCACAATGATGGGATTGATGCTCCCCAACCCACAGAGGCAGATCCGTAATGCGCTCTCTAGCTCATAGGGGATAGGTGTGGCGTTGAGTGCTCTAACATTTTCATATCGCGTATGGCATAGCGTATTGAGATCCTCCAAGCACATAAACACGCTATCATCTTTACTTGCCACTCCTAGTGAAATCTCATATACACAATCTCCAAGATTCCAGCTTGCTAGACCTTCACTCTGTGCGGTGAATCTCGCCGATCGTGGGTACAGAAACCCTTGCAAGACAATTGGGGATTTCACTGCTGTGCGTATCCACTGAATCTGCCCCGTCTTAGTATGGTGCTTGCTTTTAGAATCCGCAAGCACATACATATCTTGCGACACTCCAGCGAGCTTGGCGGTACTGCGCAAATTTCTCCACGCCATAATCGAACGCTTGGTCAAAATATAGGGGATAGAATCCATCTCCAAAGCATTCCGCCTACTAAAAGTCTCGATCCGCTCCTCATTGCTCGCTGGCTGAATCTGTCTTCCTAGATTCTCCACCAGTTCAAGCGAAAGCTTGCCTTGCGCATTGCGTTGCTTGATGAGCGCAAACTTACAGCCACAATAGGTCTGCCTATAGAGATTATCCTCTTTAGCAAGCTTGGCTTGAGCTTGAGTGCCGCCATTGCTGCGCACATCGATTTTGATAAACTCCAGATTATTAAGATGCGCTATTTTTTCTCCTTGTGTGAATAGTATCTCGCGCTCTTTCATCGGGCTAGAGAGCAATGTCGTTGTAAAAACCCCAATGCTCTTTTGCTTAGCAAAGCTCGCTGTGCGTATCAGCCGACTATCAAAGCATGCCACACACCGCTCTCCTTTCTCTGGCTCTTCCTCCAAGCCTCGCACATCTTCTAGCCAATGTAGGGTATCGTATTCTCCCTCATACAGATCTATGCCTAGTATTTTGCAGCTGCGCTCCACATCAAGCAGTCGTAGATCATATTCTGCTTTGGGGTGAATGTTTGGATTATAAAAAAACCCTACAAGTTTTGAATCCGGGTATTGCGCACGCAAACATTGTAAAAAATAATGGCTATCCACAGAGCAGCAAATATGTACAAGAATTGTTTGCTTGGAGGTTATACTACCATTTGTCATTACAGAATCCATAAGAATCTACCTGTCTTTTTTGTCGTTATCATACGCGTAATACAAAAACCACACACTTCCACTCACAAACACCACCGCCAAAAACACCACCAACGCCCAATCCAACAAATCCACTGCCTACTCCTTGTCTTTTGTTTCATATGAAACATTTTGCGCCCTTACCTTTTCACGCAGTTGCCCACATGCCGCACTGATATCAAGCCCCTTAGATTCTCTAATCGTGCAGAGCAATCCTCTCTGCGTGAGAAAGTCCGCAAACGCTCTTGCTCTTTCCTCGCTCGGACGCAAAAACTCACTGCCCTCGTGGGGGTTAAACAAAATAACATTCACCTTAGCGCGTATGCCATTGAGGAGAGCGAGGAGCTTCTTTGCCTCTTTAAGGCTATCGTTGAGATCCTTTATCATCAGGTATTCAAACATCACGCGCTTACGCATATCCACGGGGAACGCACGCACTTCATCAAGCACCTGCGCGATATTGTAGGCTTTGTTCATCGGTATGAGCCGACTGCGCAGCGTATCATCGACTGCGTGCAGAGAGATCGCCAATTGCACGCCCAAATCCAGCATACCGAGCTTTTTGATTTTGGGAGCTATGCCGCTCGTGGAGATCGTCTGCCTACGCGCCGAGATACTGAGCCCATCACGCTCGCTCAAGATTCTAATCGCCTTCGTGACGCTCTCAAAGTTATCCAATGGCTCGCCCATACCCATATACACGATATTCACGCGCTTGTGCGGTGCGATGGCGTTGTCGCGCTTGATTTGCACGACTTGCTCGACGATCTCCCCCGCCTCGAGATTGCGACAAAATCCCCCCTTTGCCGTGAAGCAAAACGCACAGCCCACCTTGCACCCAATCTGTGAAGAGAGGCAAATCGTCCATTTCTCACTACTTAAAATCTTGCCGTTCTCATCGCGCTGTTTTTCGCGCATTTGGATAAGCACAGATTCAAAAGTATGCCCATCGTGTGTGCGAAAAAGATATTTTTTGCTCCCATCACGGCTTTGTTCGCATTTGATGATCTCAAGATTGTGCGCGCTATGTGTTTGTGTCAGCTCTTCACGCAAGGCTTTTGGGAGATTTGACATAGATTCAAAGTCATCTTTATACTCAATATATAGCCATTTGTAAATTTGCTGTGCGCGAAATTTTGGACTTACAATCCCACCTAATTCCTCTAAGGTATAGTTAAAAATATTTTGCTTCTTCATCGTCGATTTATTCATGGCTTTGCCTTAGATTCTGAAATGTGTGAGGGATTCTTAAATATTGGTGCAAGAGATTCTATACGCTCCCGCACTGCTTTAGCATTGCGCAAAAAATCTCTATGTGCATTGGCATTGCAATGATTGCTCACGCAAAAAATCCCTAAGCACCTGATCCCAAAATACCGCGCTACCTCCATCACGGCAAAAAACTCCATATTTTCCAGTCCCAGCCCCAGCTCCGAAAATCTCTGTGCGATCGTAGAATCTGTCGTGATATAGTTCGAGCTATTGACAATCATTGTTTCATATGAAACATCACAGTAAATCGGCTTGGGAGATTCTATACGATGGGATATGGGTGTGTAGGCATCGTGTGTGAGTGAGGCGGATTCTATTTGGGTGGCTTGTGTGGCACAAAATATATCAAGCACTTTGGTGCATTCATCATACGCCCCGGCACTCCCGACGAAAACGATCTCATCGACCTTTTGTGTGAGGCAGATTCTCGTGAGGTTGATCGCACTTTCTATGAGACCCACACCGATCATTTGTGCGAAGCTAAACTCCTCGCCGCGTCCAGCACATACGACCATAGTAGATTCTCGCCTAGATTCTCACGCTGATATTATGCGCTTTGAGATAGGATTTGAGCTCACTGATACCAATCTCACCATAGTGAAACACACTTGCTGCCAGTGCCGCATCAGCACCATATTCAAACACATCGACAAAATCCTGCATACACCCAGCACCACCACTTGCGATAAGCGGTAGCGGAGCGATAGCATTGACCGCCTCAATCCCCGCTTTGTCATAACCCTTTTTCACGCCA
Organism: uncultured Helicobacter sp.; assembly: GCA_944325775.1. Taxonomy (GTDB): domain Bacteria; phylum Campylobacterota; class Campylobacteria; order Campylobacterales; family Helicobacteraceae; genus Helicobacter_F. The sequence continues at coordinate 42,709 of CALVBL010000002.1, forward strand.
TCACAATCCATACTTGTGAGCAAAATCTCGCCTGCACCTCTATCATAGATTTCCTTACACCACTCAAGCAGATCCTTGCCTGTATCCACTCTGCCACCATTGATAAAAATATGCCATGGGGAAGTGATGTCAGTAGATTCTATACCAGACGCAGAATCTCGCGTATCAAATCCGCTAACTTTTTTATAATCCACTGCCACCACGATACATTGTGATCCAAATCGCTTAGCCCCCTCCTCTATGAGTGCGGGATTTTTGATCGCTGCACTATTGATACTCACCTTATCACAGCCGGCATTGAGCAGGTTATACATATCATCAAGTGAGCTGATCCCTCCGCCTACGCTAAAAGGGATAAAAACCTCTTTTGCGACCTTTTTGACCATCTCGATAGTCGTGCCTCTACCTTCCGCGCTTGCTGTAATATCCAAAAACACGAGCTCATCTGCACCTTGTGCGTTGTATTTTTGTGCTATCTCTGCGGGATCTCCCGCATCTTGCAGTCCTACGAAATTCACGCCCTTGACCACACGCCCATCTTTGACATCTAAACACGGAATGATACGCTTTGCAAAATTCATCACTATGCCTTTATTTTATATTTGTTTTTGGTTTGCCCTTATGCTTGTCTCTTTTGGTATCAATGTGAATCTAAAAAGAAATTTATTAGCTAGGATTTTAAGAACTTTTGCTACAATTATAGCATTTTTCAAGGATTTTTATGGAAAACTACAGGACCAAAAAGCACTTAGGGCAGAATTTTCTAAAGAGTTTTTCCTATATCCAGCAGATCATCGAATCTATTCCCACTCTCCCCTACCAACTTATAGAGATTGGGATTGGCTTGGGTGATTTGACACAGGAGTTAGCCAAGAGAGATTCTCTAAAAGCCTATGAAGTCGATCCTGACTTGTGTTCTTTGTTTCGCAAACATTTCGCTTCCCTCATCACGAGCAAAAGGGTGGAGCTGATACAGCAAGATGTCCTAGAGATAGAGCAAGACCAAGGGTGGTTGCACCCTAGTGAGTATGTGCTTGTCTCAAATCTACCCTATTATGTTGCTACGCCCATTATTTTGCGTTTGCTGCGCGATAGTGCGTGTAAATACCTCGTCGTGATGACCCAAAAAGAAGTCGCGCAAAAATTCTGCGCACACACCAAAGAAAGTGCATTTTGCGCGCTAAGTGTGCTAGCCCAGACCTTTGGCAAACCTCAAATGCTCTTTGATGTGCCAAACACCGCGTTTGAGCCAGCACCTAAGGTTACTTCTAGCGTGTTTTGTATTGACAAGATTCAAAGCACCGCGCGTAGGGATAGTAGATTTGAAGAGTTTTTGAAGCTAGCGTTTTGCGCACCACGCAAAAAACTAGCCAAAAATCTCCAAAAGGGTTTTTCAGACATTACCCCTCTTTTGCGCACACTCCATATCCGCGATGATGCTAGAGCACACGAAGTCAGCACAGAGCAGTATCACCACATATATCAGTATATTCACAAGGAGACATAACAATGGAAGAAAACAACCAACACCAAGAAAATCAAGAGGGGCAAGCCAACGCGCAAAGCCCGCAAGCCCCAAAAGAGAGTAGATTCAAATCCTTTACCAAAAAGTTTCGCCACAAAATAAGCGAGAGCACAACAAGCGAGGATAGCATTAGCCACGCGGACAAACCCACGACAAATGCGCAAGAGCACATCGGCGTGGCAAACACACAAGATCTAGCACAAACCCCACACAAACCCTTCCCCCACAAGGGGACGCAACAGAGGAGATTCCAATCCACACAAAATAGCCAAGCTAAGGATTCCCACAAAATGGAGCAGGAGAAAAGATTCAAAGGGCGACAATGGAGTGGTAAGAATCCTAACGCCAAAAATCGCCCAGAGGACAAAGATATCGTAGAAAATGGCGTGCGCAGCGTGAAAAATCCTAATGAAAAGGACAACCTAAGCCTACACAAAGACTTGCGACGCGGCGTAGAGGCAAACACAAAGATTCAGCGCGAGAGCCTCAATGCCCACGCAAAGCTCAACCTCAACACCAAAGCGAGCGTGCGTATCACGCCACTTGGCGGGCTAGGCGAGATCGGGGGCAATATCACCGTGATAGAGACACAAAATAGCGCGATCATCATCGATGTGGGTATGAGCTTCCCCGATGAGACGATGCACGGCGTGGATATCCTCATACCGGATTTTAGCTATATCCACGCGATTAAGGACAAAATCGCAGGGGTTATCATCACTCACGCACACGAGGATCATATCGGTGCGGTGCCCTACCTCTACAAGCAGCTACAATTCCCGCTCTATGGGACTCCGCTCCCGCTTGGTATGATTGGGAGCAAATTCGATGAGCACGGGCTAAAAAAATTCCGCTCGTATTTTAAGATTGTCCAAAAACGCCAGCCCATCAAAATCGGGGAGTTTGAGATAGAGTGGATTAATATCACGCATTCCGTGATTGACGCTTCGGCTTTGGCTATCAAGACGGAGGCGGGGACGATCATCCACACGGGGGATTTTAAAATCGATCACACGCCTATTGACAATATGCCCACGGATTTGCACCGACTAGCGCACTATGGGGAAGAGGGCGTGATGCTGCTCCTAAGCGATTCTACCAACTCCCACCGCAGCGGCACCACACCTAGCGAAGCGAGCGTGGGACCGACATTTGACACACTTTTCAAGCAAGCACAAGGGCGCGTGATTATGAGCACTTTTAGCTCAAATATCCACCGCGTGTATCAAGCTATCAATTATGGACGCCTTTATAATCGCAAGGTAGCCGTGATAGGACGCTCTATGGAAAAAAACCTCGAGATAGCACGCGAGCTAGGCTACATAGAAATCCCACAAAATATATTCATCGAAGCCCACGAGGTGGAAAAATACCCCGATAATGAGATCTTAATCGTCACTACCGGTTCTCAAGGCGAGACGATGAGCGCACTCTATCGTATGGCGACAGATGAGCACCGTCATATCAAGATTAAGCCCAGCGATATGGTTATCATCTCTGCCAAGGCTATCCCGGGTAATGAGGGCTCCGTCTCAACCGTGCTAAACTTCCTAATGAAAGCCGGAGCGAGGGTGGCGTATCAGGATTTTAGCGAGATTCACGTGAGCGGGCACGCCGCACAAGAGGAGCAAAAGCTAATGCTGCGCCTCATCAAGCCCAAGTTTTTCCTCCCCGTCCATGGAGAATACAACCATATAGCCAAGCACAAAGAAACCGCCATCAAATGCGGCGTGCTAGAAAAAAATATTTTCCTTATGGAAGATGGCGATCAAATCGAAGTCAATCCCAACTATATGCGCAAAGTCCGCAGTGTGAAAAATGGCAAAATCTTCATCGACAACCAAATCAATCGCCAAGTGGATAGCGATATCGTCGATGACAGACAAACGCTCGCTAATGATGGCATCGTCATCGTCTCGATGCAGGTGAGCAAGGATCGCAAGATTGTGGATTCTAAAATCTCAAGCTATGGGCTTGTGGCAAACAAAGAGGACAAGGGCTTTGAAAAAGAGATGACAGAGATTTTGGAGCTTGTAATCAAAAACTACAAAAAAGAGCACTTCAACGCCAAAACCATAGAGCAAGAGATTGAAGGAGCGTTTAGAAAGCATATCTTTAAAAAAGTCAAAAAATATCCGACCATAGAAGCCATGGTCTATGTCTTGTAAGGAATGCAAATGTCAGAGGCAACCCACTATTTAGAGATCGCCACAGAAGTGCTCCATACAGAATCTAAAGCCTTGTTAGATTCTATCCAGCGGCTAGATTCACAAGCCCTCTATGAGATCGTGCGCACCATCGCAGAATCTAGGGGCAAGCTCGTGGTGATGGGCGTGGGCAAAAGCGGGCATATCGGTGCTAAAATCGCTGCTACACTCTCAAGCACGGGCACGCCAAGCTTTTTCCTCCACCCCACAGAAGCGATGCACGGGGACCTAGGCATGATACAAAAAGAGGATATTGTCCTAGCCATAAGCTACAGCGGGGAGAGCGAAGAGCTGCTCAATGTCCTACCGCACCTCAAGCGATTTGGCAACACACTCATCACAATGAGCAAAAATGCCCAATCCAGCCTCTCAAAAATGGGCGATTTGTTTCTTGATATTTTTGTCCAAAAAGAAGCTTGTCCGCTCAATGCTGCCCCTACTAGCTCCACAACCCTCACGCTTGCACTAGGCGATGTGCTTGCTGTGTGCCTTATGCATTATCGAGGATTCACACATGAGAATTTCGCGTCTTTCCACCCCGGTGGGAGCTTGGGTAAGAGGCTTTTTGTCAAGATAAAAGACCTAATGCAGACAAGCGATCTGCCCATCGTAGATTCACACACCACGCTCAAAGAATGTATCCCACTAATGACCAAAGCACGATTGGGCAATCTCCTCATCACGCAAGGGGGTAAGCTTGTAGCGATCCTAAGCGATGGGGATTTGCGCAGAGCATTGCTAAGAGAGGATTTTAGCCTTGATGATGAAGTCCTCAAATACGCTACCCAAAATCCAAAGACCTGCAACGATCCAAATATGCTCGCCTTTGACGCGCTCAAGATGATCGAAGCAAACAAGATTCAGATTCTTGTCCTCACAGATAAGCAAGATTCTATACAAGGTGTTATACACTTACACACGCTCATTACTGCTGGGATCAAATCTTAAAGGAGTGGCTATGTTTGAACGTATTGATGTTATTTTTAGAAATATCGAGGATATCCGCGATGATATCAATATCCTGCTAGGTATGGCAAAAATCTCTATGGTGGATTATATTATGATCAAGCGCGGCTCGCAGGATATGCCAGAGACGCTAAACTTCACCCTACTCGCACAAATAGACGCTGAAGTCGAAAAACTCAAACTAGAGATAGATGCGCTCAATAAGCTCAAGCGTGAAATGCTCATTTTTTAGGTTATACAATGCCTGCTTTTGATGCGCTCATCTGCCTCAAAGAGGCTGATACCGCGATACTTCCCCATGCACTAGAGAGTATATGGACACACGCTAAGCCTAGTGCGATACACATCATCGCTTCACAATCCACGATTGCACAAATTCAGAATCCCACCCACACATATCAGCTGCACTGCATTGATGAAGACACGCTATATGAAGGACTAAATCTCCAGTGCATACAGACAATCCTAAAACAACGCATAAACGACACAAAGCGTGCAGGCTGGTATCTCCAACAATTCCTTAAAATGGCGTATGCTTCTTATAAGCTAAATGGGGGGGGGAGACATATACAGAATCTGCACACCGCTACGCACTATCTCATATGGGATTGTGATACGATTTTGTTGAAAGATGTGGCGTTTTTCGATGCACATGATAATGTGCTGCTTGAAAAACAGAGCGAATACCACAAACCCTACTTCACGACACTAGAGCGATTACAAATCCCTATAAGCGAGAGAGAAATTGTGCATAGGGCGGTGGATTTTAGTTTCATAGCCGAGCATATGATGATAGATTCACACCTTATGCAAGAGCTTATCACCCTGATAGAATCCACACACCACAAGCCCTTTTGGCAGGCTATTTTGGATTGTGTGTGCGATGAGGATTTAGGAGGATCGGGGTTTAGCGAATTTGAGACTTATGGCAACTTCATAGCTTGTAAATACCCGCACACCCTCGCCACAATCACGCGCAAAAGAGATAGGAGTGCAAGGCAGATCCTCGGCGACACGCCCACAAAAGAGCAGCTTAGCTGGTATAGCAAGTATTATGATGTGTGCAGTATCGAGAGCTGGGACACGCCCACACGACTAGCCCGATGGAGCGCGAAATATGCCTTGCTAAGATGCCTCCCGCCGAAGATTCTAAAAAAGCTCTATTGGAAGCTCAAGCGCGTTAGGGACGCACTTGAGCTAGCTTAGAGGTGGAGCAAGCTTGTGAAAGAAGTAGTTTGCACACCTAAAATATGCAAGCCTACAGCCTAACTCAAAAAAACAAACTCTGCCATAGATTTGATAAGGGCTTAACTACCAAAGGCTACAAAAAGAAATGTTCTCAAGACATGGGATTTAAAAAACAATAAATGTCACATAGAGCAAATACACGCTAAAGCCCCCAAATATCACGCCACAGATTCTATCAATCCACACAAAGACCTTGGGTGTGAGATAGCTCTTAATCGCACTGCCTAGTGCGATCACGCCCAAAAATGGCAAGCTAAGCGCGCAAAAAAGCACCATGATCCGCTCTCCCAAATCCACCTCGATAAAGGGCATAATGATCGTGCCAAAAAATAAAATCGCCTTGGGATTGGAGAGATTGATCCCTAGGGCTTTGATATAGAATCTAAATAGCACGCGAATATTTATAGAATCTAAAGCTTTTGTATCAGCTGAAGTCAGTGCCGGCACACTCGCAGGATTCTTAAGCAACGCATACGCCAGATACGCCAGATACACGCCCCCGACGAAGGTAAGTGTGAGCTGCACATACGCATTGCCCAGCACATAGCTAAGTCCCAAATACAATGCCCCAAGGAAAATCGCCCAACCACTCGCGATCCCTAAAAACGCAGCAAATGCCGCCCTAGCCCCTACACACAAGCTCGTGCGTAGCACAAACAAAATATCAGGACCCGGGGTAATCGCCCCCATAAACCCCACGACAAAAACCCCAAACAATCCCAAACCGCTCATCGGCTTCTCCTGTCTGCATAGAATCTCTGCAGAGATTCTATCTCCTGTGTGCTAAAGCCCGCCTGCAAGCGCGCAGGGGCATTGAGAATCTTGCCCGCGAGGCTAAACTCTCTAAACCTCTCACATAGCGCGATAAAATCTTGCGGGCTAGGTGCCTCTCTCTGAGCATAGTGCCACCACATATCTCCTTTGCGCACATGCCCCACCTCATCGCGCAAGATCACCTCAAACACCTCTTGTATTTTTGACTTGATATGGAGATCTGTCTGCATAAGCTTTTGGAGGACGAAAGGATTGGCATCTAGTCCCTTTGCCTCTAGTCCCCTATGCACCACGCCCATACGCCATTCTAGGCTTGTCTGTGTCGCTTCCATCGCTTCAAAAAGCGTATTATGCACCGGGAATGCCCCATACACAGAATCTAACTCTGCCAAAAGCTCCTCCAAAAGCCCAAAATGCCTGATCTCCTCCTCTGCCACGTTAAGCCAATCTGCATAAAACGATCTAGGCATATCCCTAAAGCGATAGCAAGCATCAAGGGCTAGGATAATCGCGCTAGATTCTATATGTGCCACCGAGTGCAGAATCTTTGCTAGTGCTAGCTTTGATTTAGCGTGGTTTGGACGGCGGATTTTGATCGCGGGAGTGTGCTTATCACGCATGATCACAAGGCTTTGTAGCTCATTAGTTGGACGTGCGTGAGCATTCGGAGTGAGATCGGTGTGATTGCTTTTAAAATCATCATAAAAATGCGCGAATTTCTCTCGTATCTGCGCGAAACTTGTGCTTTGGAGTATATCTTCTAGGGTATCAAAAAACATCGCTTTCATAGGGGGATTATAGCAGGTTTTAAGCAAAATATTGTGCTCTTAGTGATTGAGAGATTCTCTCAAATAATCAAACGCTAAATGCGCCCCATTCTCAATTAACCAACTTTAACTACAATACCCAAAAACCAATTGGGGGATATTATGGAGTTTAAAGGCAAAAATAATCCATCGCTAGCAAATCCAATCTATGCGCCAGACCTAGCGAGTATGGAGTTTGACATCATCGATATTCGTGATGAGAGTGATTTCGCATACGCACATATTAGAGATTCAAAACATTTTAGCAGCGCCCAAGATGTCTATAGCTACGCACAAAAACACCAAGATAAAAATATCCTGCTTGTATGTTACAGCGGACACACAGCAAGTGTGCTAGGCACTCACTTAGTAGAGGCAGGTTGTGAAAATATCTATTATTTTGACGATTATTTTGCGCATTTTGAGATTCTAGGAATGCTACACACACAAGCTTAGACTACAAGGAGATATTATGGTGATAGCGACATTTATTCAAGCAATCGCAACTATTATTAGTATGCTGCTTAATCTCTACATTTGGATTCTTATCATCGCCACGTTGCTTAGCTGGGTGCGCCCAGATCCATATAATCCTATCGTGCAAGTACTCTATCGCCTAAGTGAGCCGGTTTTTGCTAAAGTGCGTAAGATTATTCCTACTAACATAGGCGGACTTGATATAGCCCCGCTTATAGTGATTGTAGCGCTTAAGTTTATCGATCTCACACTTGTGAAGATTCTATATAATTTCGCACAAGGGGCATGATGAGAAAACAAGCTATTGGCATTTTCTTTATCCTTAGTGTCTTATGCGTCGCAAAAGAAATTACCATAGAATTTTTAGAATCTAAGCCTAAGGGATTGGCGCGGGATTTTTATATCTGGCGTTTTTTGAGTGATGAAAACACCTCCTTGCAAGATGCGCTCAAAGCCTATGATCTCGTGCATAGAAAGACCCCCAAACTCACTGCGTTACTGGAAAAAAAAGGTATGCCTCACGAGCTACCACGCGAGTTGCAATGCGCACGACTAGACTTTAAATCTCTGCTCAAAGAAGATCTAGAATGTGTAGGCTATGGGCTAAAACTTAGTCAAGTTCCAAATCTCTCGCTGCAAGATCTTAAAGCCCTTAAAGACAAAGTCGCTCCAAACAAAAGCCTTAGCACAAAAGTCGAGATTCTAAGCTCTAAAAATATCCTTACTCAAATGCTCCTAAGCGATGCCAAGACATTCGCACAGATCTATAATGCCCTCACCCAAAAGCAGCGCGAAAAACTCATCAATCAAAACATCAAGCCACAGAGGCTCAAAAAGCTCGCTGATGAAAATGCTCCGGCATTTGATAAAATGCTCCAAGGTATTATTCTATCAGATTCGCTCCCTAGATTCAAAAAATCCCTGCTCAACGCACACATCACCAAAGCCAGCCCCTATACACTCTTTTTGCTAGGCATAAATGAGCTAATGGCAAAAAACACAAAAAATGCCCTAACTTATTTCAAGCTCGCACAAAACACAAGCAAAGATGTGCTACTGCACAACAAAGCGCTATTTTGGCGCTACTATGTGAGCGGGGACAAAAAACTCCTCTCAAAGCTCGCACAAAGCACAAATATCGATATCTACACGATTTATGCTAATCAAAAACTCCGCACCGCTCCACAATACACCATCATCACTGATTTCACGCCTTTGAGCGAGAAAAAACCGCCCTTTAACATACAAGATCCTTTTGAGTGGGAGATCTTGCGTAGCAATCTCTTGCAGGTGAATGACGCAAAGGCACTTGATGAGCTGACACAGGAGTTTGCTTTCGTAGATTCTCTAGCACATATGGCATATATACATAACCGCGCGACCAAATACCAAAACAACTACTTCCTCTCACCTTTTGCCCAAAATATCAAATGGAAAAGTATCGATCAAAAGGCACTTACTTACGCTATTGCGCGCCAAGAGAGTAATTTTCTCCCCGCGCTCATCTCCACTTCGTATGCACTGGGTATGATGCAGATCATGCCTTTTAATGTCGCGCCATTTGCCAAAAGTCTAGGAGTGGAGGATACCAAGCTAGAGGATATGTTTAACCCCATCATTGCGCTAGAGTTTGGGAGATTTTATCTGGGCGAGCTGGAGCGGGAGTTTAAGAATCCGTTATTTGTAGCGTATGCGTATAATGGAGGTCCGGGGTTTTTACGGCGCACGTTGGCGCAAAAAAAGCTTTTTATCAAAAAGCGTAAATACGAACCATGGCTAAGTATGGAGCTTATCCCCTATGAAGAATCGCGGATATATGGTTTGAAAGTTCTAGCCAATTATATTGTTTATGAAGAACTTTTTGGTAATAATATTGCACTAGAGCAGTTACTCGCAACGACTTTGATCAACTAACCTACAAGGAGCCAAAATGATTGATAAATGCTTATTCCCAGCGGCGGGATATGGGACACGATTTTTGCCCGCGACAAAGGCAATGCCAAAGGAAATGCTCCCTATCTTAGTAAAACCACTTATCCAATACGGCGTGGAAGAAGCTCTAGAGGCTGGTTGCCACACGATGGCGATCGTGACAGGACGCGGTAAGAGGGCGATTGAGGATCATTTCGATAGAAACTACGAGCTTGAGCACCAAATCGAGGGTACAGACAAAGAAGATTTGCTCAAAGATATCAGACGCCTCACAAACCTCTGTAAATTCTCCTATACACGACAAGAAGAGATGAAGGGACTAGGGCATGCGATCCTCACTGGTGAAGTCCTCATAGGGCAGGAGCCTTTCGCTGTCGTGCTTGCTGATGACTTGTGTGTCAATAAAGGATCACAAGGCGTACTAGCCCAAATGGTAGATCTCTACAAACGCTACCGCTGCTCTATAGTGGCTATCGAAGAAGTGGATAAAAAAGAAGTGGATAAATACGGAATCATCGATGGCGAAATGATCGAAGAGGGCGTGTATCGTGTCAATAATATGGTCGAAAAACCAAGTATAGATAGTGCGCCAAGCAATCTCGCCATCATCGGGCGCTATATCCTTACACCCGATATTTTTGATATATTGCGCGTGACTAAGCCGGGCAAGAAGGGTGAGATTCAGATCACTGATGCGCTATTAGAGCAAGCCAAGCAAGGCAGAGTGCTTGCTTATAAATTCCAAGGCTCACGCTATGACTGCGGCTCTGTAGATGGCTATGTCAAGGCTACCACGGATTTATTCAAAACTTTCAAAGCGTAGATTCTATAAATTTTAATGTTTGATTTAGTGTTTTATATAATGTGCTGGCTGGTGATGTTTATCCTAGCCCTGCCCATTGTATTTGCTGGGCTTTTGAGCGTGGTATTAGAAAACGACAATACACCAGTAGCCACGAACCCGCTCACAGAGCTCCATGCAGAAGTCCTCGCGCATAAAGACGACAAACAAAAACTTCAAAAACACTACAAAACCTTTACCGACAAATTTAGCAAATGTGCACCAAATAATCCCAATTTTGATATATGGCTAGATATTATCTATAATTTTTCTATCAATCCTATCCTTATGGAAGCCGATGAAGTGGCGAAGTTTCGCGATATGCTAGAGGACGAAAATCCAAGCATCACTAAGCAGATTCAGACCAAAATAGGCACTGCCCTACAACACAGAGAAAAAAAATAAAGGAACACTATGGACTATCTCACCATCACCCAATCCCAATCCTTGTGTGGCGATGTGGCTATATCAGGTGCTAAAAATGCCGCACTCCCACTTCTAGCTCTCACATTGCTAAGCAGGGAAGATGTGGAGATCTCAAATCTCCCCGATGTCGCTGATGTCAAGACTCTCTCAAAGCTCCTAGAGCATTTGGGCGCGCATATACAAGCACTAGATTCACACACACTAAGCATAAATTGCGCGGATATTATCCATACCAAAGCTCTTTATGATATCGTGCGTAAGATGCGCGCCTCGATCTTGGTGCTAGGACCACTCTTAGCGCGCTTTAGAAAATGCCAAGTAAGTCTGCCCGGGGGCTGTGCCATAGGTGCGCGTCCGGTGGATCTGCACCTTAAGGCTATGGAAAAAATGGGAGCGCAGATTCACATTGAGGGTGGTTACATCATCGCTAATGCCCCAAATGGCTTGCAAGGCACGGATATTTTGTTTGATAAAATCTCTGTAACAGGGAGTGAGAATGTGATCATGGCAGCGGCTCTGGCTAAGGGCAAAACGCGTATCATCAATGCCGCTAAAGAACCCGAGGTCGTGCAGCTGTGTGAAGTGCTAGCACAAAATGGCATAGAGATCGAGGGCATAGGAAGCAATGAAATCTCTATCTATGGGAGCGATGGCGAACTGCCTAGATTCAGAGCCTTTAGTGTGATCCCCGATAGGATCGAGGCGGGGACATATCTATGCGCGGGGGCGATTACCAACTCACGCATAACCCTGCACAACACCGATAGCACTCATCTCCAAGCGATTTTAGAGAAACTTGAGGAAATCGGCTTTGGCTTTGAGATTGCAGAATCTAGCATCACTATATTGCCTGCTAAAAGGCGCACTGCCTTTGAGATCATCACGACAGAATACCCCGGGTTTCCCACCGATATGCAAGCGCAATTTATGGCACTTGCCACACAATGCGAGGGTGTGAGCGTGATAGAGGAGCGGTTGTTTGAAAACCGCTTCATGCATGTGAGTGAGCTCCAAAGACTTGGGGCAGACATCAAGCTCTCTGGTAATGTCGCTAAAGTGAGCGGGGCAAAGCCTCTTATGGGTGCAAATGTTATGGCTACGGATTTGCGTGCTTCCTCTGCTCTCGTCCTAGCCGCTCTCATCGCCAAAGACAGCACACAGATTCACAGAATCTACCATCTCGATCGCGGCTATGAGGATCTAGAATCTAAGCTCAAAGGCTTGGGTGTGAAAATCTCGCGTGATAAAGAATAAAGGGCTATGATGAAAAACAATGCGTTGATAGAGATTCTAAAGATTCTAAAATGGCATAGCTTTGTGCGCTTAGAATCTATGAGATTCGCTCAATCCATACGCGCTCTTGTGGTGGCATCGGCTCTAGGAGGGGCTTGGCTACAAACTCTCACAGCGCAAGATGAAGACGGACATCATCACCATCACCACAGCGATCCTGTAGAGTTTCATGCTAATGTAGGACTCTTTGGCAAAAGCTCTGCATTTGCTTCACTGCGGGATAATGCTAGGCGCGATTCATACTCTATGCTCTATGCCACAATGCTGATGAAAGCCCAAGCCTTTGAGACAATTGACTTTGGGCTTGGGATTAGCGCGTTTGTGCCATTTAGCATGGACACGACCTTTGGTGGATCGCGCTATAACTACATAGAATCTAGATTCACGACAAGCACCGCGTATGTAGGCTATGAAAAGAAGTTTGAGAATCTAAGCTTTGGGATTAAAGCTGGGCGGTTTGAAGATGAGTTTGACTGGGTGGGGCATTCATTGCAAGGTGCGTATGGCTACATACAAAACCCATATTTTAAGCTCTATGGGTTATGGGTCGATGAGCAAGCCCACATCACGCGCGAGTTTGCCACGGATTTTAATTTCTACCGACATCTTTATGATGGCAAAAATCTCTTTGCGGGTGGATTCAATCTCACGCTGCCATTTGTGGAAATCGCGCCATTTGCCTATCATATGCAGGAGTTTTTTGATGTCTTTGGGGGCAAGGTAATACTTTCTTTTGGGGGTGTTGATGGCTGGCAGAGCACGACATTTTTGCACTATGCCTATCTCAACTCCACTTTTGCACACAACTCCCACCATGACCATGATCATAGCCACGATGATGGGCATGGACACACGACTGGTGAGCGGGGTGATACATTTCTCATTTGGGCAGAGCAGGCTATCGCGTATCGCGATCTTTTGGAGTTCGGCGCGGGGTATCAAAAGGTGGGCAATCACTTCTTTGAAATCGCTAATATGGGCTCTATCTCGCGATTTGAAGCGCACAACCACGCACACAATGGCTTTGGCGTGATCCAGCCCGGCGGTATGCACAGCGGGAGTCAAACCACAAATATGTATGAGGAGCACACAAGTAGTATTTATGGCTTTGTAGATGTGAATTTTGGAAAAGGTGCGGTGGAGATTCTTGGGCGCGATAGCCGTAGTGTGAGCAAGATTCAGAGTGCGTATTCGCTAGGGGTGCGCTATGCTGCCACGCTTGATGTGGAGATAGGAGCGATTGGCGTATATATGCTTGAGAGACTAGAGCACCAAAGCACGATAAATAGGAGCTTTGGCAAGGCGTATGTGCAATATAGCTTTTAGAGATTGATAAGGATTTGGAGCAATGCGTATCAGCAAAGATTCTCTTGAGCGATTAAAAGAGCAGGTGGATATCGTGGATATCATTAGTTCATATATCGATCTCAAACGTGCTGGGAGTAATTTCTCTGCGTGCTGTCCTTTTCATAATGAAAAAACCCCAAGCTTCATGGTCAGTCCTAGCAAAAATATTTTTCACTGCTATGGCTGCGGTGTGGGGGGCGATAGTATTAGTTTTGTGATGCAGTATGAGAAGCTAGACTTTGCCCCTGCGGTAGAGCGTGTGGCGGAGATGTGCAACTTCAAGCTCCAATACGAAAATAATTACCAAAAAAAATATGAATCCACACTCTTAGAGGATATGGCAAGATTCTATCAGCAGCAGCTCCATACTAATCCCCAAATGCTCGACTATCTCCACAACCGCGGGATCTCCCACGCGAGTATAGAATCTTTCCGCCTAGGCTTTAGCCCGCAGAGCTTTGAAAGCCTTAAGCTTATCAACACACACCATGCTAACAGCAAGCAAGAAGCTTTAGAGCTTGGTATCATTGGCAAAGACGAGACGCGAGAATATGCGCGTTTTTCCCAGCGCATTATGTTCCCTATCCACTCACCCAATGGCAAGATTGTGGGATTTGGCGGACGCAGCATAGATCCACAAGCGATGGCAAAATACATAAACTCCCCACAGAGCAAGATCTTTAACAAGTCCAAACTGCTCTATGGCTACCACATTGCTAAAGAATCCATCTATCGCGAAAAAAAAATCATCGTGTGCGAGGGCTATATCGATGTGATTATGCTCCATCAAGCAGGATTTAGAAACGCCGTGGCGACGTTGGGCACAGCTCTAACCACTGATCATATCCCACTGCTCAAAAAAGGCGATCCACAAATAATCCTAAGCTATGATGGCGATAAGGCTGGGATCAATGCCGCCTTTAGAGCCGCCAAAATGCTAAGCTCTATAAGTGCAAGCGGGGGTGTGGTGATCTTTCACAACAATCTTGATCCCGCCGATATGGTCGCCCAAAACAAACTAGAAGAACTCAAATCTCTCTTTATGCGCCCGGTAAGCTTTATAGAGTTTGTCATAGAGCGTATTATTGCGGGATTTAACCTCGCTGATCCTCTCCAAAAGCAACAAGCCCTCAATGAAATCACCGCTTTTAGCAAGACACTCACGCCCCTGCTCCAAGCCGAGTATGTGCCATTTATCGCGCAGCGACTGCGTATCGCCCCAAATCTCATCAAAATCCACCGACAAAACCCCAAACAAACGCCTATCCTAGCCCAAGATTCACAAAAGCACCTCGCAGAGGGCGTGCTCATACGCACCCTACTCGAAAATCCCGAGTGGATTCACACAGCGGTAGAATACCTAGAGCCAAGCGTGTTTGAATCCTATGGCAGGGAATACCTCTTGCTTTTAGATAGCGCGCAGGGCGACATCGCGCAAAGCCCGTATTTGCGTCCATTGCTCATCGATGAGAGTATTAAGAAGATTGGGAGCTTTGAGGAGTTTAGGGAGCATTTAAAAGTCCTCGTGCTCAAAGCCTATAAGAGGGATTTGGCACTTATCCCACGGCTCAATCTCCACACCAAGCAAAAGCTAGAATCTATCAACACTCTCAAAGACAAAATCGCCAAACTTACACAAGGAGAACTTATCAGCTATGAAAAAAGCATTAGCACTTTTTAGCGGGGGTTGCGATAGCCTCATCGCTATGAAACTACTCAAAGATCAAGGGATTGAAGTCATCGCTGTGCATTTTAACATAGGCTTTGGCGGGAATAAAGACAAGCTGGAGTATTTCAAAAACGCCACGGCACAAATCCCCGTAGAGCTAAAAATCATCGATATTAGAAAGCAGTTTTTTAACTCCGTGCTCTTTAGCCCCAAATACGGCTATGGCAAGTATTTCAACCCCTGCATCGACTGCCACGCCAATATGCTTGGCAATGCCTTTAACTATCTGCTTGAGTGTGGCGCGGACTTCGTCATCAGTGGCGAGGTGCTAGGGCAGCGCCCCAAATCCCAACGCGCCCAAGCACTCGATGAGGTCAAAAAACTCGTGCGCGAGATTGGCAAAGATCCAAAGTTTGATGTAATCCTAAGCCGTGATGGGAGCGATCCAAATAAGCCAAAGACGCTCGATGAACTCCTACTGCGCCCTATGAGTGCCAAGCTCCTCGCCCCAAGCTTCCCCGAAAAAATGGGCTGGGTGGATAGAGAAAAGCTCCTAGATGTCAATGGACGCGGACGGACAAGGCAACTTGCGATGATTGAATCTTATGGTTTTAAATACTACGAAAAGCCCGGTGGTGGCTGCCTACTCACTCAAGATTCTATCGCCCAAAAGATAAAAGATCTAAGCGGGCACAGAAAGATGGTGTTTGAAGATGTGGAGATGATAAAGGTGGGGCGATATATGGTGCTAGAAAATGGTGCTAGGTGCGTGATAGGGCGCAATGAGGAGGAAAATGAGAAGCTAAAAAGCCCAAATCCGATGATGGAGCAAATCACGCTTTTGGATTCTATTGGTCCCATAGGACTTATCGAAAAGAATGCCTCTAGGGAGGATAAGCTCCTATCGGCGCGCATTATCCTCAGCTATGCCAAGACACAAGAGGGCGTGGAATACAAGGTGCGCGTGGGCGAGGAGGTGTATCACACGCAAGCCCTGCCTAAGGAGAAAAGCGCGCAATACCTGCTGCTAAAGAGCTAGATTCTGATTTCATAATGGTTTGGCTTTTTGCGCCACGAGCATTTTCAAGCACTTGTGAGCATTTGGGAGCTTTCATCACAGAATCTAAACTACGGCAGCTAGCCTAAAAACCAACACAAGGAGTTCAACGATGAATATGTTTTGCATTTTAGTAACTTACACAAAGCCCATAAGTGAGATTGAGCAGATTCTAGCCGAGCATCGTGCGTATTTGCAAAAGGGCTATGACGCGGGGGTTTTGCTCCTCTCTGGTCCGCAAAATCCAAAGGTAGGCGGGTGCATCATAGGGCGTTTTGCTGACAAAGAGAGCGCAGAGGCTTTCACACAGAGCGATCCCTACTACCTCAACAACGCCGCGACTTATGAGATTATAGAATTTAGCCCCGTGCTGCACTCGCCGCTTATCAAGGCGTTTGTGCAGGGCTAAGCTAGCCGCCAAGAACAAAATTAAGGATAAAAAATGAAAAAAGCTCTCTCCTTAGTGCTCCTAATGTGTGTGGGCATAGGTATCGGCGTGGGAATCTCTGAGCTAGGCAAGCACTTACACACCCAAGAATTTATCCCCAACCAATACGAGCCAACCGCGCAAAGCACGCTAGATTCACAAAATGGGGCTTTAGAGAATCTAGACAACGATTCACAAGCCCTTGTGCAAGGAGCGACGCCTCTCCTAGATTCACAAAACCTTAGAGCAAGCCCCTCCCAAAATGCGCAAAGCCAAGATTTGCTAGATTCTAAAAATCCAAATATGGCAGATACGACGCAAGAAAATGCCCAAGATCCCGCACTTCAGAGCGCAATCGCACAAGATATTTTTAGCCAAGAGCGGCAAATCCCCCAATTCCAAGAATACCCCGCAAATCTCTACCAAGGGCAGTTTATGAGTGCTGATGAGAGTTGTGTGAATTGCGAGGGCGGTCCCCAAGAGGCACTCAAGCGAGGGATTATCGATTTTGGGGGTAAATACGCGCTTTATAAAATCCAGCCAAATAACGGCGAGATCATCGTAGGTGCGGTAAATGTGGAAAATGGCGAGGTGCTAGAGTTCCCTACAATCTATAAAGAAGTCGCGCCGCCCTTTGACCTTAGTATCCTCTCAAAGCCTAATAGCACTCTTGTGTGGATAAAAGGCGTGGATGTCAAAAATCCCGATGTGTATAAGATCGAAGCCTATGAGCTAAAGGGTGGAAATCTCAAGAAAGTGCAGGGCTTTGAAATCCATTTCATAATCCCTGAAAACTTGGATCTGCAATCCACCACCGCTACTTCCGAGACCCCCGCCACCCCTGCACAGGAGCCAACCCAAGACAACACACAAGAGGTGAGTTTTTAGATTCTATTATTTTAAAACAAGAGCACTGCCCTTATTGTATCGCTTTAGAGGGAGTGAATCTATCTTTGTTTCACTTCTATATCTCATCTTAAAATGTAGTTTCTTGGGTAAAAAGATCAAATCACAAAACCCAAGATTTGCCCATTGAATGTAATTACTTACCCACAATTTACAGACAAAAAAAAAAAAAACGATTTTTATATATGATTTCATAGTAGAATTGCACCAATTTTATTGGTCTGGAGGAAAGAATGGAGTTGTTTCTACAGGATGATACCCTCATCACTTCTAAAACGGATATGAATGGCAAAATCACTTATGCTAACGAGGATTTCTGCTATTTTGGTGGATTTAAAGACGAAAAAGAGTTTATTAACAAACCTCATAATCTCATACGCTATGAATCTATGCCGCGTGTGGCGTTTAAGCTATTGTGGGATACGGTTCAGGGTGGCGAGGAGTTTTTTGCCTTCGTATGCAATCGCTCCACAAATGGCGATATTTACTGGGTTTTTGCCAATATCACGCCCTCATACGATGCTAATGGCAAAGTGGTTGGGTATTATTCCGTACGGCGACGCGCGAGCAAGGCGGGAGTAGAGACACTCAGTGCGATTTATAAAAAATGCTTAGAACTCGAAACCTCCCAAGGTATGCAGGCAGCCCAAGACTACATCGCGGAGATTCTCAAATCCCATAACCAAACTTGGAATGAGCTTATGATATCTCTACAATCACAAGGCAAGACAGGAGGATATCGATGAAAATCTTACTATGGGTTGCAATCGTTCTTAGTATAGTGGGCATCGTGCTAGATGCCTTGTGGTATGGATTTTCACCGAGTATGGTAGTTGCTGGGATCTTAATCATCGTGCTTGGCATAGCACAATACAAAATGAATCTACGCGCCAAACTTATCCAAAGGATTCTAAAAGTTTCAGAGCGTTATAGGCAAGGTGAGTTTGAAGACAGAGTGCTTTTCATACAGGGTGATGCGGATTTGCACCATTTGGCAAACAATATCAATATTGTGATTGACAACATTGAGGCTTTTATGCGTGAGATAGCCACAGCGGTTAAAAGCACACAAGAAGGGCGGTTTTATCGCAAGGCTATGGCACAGGGGCTTAAAGGTGCGCTCTCTACAAGTATCAATACCATAAATTCCACTCTTGATAAGGTAGAAGAAAATGCCAAGGAAAATATTTCAAATGCCCTAGCAAAAGCACTTATGAATATGAGCTTACAAAACCAAAACACGGATCTAAGCAAGGTATCTGGGGATTTGGGCGAGGATTTGGGGCGTATGGGCACGGCAGATTCTCAAGTCTCCTCTATCGCGCAGGTCTCGCAGCAATCCCAAGAAGATGTCGCGCAAATCACCTCTTCTATCGATGATCTCATCGTTATTATCGGGGATAATAACAATATGATCGAGAGCTTTGCGCAAAAATCCCAAGATATAGGCTCTGTGATTGGTATCATTCGTGATATTGCCGATCAGACAAATCTTCTCGCGCTCAATGCTTCCATCGAAGCTGCGCGCGCGGGTGAGCATGGGCGTGGGTTTGCAGTGGTGGCAGATGAAGTGCGCAAGCTCGCTGAAAAGACACACAAAGCCACAAGTGATATCGCCATCGTGGTGCAGACTATGCAACAAGAGATTAACACGATTTTAGAAAATTCCTCACATGTGATGGATAAGGCAAATTCCGCGCACAAGAGTGTGGGACATTTTAACGAAGTTTTTGCGGGGCTTGGAGTGACGACTAAGGATCTCTTTAGTGTGTTTGAAAGGCTTTCACAAGGCTTACTGCTAAGTGTGTCTAAGATCGATCATATTTTGTATAAATCCTCCTTGTATTTGAGTTTTAATAATAAAAAAGAAGTTTGTGCGTTTGATACTATCAATCCTATCTCTAAATATCTTGATGATGATCGAGTCACTCAAAAAATCAAAACATTGGATACAGATAAGATCCATACCATAGAATCTAAGCTCAAGCTAAGCGCACAAGCCGCACTCGGAGTCCTCACACAAGAAGTTACACAAGAAACTTCTGATATAATTGTCAAAAACTTGCAGCAGCTTGAAGAAGATTCGCAAGAAGCCGTGGCACTGCTTGATAGTGCCAATACGCAGTCTTCAAGTGCGTAAGCATAAGGAGTGATGGTGAGCGGATTTTTGGGAGCGTTGGTAGAGATTCTGACAAATGGCAATATCGTGTTTTATCTCATCGCCTATCTTGTGGGTGGGATACCTTTTGGACTGTTTTTGACAAAGATTTTTTACAAAATCGATGTGCGCACGATCGGTTCTGGCAGTATCGGTGCGACGAATGTCTATCGTGCTATCAAAGAGATAAATCCCAAGGCTGCTACGATTTTGGCTGTGAGCACGATCGTGCTTGATGCGTGCAAGGGAATGTTTGTCGTGCTTGCTGCCAAGCTCTGTGGGTTGGGCTTTGAGGCACAATGGCTCATTGCTATTCTTTCGATTCTAGGGCATTGTTATAGCCCGTATCTAGGGTTCCATGGTGGTAAGGGTGTGGCGACAGCGATTGGTTCGGTTATCCTGCTCATACCTATAGAGGGGGCTTTGGGGCTTGTAGTGTGGGGGTTTGTGGGCAAGGTGCTCAAGATCTCCTCACTCTCCTCACTCTTTGGCGTGCTAAGTGGTATCGTACTCACTTTTATCGTGCCATATGTGTTGCCTATACCAGATTCTATTAATATCCTTGCGCAGGTGCATACACATATACCCGTGGTGATCATAGGGTTGCTTATCCTCTATACTCATATTCCTAATATCAAGCGCCTCATAAGTGGCAAAGAGGGCAAGGTACTCTAAGTGCAATACTGCCTTGAGATTGAGGACCTGCGGTTTTCTACCATCGTTGGGATTTTAGAATCCGAACGCACACAGGAGCAGGAAGTCCTCATCAATGCCAAGATTCACTATTGTTACGACAAGGGCTATTTAGACTATGTGCGCGTGGTGGAGTGTATCCAAGGGAATATTTGTGCTCATGCCTATGGATTACTAGAGGATCTCATAGAAGGCGTATGTGAGGAACTCAAGGCGCGCTTTGGGGTGATTAGCCACATCGACTTTCATATCACAAAGCCGCAAATTCTCTCACATTGCAAAGTCGGTGTGAGTGCGCAAAAGAGTTTTTAGGGATTACGATGCGTGATGAGATTTATTTGGCTGGTGGGTGCTTTTGGGGGCTGCAGAGGTATTTTGACCTCATCAAAGGTGTATGTGAAACACAAGTGGGCTACGCCAACTCCTCTATCCCATATCCCAGCTACGATCAAGTATGCGCCAACCTCACCAATGCCACTGAGGCAGTGCATATCGTCTATGAATCCACAATTTTGAGCTTGTCGGAGCTTTTGGAGCGGTTTTTTGATGTGATCGATCCCACCGCACTCAACTATCAAGCCAACGACATAGGCACACAATATCGCAATGGAATCTACACCAAAAACGCCGAGGTTTTGCCCTCTATCCGAGCCTTTATTGCTGAACGCATCGCTCCACGATACACGCGCGAAGTCGTCACAGAGGTAATGCTATTGCAAAATTTCTACCCAGCAGAATCCTACCACCAAAAATACTTACTCAAAAATCCGCATGGCTATTGCCATATCGATATTAGCAAGCTTGAGGGGATCTAAATGCGCGCTGTGTGGCTGATGATGTGCTTTATGGGTGTGATATGGGCGACTTGTTCGGGGGATTGTGCGAGCTGCCACTTCAAGCTTGACTATGATAAAGATACGCGTCATAGCCCAATGCGCGAGTGCAAAACCTGCCATACCGAAGAAAAAATGGCGCAGGTGGATATGGGAGGGGGTTGTGGCAAAGACTGCTTTGCCTGTCATGATGTCCAAAAGGTGCGCACCCCCGAGCTTGCTTCTTCACATAAAGTTATTGAGAGATGTATGGATTGCCACAAAAACCTTTCGCAATCGCTCTTTAGCCCTACCTCACCGACACAAAATATTTTCGAGCAGAGTATCAAGGATTTTAGCCCCGCCCTTGCTCCTTCCCAAGATTCTAAGTAGCGACCTGTCTTATTTTAACACAAGCGTTGCGCTCTTGTTCTCTCGCTTCAGAGGAAACCCTCTTCGCTCCGCTCACGCGTTCATACATAGAATCTAGTTCGAGATTCTGTGATTATTTGGTGTCGGCGCGTCAGTAACGCGTTTTGGCAATGGAGTAGATTCTATGTTTCATCGCAAGATCTCGCATTTCTTAAAGCGCAAAACACACCCTATCCGCGAGAATCTAGTATTCTCTCTCCACGATTACCTGAAAAAATCTCTGTCCGCACACCGCTTGCCCTCAATTGCTCTAGACTGCCGCAAAAGGCGATTTTCTTATTTTCTAACAGGATAAAGCGATCTATACTATCTCGGATAGAATCCAGATCGTGGGTTACCATCACGATAGTGATATTGAGCATTTCTTTGAGCTGCAGGATAAGTGTGTCGAAGTTTTGCGCGCTCTTAGGGTCAAGTCCGCTTGTAGGCTCATCGAGGAACAAAATATCAGGGCTTGTGATGAGTGCGCGCGCTAGAGCTACGCGTTTTTTCATACCGCCACTTAGGGCATAGGGGTATTTATACACGCTTTGTGTGGGTAATCCCACACGCTCACACCAAAATGCCGCAATTTCGTTGATGTGTTTTTGGGGTAGATTCCCACGTTGCACGAGCGGCATACCGACATTATCCAGCACATTCATCGAGCTAAAAAGCGCGCCAAACTGAAACATCACACTACACCTATCCAGCACCAAATGCCGCTTAGAATCTTCTAGCTCCCAGATATCACGCCCAAAGATCTGAATCTGCCCGCTCACAGGTCTTTGGAGATAGATCATATTGCGTAAGAGCGTGGATTTGCCACTCCCACTTCCACCCAAGATCCCAAAAATCTCGCGTTTTTTGACACTAAAGCTAATATCTTCATGGATTGTTACGCCCTGTGTGTATTGTGTGGTGAGGTGGCTCACACTGATGATTTCTGACATATTAAATCCCCAAAGTCGTGGTGAAAAACGAAAATATGGCGTTTATCACGATGATCCAAAAGATCGCATTGACTACGCTTAGAGTGGTTTGCCTACCTAAAGATTCTGTATCGCCCTGCACCTTTAGTCCCCTGAAGCAGCCCACAAGCCCGATAGCTAGCCCGAAAAATGGTGCTTTAGCGATACCCACCCAAAAATGCGTGATAGCCACATATTCATAGAATCTCTCCCAATACTGCGTGAAGCTCACTCCCGCCTGCACATTGGTCGCAAGCATACCTGCGAAGAGACTTACCACATCCGAGAGAAACACAAGCAGGGGCATCGTGAGAATGAGCGCTAAGATTCTGGGCGTTACTAAAAAATCTATCACGTTAAAGCCCATTGTTTTGAGCGCATCGTTTTCTTCATTGAGATTCATTACGCCTATTTGCGCGCTGAAGCTAGAAGCCGATCGTCCTGCGATCACAAGTGCTAGGACAAAGGGTCCTAGCTCACGCAGACAGAGTTTGGCTACGATCTCCACACTCATAATGGGCACGCCCATTTTATCAAGCTGTATCACGCCCTGCAAGGCAATCGCATAGCTTACGATAAAGCTTGTGGTGAGCACCACGGGCAGGGATTTTAATCCAGATTCTGATATGTGATAAAAAATCGAGGCGATCTTAAAACGTCGTGGGTGCAGTATGCTAAGCCCTAAATAATACAAACTCATACCAAAAAAATGCAAAAAATCAAGCATGCTTTGGAAAAAATCCACCACCCACGCTCCCAGCGAGCTCACAAACGCATAAAATGCAGAGGGCTTGTGCGTGTCTATGGGTAGGTTTGGCGGATAGGTCGTGAGTGTGGTGAATATCTCTTGGATATGGGGAGGTTGGTTGAGAAAAGTGTAGGATTTACCCTCTAGGAGTGAGAGCAAATACGCGCAAAAAGCAAAATCCACGATAGGCTGTGCGCTAAAATCAATTTCTACTTCTGCTGCATCACGCATTATTGTGCGCAACGCACGCAAATCCTTCTTAGAAGTCGTATAGAGCCACTCCCCGCTAAGAGTGAGGCGCAAAGTTGGGGTGGATTGGAAAATGTGAATCTTGCTCATATTATTGCTTTTGATAGATTTGTGGATAAAACACCTTGAAACGCTTGTGAAACCAAAACCAGCTGCTTGGGTTAGATTCTATCACTTTTTGTGTAATGAGCGCTTGAGTTTGTGTGGCTTGCAAGATGTCTTGAGTCATATCGGAGGTGTTTTGTGCTCTGATAGGTTCATAGAAGCGCACTTCATAGCGCGAATAATCATCGTTAAAGTCAATAAACACAGGCACGATCGCCACACCAAAACGTCGCGAGAGCACGGAAGCGATGGTGGTATGGGTGGCGCGTTTGCCAAAAAATTCTATTTCTACTCCTTCATTGAGCCCGATGTTTTGATCGACGAGAATCCCCACAAGCGCGTCTTTTTGGGCATACATTTTGAGCAGATGTTTAAACGCACCCTTTTTGTCGATCATACGCACGCCATTGCTTTCGCGCCGCTTGATGATCATATGGTTGATAGATTCAAATTGTGTGAGACGCCCAAGAGACGCCATCTGACACATACGATAGCGAGGAGGGAGGATCGTCGCCATCGCTTCCCAATACCCGAAGTGCGCCGATATTAGCACGGCTGCGCCGTCTTTAGCAATAGATTCTGTGATATAACGTTCGTCGATAAAGCTAAAACGCGCAGCATATTTATGCGGATTAAGATACACTACACGAATGCTCTCTAATAGCACAAAGGCGAAGTTATCATAGCAGCGACGGATAATGGCGTGTTTTTGGGTTTGGGATAGAGAATCTTGATAGACAAAGTTGAGATTAGCCAGCGCATCGTGGTAGCGACGCTTATCAAGTGTGTAGAATACAAAGCTAAGAGCCTTGATATGCCATACAAAGATTCTATGCGGGATTTTAGCTAGATAAAATCCTAAGGTTGCACTTAAGGATTCAAGCAAGAAAGTAGCGGGTTTTAGCATTAAAATTCCTTTTTTTGATCGCAAAGTAGTGTGATTGCGCACTCTGCAATCTTGCTGGGAGCGATGTTATTTATCGAAAAATCGTTTTTATCATAAGTAGGATTGTCACTACCACTTAAAACGATATTAGATTCTCCTAAGAGCTTAAATCTGTGTGCAGGGGTGTTGCCATAAAGCGTAATTGAATCTCGTCCTAATGCCCAAGCCAAGTGTGTGATACCCGTATCCCCACCGATGACGAGGTCCATTTGTGCCACGAGGGCTTTTACTGCATCAAGATTGAGATTGCTAAGTGGTGTGATGCTGTGTGAATCTCGCAATGTAGCAAGAGAGAGGGATCGTAGAATCTGTGTGGCTTTGTGGGTGTCTGTATGAGCAAGGAGTATAATCTGCACAGTGCGCAAATGCGCGCAAATAAGTGCGATGGCTTGGGCAAAAAGCGTGGGATCGTAGGTCTTTGAGGGCAGAGAAGATTCTAGCACGCACAGAATACAGGGTTTTGTCGTAAGTATAGAGGCGATGTGCGTGAGGGCTTGAGGTGTGTAGGCAAACGATGAGGCTTTGTGTGTGAGCATATCGGGGAGTGAAGGCTGTGAATCTTGCGCGATATGTAAAAGTTCTTTAGCCTTGTGGAGCAGAAGGGCATTGCGTTTGAGGATATTTTCTTGGTAGGCAATTTGGACACGATGTGTGTAAAAAAGCGCGCTTAAAGGTTCTTTTGCCGAGCCAAAGCCAAAGCCTATAAATGCCTTCTTGCGCACAAATGCACCTATAAGTGCGGATTTGATAAGCCCTTGCATATCGATGAGTAGATCAAATATGGGGAGTTTGGCAAGCCTTGCGATGAGGTGGAGTTTTTGACGCAAAGATTGGCGTTTGAGTGTGATGATTTCTAGAGAATCTATATAGGGTGAGTGTTCTAAAATAGCACTAAATCGTGAATCCACAAACCAAGTGAGATGAATAGCATAATGCTGCTCGATCTCTTGGACAAAATCTGCTAAAAACGCCGCACTTACGATACAATCCCCCAAGGCAGATAGGCGAATAATGCCAATGCGTAGAGTTGATTTCATCGATGTGCCTAATGAATCTCGATATGGAGCTTGGAGTTTGGTTTTTGGAGTCGTGGGAGGTATTCTCTAGTGAGGTAGAGCGAGTGTGTGGAGCGGATATGTAGATGTGTATATTCGCCGATATGTTCGCATTCTAGGGTGATTTTAGAGTGTGTATCGCGTGCTTTGAGTAGGCATTGAGCAAGCCCTAGGATAAAGCTAAGCCACTGAATCTGGGGTAGCGGAGGCATATGGGATTGCAAAATCGGGGCGATCTTGGGGATTTTTTTGTCACTATACTCAATAAGTAGGGCGATAATCTCTCTGTGTGCATGTGAGAATCCATACTCCAAGCCATTGAGCAAAATATACGCGCCATGGAGATTGGTCTGATAGAAGTTCAAAATCGTGCCAATGGGGCTAAGATAGGCAGCCACACCTAGGAGATAGCGGAGGCTTGCATCGCATTTGTGTAGTGGTGCGAGGGTATCAAAAAGCTCTAGGGTTAGGGATTTTAGGCTATTTGAGTATTTTTTTTGCAAAGAAAATCGCTCTTGGAGACTTGCTACCGAAGGATTGAATCCAGTGGGGAATTGGTAGCGTTGGTTGCGCAATAAATCTGCCAAAAACACGCCTTCACGCACACCCACCCCGCTTGTGATAACTTCCTTTGCACCCAAATGTTCTAGGAAGCTAGCAAATATCAGCACACCACTTACGATCGTATCGAGTCTATCTTGGGGAATGGGGAGGCTTTGGAGCTTATGAAGTGGTGAAGTGGTGATTTTGTCAAAAAGCTTTTTGTGTTCTTTGGGGCTAAACTCGTAGCCATGGATTCTATTAAGCGGATACTCTGTGTGTTTGATGAGCATTTTTGCTACTGCCCTAATTGTCCCACCTATGCCAAATACGATATCGTGGCGATAATGTTTGGGGATTTTGGCAAGCTCATTTTGGATATAGGCTTTTGCGCCTTCAAGGTCGCTGTGTTTGTCAAAAAACAATTCTTTTATGCGAATCGTGCCGACATTGAGTGAGATGAGATCGGTAATCTTGCCATTTTGGATAAATGCGCATTCTGTGCTACCCCCGCCAATGTCGATTGTGATACCATCTCTTTTGTGCAGGAGATTCGCACAGGCTATGCCACCATAAAACGCTTCTTTTTGTCCGTCTATGACTTTGATATTGAGATTGCATTCTTTCTTTGCGCGCGTGAGGAATTCTCTAGCGTTTGGCGCGTCTCTGATCGCCGAAGTGGCTACACAAAAGAGTTTGGTGGTTTTGTGGCTTTTTGCGATTTCTAAAAAATCTTTGAGTGCATTGAGCGCGCGCTGCATAGGGATCTCTTGGAGCATACCACCATTTTCGTAGCAGCCTTCAGAGATTCGGACTTTGGATTTGATCTCATGAATGAGGTGAAAACCAAAGCGGCTTGTCTTGCGGAATATCGCCATCCGCGCGGAGTTGGAACCAATGTCAATGACGCTGGTGACTTTCGCCATCACTCCGACCTTTTGAGCTGCTCGGATTTATAGCGGAGTTCTTCGATATTTTCTATATTGTCAGGATCGGGGATTATCGCATCTACGGGGCATACTGGGATACAATTTGGCTCGTCATAATACCCTATGCACTCGGTACAACGATCGGGATCGATGATATAAAATGGATCATCTGCATCGATTGCTTCATTTGGGCACTCCTCCCTGCACGCATCGCAAGCAATACATTCATCATTTATCATTAAAGCCATGACGCCTCCTTGAAAGTATAAAGAGTGTTTTTAACCAAAAGCGTTTTAACATTTCCTTAAAATTCTAAAAAAGACAAGTTTATGCAAGGTTTAGTTACAATGGTAACATACTTTAGAACAAAGGCTGGCGATGGTGCGATGTGGTGTCGTGGGATATGGGTATTGGGGCGTGAATGTAGCGCGCACGATTGAATCTCTTGAAGGCATAGAGCTCTATGCCTTATGCGAGATAGAATCTACGCGCGTCAAAGAGGCTATGCAAGTCTTCCAAAATGTGCGGATTTATGAGGATTTTTCGGAGTTTTTGCGCGATGAAAACATAGAATGCGTGTGTATCATCACGCCCCCCCACACGCATTTTGCCCTTGCCAAACAAGTTATAGAATCTAAAAAACATCTCTTTGTCGAAAAGCCTCTGTGTATGAGCTATGCGGATTCACAAGTCCTCTATGAGCTAGCGAATAAGCATAATGTGGTGCTTTTTTGCGATCATATATTTTTGCACGCGCCAGCGGTGGAATATCTCAAAGCCCACATTGGGGATTTTGGCAATATTGTCTCTATCACCGCACGCCGTATCAATCTAGGGCTGTTTCAGAGTGCTACTGATGTGGTGTGGGATCTAGCGATCCATGATTTGAGTATTATTGATTATCTCATAGGGCTTGATGTGAGGCGCGTGAGTGTCTTTACACAAAAATACCTTAACTACCCAAACGACGCGTTTGCGGTGCTAAGTCTTGAGCTTGCTAATAATGTCATCGTGATGATCAATGTCTCGTGGCTCTCGCCTATCAAGGTGCGTGAGATCACTATCGGCGGGAGCAAACAAACCGCTATCTATGATGAGACACGATCGGATAAACTTAGAATCTACACAAGTGGCGTGGTGCTAGAGCAAAGCCTACAAACTGATGATCTGCACCAAATGATGGTCAAATACCGCCTAGGCGAGGTGCAAACACCAGAACTCTCTAAAGAACTTGCACTTGATAGGAGTTTGAAGACTTTTGTGAGATTGGTGCATACCAAAATGCGCAAGGTGGTAGATTCTATAGAATCTACAGATCTCACGCGTGCGGATAGCGGGGCGATGGCGGGAAATCCCCAAGTGTATAAATCTCTCATAAGCCCACAGATTCATAAGGCTCAATCTCCGCTTTGGGGGGAAGCAGAGTATCGTGCTCATACCTTGCGCGTTATGGCTGTGCTGGAGCGTCTGCGTGAGGCTCGCTAGATTCTGTATGCTGTGGGTTTTGGGCTTGTGAGTTTTGGTGCTGTGAATCTTGGTGATGTGGAGTCTGGAAGAGTTTGTGTAGTCCGTTGCTGCTGTGACAATCGATGTAGAGGGTGTATTCAAATGGTAGCTTTGGGGTAAAGTTATTAAAGATGAGTTGAATTTCTTGGCTCTGACTTGGTTTGAGATGCAGGGGAACGATCTGTTTATAATGATGTTTGGGGTATATCGGACTTAGGAACTTTAAAATCCCATCGTGTAGAATATCCACACTGACTTCACACAGACTAAATGGCGCAAAGCCGACATTACTCACATTGGCTTGGACAAAAAACGAATCTATATACTCAAGACGTTTGCTTTGTAGCACTTCCACATCGGTTTTATACAGCAGGTGCTGCATACAAAACTGCAATAAAAAAGGCGCACCAATAAAAAGCACTATACTAAGAAAAAAGAAAAGTTTGGAGGAAAACCTGCGCCCTCGCAACAACAGCCCGAGCATAAAAAATAATATGAAAACCACAAAAAGCGCGCTCATGATACCTATCTCATAAAACGCAAAGGTATCGAAGAAATTTTGAATAAGGGCTACATAATCTTGCATAATCTAGCCTTGACGGGAGTTTTTCTCCTCTATCCCACTCACGCCCTCTCGTCTTTGGAGTTCTTGGCGGATTCTATCAGGGCTGATACCATAGAGTCCAAGCCCAACAAGTGTGTGATATACCAGATCGCTGCATTCATAGATGATCTCCTCCATCTTGCTATCTTTGAGCGCGAAAGTCAGCTCGCCAGCTTCCTCAATGATCTTTTTGCAAATGGTATTAACGCCCTTAGCATACAAAGAAGCGGTATAAGAGGTCTTGGGGTCACCAAAGCGTTTTTCTACAATCGTGTGGTAGAGAGAATCCACAATGCCATAGAGCCTGACTGTGTCGATGAGTGGCGTTGGATCGCTGGATACATTATTAGAATCTAGAGTCTTAAAAAAGCAGCTTTTTGCTCCTGTATGGCATGCCACGCCCACTTGGCGCACTATAAAAAGCAGGGCATCGTTGTCACAATCAAGTTTAATGGATTCTATATGTTGGAGATGTCCGCTCTGCTCACCTTTTTTCCAAATCCGCTGCTTGGAGCGCGAGAAATAGTGCGCGAGCTTGCTCTCAAGGCTTAGACGCAGAGATTCTTGATTGCTATATGCGAGCATAAGCACGGAGTTGTCTTCTATGTTTTGGACGATAGTGGGGACCAGAGGGGAGCTTGCCCAATCAATATGGCAGTGCGCAGAATCTAGCGTGCAAGGCTCATTTGCCTCGTTAGATTCTGTATTTTGCGCGCTTAGATTCATTTATTGTGCGCTCACAGTGTTTTGTCGTTTGCTCTTAGAATCTATCCAAATATTTGGTACAGAGCCACCGGGTGCAAGGAAAATCTGTGCGTTTGTGTTTTCCTTGAGTGCTTCATTAAACTTGCCTTGCACCTCAATTTGACGCAAGTCTAGAAGGCGTTGGCTAAGGCTGTCGGCGATAAGCTTGTTGGCTTGCGATTGGGCTTTGGCTTCGATAGTGATCGCATCTGCCACACCTTGGGCTTTGACACGATTTGCATCCGCTTCTCCTTTAGCAAGTGCGGCGACCTTTTCAGCTTCTTGCTTGGCTCTATCGACTTCATAGCGCACGCGCTCGGCTTCTTGGCGAGCGACTTGCACTTGTTCGATCTGGGCTTTGATCTTTTCAGGTAGCACGATTTCACGCAGCTGTACAGATGTGAGTATCACTGGATCGTTTTTGAATCGCTTGACTTCGTTTTCCATATTGAGAGCTATTTCTTTAGCGATATCATCACGTTTGGTAGGTAGCTCTTCAGCAGGATAACGTCCCACAACGCTACGCACCACATCGCGCACTACAGGATTGATGATTTTTTGTTCCCATGAGAGTCCATACACAGAAATCGTGAGCGGTGCATTTGTATCGTTGAGCTGATATTGCACAGTAAGTTCTATCATCACCGTAAGACCGCGAGAATCTAGCACATTAATCGCATCATTTCTGAATATACCTTGATTTTTGGCTATCGCCCCCATATCCTCGCTACGAGAAAAATTGATCGTGCGCACGCGTGTATCCACCACGATCACTTCTTGTAAAAACGGGATAAAGAAATGCAAGCCGGGCTGTAATGGTGTGGGTTCATATTTACCGGTAGTAGCCTTGATCCCCACTTCACCGGAATTGATAATCACAAAGGGACGTTGAATCACAAGGATCAAAATAATAGCCACAAGAATGATCAAAATAGTGAGTTTTTTGCCACTAGGCACGAAATTATTGAGATTGTTGAAATTATCAAAGCCGCCGTTACCACCACCAAATGGCGGTTTGTCATTGTTGTTGCGCTTTGGCTCCGATGACTTGTTGTTCATCTGCGCACGCTTGTTTTTGAGATGTTCATTGAGATCTATTGGCATATATATCCTTTAAATAAATGTCAGATACTTTCTGTATTTTTGATTTTTACCATTCACGATGGCAAAAAACTCTTCTTGAAGTTTTTTGGTAATAGGTCCTGCTTTGCCCTCACCAATCACCCGCCAATCCAGCTCACGCACCGGTGTGATTTCTGCGGCTGTCCCTGTGAAAAACGCTTCATCGGCGATATACACTTCATCACGCGAGATTCTGCGCTGCTCTAGGGGGATACCAAGATCTTTAGCGAGCTCCACCACAGTGGCTTGCGTGATAGATTCAAGGCTATTATCGTGTGGAGGTGTGATGAGTACACCATCACGCACGATAAAAAAGCACTCGCCACTTCCTTCAGCGATAAATCCACTATCATCAAGTAGCAAGGCTTCTTCACAGCCTGCGCTCATTGCTTCAAATTTCGCCATTTGGGAGTTGAGATAGCCACCGGCAGACTTTGCTTTGCCCATATGGGATTTGGTGCAGTTACGCACAAAAGAGCTAGTTTTGACTTTGATACCATATTTGAGTGCATCATCGCCGAGATACGCACCCCATTCCCATGCGGCGATGGCGACATTCACGGGTGCATTCACATGATAAAGCCCCATAACGCCATATCCTAGATAAATAAGCGGTCTGATATACACATTGGCTTTGTAATCATCTTTATTGGCGCGTAGGAGTTCGATTTGGGCATTTTCTAGCTCTGCTTGAGTGTAGGGGCTTTTGATACATACGATTTTTGCTGAGTTAAGCAGGCGTTTGGTGTGGTCTTGCAAGCGAAAAATCGCTAAGCCCTCGGGGGTCATATACGCTCTTGTGCCTTCAAACACGGCGTTACCATAATGCAAGGTGTGTGTCAAGATATGAGTTGTAGCCTCCGCCCATGGAACAAGCTTGCCGTCTTTCCAAATATATTGCGCTTCTTTTAGCATACCAGCTCCTTTTTAAGATAAGAATTTGTGAATCTCATTATATCCCACAAACACCATCCTTTGCCCAAGCAATAACCAAATTTGAGTTTGTGAGAGAAGCCTCGAACACAGCTTTTGGAAAAATCCAAAAAGCCTGTATTTTAGCGTTTTGAGAATTGTGGTGAGCGACGAGCTTTTTTCTTACCATATTTTTTGCGCTCTACCACTCTAGAATCTCGTGTAAGCAAGCCTTTTGGCTTTAGTATCGCACGGAATGCAATATCGTAATTGTTGAGTGCTTTTGAGATCCCATGTCGCAATGCTTCAGCCTGTGCGGAATATCCGCCACCAAGTGTGTGTGCGATAATATCAACGGACTTTTCTTGCTTAGTAAGGATGAGGGGTTGCATCACTTTCATCTTGATCGCTTCGTGCCCGCCGAGCCAGTCATTGAGGCTCTGTCCGTTGATAGTGAGCTTGCCACTACCGTTTTGTAGCCATACTTTTGCGACCGCTGTCTTTCTTTTTCCTGTTGCATATACTTTTGCCATGATTATTTTCCTTTAGCTGCTTGAGTTGTTTTGCTGATTTGAGCGCTGTGAGGGTGTTCGCTGCCCTTATAGACTTTGAGCTTTTTGAGCATTGCTCTGCCAAGTTTTGTCTTAGGGAGCATACCACGCACCGCTAGGTGGAAGAGCTTTTCGGGTGATTTTTGGAGCATTTCTTCAAGTGTCTTGCTCTTGGTGCTACCAAAGTAGCCAGAGTGTGTAAAATACTCTTTGTCTTTTAGTTTCATACCGGTAAATTTCACCTCACTTGCATTGATGATGACGACAAAATCGCCACAATCGATGTTGGGTGTGAAGCAGGGCTTGTGTTTGCCTCGTAGGAGGGTAGCTGCTTGCGTGATGAGACGACCAAATACCTGATCTTTAGCATCAAGCACGACCCATTGACGATTGATGTCCTCTTGCGTTGCTATTTTTGTGATTTCCATGAGAGAATCCTTGCTGACTTGAAATATATTTTTAGAAACGCGAATTATAAGGATTTTATTCTTATGTAAAACTTAAGTTAATGAATCTCTAAGCTTTTAAGCTTAAAATTTTATAAAAATATTATATATAATATTTAATATAGATTCTCTCCGCGTGACTTTGTGCTATAATTTTTTTGTTTTATAAAAATTTAAGAAACTGCGATATTCCCACACTCTGTGAAAAGTCAAGATTCTAGAATCTTGTGTTCTTGTGTGAGATTCACAATCTAAGATTCTGTGAGCTTGCCTTATGCTTGTAGGAAGATGTGGGAAAATTTGCAGTTTATCACAGATATAAGGAGGTGGGAGCTAGCGAGTTCAGATTCTATAAATGCCTTTGTGCGATTTTGCATTTTTAAATGATAAATATTTTGTAAGGAGGAAATATGCAAACAACAAGCGTAAGTCGTCGTAGTTTTATAAAAAGCGCAGCAATCGCTTCAGCTGCTTCAGCTGCAGGACTAGGTGTGCCTAGCACACTCCTAGCAGAATCCAACGCCGCCCAAAAGTCTTGGAAATGGGATAAGAGCGTGTGTAGATTCTGTGGGACAGGGTGTGGGATCATGGTCGCTACCAAAGATGGGCAAATCGTCGCTGTCAAGGGAGATCCAGAGGCACCTGTGAATAGAGGTATCAACTGCATTAAAGGGTATTTTTGTGCCAAGATTATGTATGGACAAGATCGCCTCACACAGCCGCTTTTGCGCGTGAATGCAAAGGGTGAATTTGATAAAAAAGGAAAGTTTGCTCCCGTGAGCTGGAAAAGGGCTTTTGATGAAATGGAAAAGCAGTTTAGAAAAGCCTATGAGACAATAGGTCCAACAGGTGTGGCGATCCTAGGTAGTGGGCAATACACAGTTCAAGAGGGCTATGCCTCTGTTAAGTTGATGAAAGCCGGGTTTCGATCAAACAACATCGATCCAAACGCACGCCATTGTATGGCAAGTGCGGTGGTGGGCTTCATGCAGACTTTTGGTGTCGATGAGCCAGCGGGTTGCTATGATGATATTGAGCTTACTGATACGATTGTTACTTGGGGAGCGAATATGGCGGAAATGCACCCGATTTTGTGGAGTCGCGTGACCGATAGAAAACTCTCAAACCCCAACAAAGTAAAGATTATCAATCTTTCGACCTTTACTAACAGGACTTCAGACATCGCTGATACCGAGATCATTTTCAAGCCCCAAACCGATTTGGCGATTTGGAACTTCATCGCACGCGAGATCGTGTATAACAAACCAGAATCTATTGACAAAGAGTTTGTTAAAAATTACTGCACCTTTAGTACAGGGTATGTAAATAT
Source organism: uncultured Helicobacter sp. (assembly GCA_944325775.1). GTDB lineage: Bacteria > Campylobacterota > Campylobacteria > Campylobacterales > Helicobacteraceae > Helicobacter_F. The sequence continues at coordinate 77,442 of CALVBL010000002.1, forward strand.
CGGCTATGGTATGCGCGATAATCCCGATCACAAGAGTTTTTCATCTCAAGAAAAAGAGATTGTGGCAAAGCAGGTTAGCAAGGTGCTAAGTGAGAATGAGGGTATCACGCTGCAATACCTAGGGCTGAAAGCCGGCGATACGCTCACCAACGATAAGGCAAAAGAAGCCGATGTACATTGGGAAATTGGGTTTGAGGATTTCAAAAAAGCCCTAGAGCCCTACACACTAGACTTCGTCGCAAAGCTTGCTAAAGGCGATGAATCCGAAAGTCTAGATTCATTCAAGGCTAAACTCCAACAGCTCGCTGACTACTACACACAAAAAGATCGAAAAGTCGTGAGTTTTTGGACTATGGGCTTTAATCAACACCAAAGAGGCACTTGGGTCAATGAGCAAAGCTATATGGTGCATATGCTACTTGGTAAGCAAGCTAAGCCCGGTAATGGTGCGTTTTCGCTCACGGGGCAGCCTAGTGCGTGCGGGACAGCGCGAGAAGTGGGGACATTTTGTCATAGATTGCCCGCGGATATGGTGGTGGCAAATCCAAAACACCGCGAGATTTCTGAAAAAATCTGGAATCTCCCCGCTGGCACGCTCAATGGCAAACCCGGCTATGCGTTTTTGGACATCATGCGTGCGCTTGAGGATCAAAAGGTCAAATGGGTGTGGGTGCAAGTCAATAACCCATGGCAAAACACCGCGAATGCTAACCATTGGATAAAAGCTGCTAGGGAGCTTGATAATTTCATCGTGGTGAGTGATAGCTATCCGGGGATTAGTGCCAAAGTCGCGGATTTGATATTGCCATCAGCGATGATTTATGAGAAATGGGGTGCGTATGGCAATGCCGAGCGACGCACACAGCACTGGAAGCAGCAAGTCCTCCCACAAGGCAATGCGATGAGTGATACTTGGCAGGTGCTAGAGTTTGCTAAACGCTTCACACTCAAAGATGTGTGGGGCAAAGACTATGAAGCATTGGGGCTTAAGGGTGTGTTAGCTGAAGCTAAAGCATTGGGTTATAAAGAAGATTCTACGCTTTTTGATGTGCTCTTTGCCAATGATCGAGCTAAGAAATTTAGCACCAAAGACGCGATGCTAAAAGATCAGCTAAACTCTGAAGTTTTTGGTGATACGCGCAAGGTCGTGGGTAGCGATGATAAGGTTTTTGAAGGGTATGATTTCTTTGTGCAAAAGTATTTGTGGGAAGAATACCGCCTCTTTGGACTTGGACATGGGCACGATTTAGCGGAGTTTGATGTATATCATAAGGTGCGTGGATTGCGCTGGCCTGTGGTCGATGGTAAGGAGACACAATGGAGATTTAATGCCAAATACGATCCATATGCGCGCAAATACGGTGAGGGCAAGGAATTTGCCTTCTATGGTAATAAAGAAGCCGCACTTTTGCAAGGTGATCTAAGCAAGCCCGGCAGTGAGAAAAAGCCAATCACCAATAGGGCAAAGATATTCTTCCGTCCGTATATGGATCCTTGCGAAATACCTGATAAAGAATATCCTATGTGGCTTTCAACCGGTAGGGTTTTGGAGCATTGGCATAGCGGGACGATGACGATGAGGGTGCCAGAGTTATTTCGCGCTGTGCCAGAAGCACTGTGCTATATGAATGAATCTGACGCCAAAGAGCAGGGATTTAAAGCTGGCGATCACATATGGGTAGAATCTCGCAGGGGCAAAGTCAAAGCGCGCGTGGATATCAATGGCAGAAACCGCCCACCAAAAGGCTTGGTATATGTGCCTTGGTTTGATGAAAATGTGTATATCAACAAAGTGTGTCTTGATGCGACCTGTCCGCTCTCAAAGCAGACGGATTTTAAGAAATGTGCTGTGAAGGTGTATAAGGCATAATTCTATGGATTTGCAGCGTAGAAAGGCAATCGGCTCTATCTTGCAGACAATGGGGCTCGTGGCTGTGGGTGGCTTGGTGTGGAGTGCGTATATCTCTGAATCTAAGTCCAAGCCCTTGTGGCTTTATCCACCCGGCGCACGCGACAACTTCGTCAATACCTGCATCAAATGCGGGCTTTGCGTGGAGGCATGTCCATACTATACGCTTAGACTCTCTCAAGAGGGGCTAAAGGGCTTACCGATATTTGTGCCGCGTGAGATTCCATGCTTTATGTGTGAGGATATCCCATGTGTCGTCGCCTGCCCTACCGATGCACTTGATGAGAATCTTGTGAGTACCGATGGCGCGCTAGATATCACAAAAGCGCGTATGGGTGTAGCGGTGGTCGATACACTTAATTGCATCGCGTATGCGGGGATTCAGTGTGATGCGTGCTATCGCGCGTGTCCCTTGATGGACAAGGCGATTTATCTCGAATACAAGTCTAATGAGCGCACCGGCAAGCATTCTATGATCTTGCCTATGGTGGCAAATGATGCCTGCACTGGCTGTGGCAAATGTGAAAAGGCTTGTGTGACAGAGCTCGCCTCTATCAGAGTACTGCCTAGAGATTCTATCCTGGGCAAGATGGGGACAAACTACATCAAAGGCTGGGAAGAGAGCGATGATCAGCGACTAGAATCTGCTCCGACGAGGAAACTGCAAGAGAACAAAAAGCAGAATCTAGAGTATCTGAATGGAGAGATATGATGTGGCTAAGAAAACACCGATTTTTGCTCCTGCGCAGATTCACGCAATTGGGAATCTTGACGTTGTTTTTTGTGGCAAACTGCTCTTTTGTCTTCATCGACGATGTAGGGCATTTCGTGGCGCAAGGCGACATCAGCTCATTTAACAGTGGTGAGAGAAACCTCGCTATCGCACACAGCAAGCACGACATCTTGTCTTTTGGCATTTTAGAGGGCAATTTGAGTGGTTCTAAGGTTTTAGAATCCATTCCGATGAGCGATCCGCTAGCATTTTTGCAGATTTTTTTAGCTGGTGGGGCGATCAGTATGGATTTGTTGCTTGGCGTGCTGGTGGTAGTCGCCGTGTATGGAGTGTTTTTGGGGCGTGGATATTGTGCGTTTGTTTGTCCGATCAATCTCGTGAGTGATTTGGCAAACTTCTTGCGCAGGAAGCTTGGAATCCAAAATGTGCGGTTTTTGGCAATTTCACGCAGGGCGAGGTTTGGTGTGTTGTTTTTGAGCCTCTTGCTTTCGTTTATATTTGGCGTGTTGGCGTGGGAGAGCATTAGTCCTATTTCTATGCTGCATCGTGGCGTTGTGTTTGGTATGGGTGTGGGATTTTTTGGGATTTTGGGCGTGTTTTTGTTTGATTTGTTTGTGCTCAAAAATGGATTTTGTGGGCATTTGTGTCCTTTGGGTGCGACTTATGGACTTATCGGAGCAAAGGCTATGCTAAGGGTCACACATGATGTGCGCAACTGCACCAAATGTATGGAGTGTGTGAGAATCTGTCCAGAAAACCAAGTCCTACATATGGTGGGCAAACACAGCGCGCCGGTGGCTGATATGGCGTGTATCAAGTGTGGTCGTTGTATCGAAGTGTGCAATGATAACGCACTGAAGTTTAGTGTATTACAATATCAAAAAGGAGAGAAAAAATGAAAACATCATTGGTATGGAAATCCCTTGTGATGGCTTTGGGTATAGGTGTGTTGCTAATGGGCTGTGGTAATGGTAATGGCGAGAAGCAAGCAGGAAGTGCGGATGCAAAAAGTGTAGATGAGACACAGATTGGACTACGCAGTGCGCCACTTGAAGGCGAGAGTGTGAAGCTTGTGGATTATACATTTGCGGCTAAGCCTGCAGGCGAGAGCGAGAAAATCGAGCGTTCTTTTGAAAACGCTCCGCCACTTATCTCACACGATATAGAGGGTATGCTCCCTATCACACAGCAGGACAATATGTGCCTTAGCTGCCATGATAGAGAAGTGGCTGAAGGCGTGGGTGCGACACCTGTGCCGCAGTCTCATATATACGATTTGCGCACGATGAAAAAGGTGGCAAGCAACGTAGCCGATGCACGTTACAACTGCACACAATGCCATGTGCCACAAGCAGAGGCTAAGCCATTGGTGGCAAATACCTTTAGCCCAGAGTTTAGCGATCAGTCCCAAAAGCACCAATCAAACTTGCTTGATGTACTCAATCAAGGGGTGAACTAATCGTGTGGGCATTGAGGCTTTTTGCGATCGTATGGGCAGTGTGTGTGAGCGCATACGCGGGGGTGCTGCCCTCACAAGTGCTTGACACACATACCGAGATCACCTCTATGCAGCAAAAGGGTGAGAATCTCTATGTTTCTACTTCACAGGGCAAGGTGCAGGTTTATACGATCACGCGTGGGATACATCTAAAGATCACACAGAGCATAGAGATACCTAGTTTTCAGGATTTGTTTGGCTTATCCTTTCGCCCAAAGGTGTTTAACACCGATGTTAATGCGCGTGGGGAGATCCTCATAGTCGCAGCAGGAGCGAATGGAAGCCGCACTCTGTATGTGTGCAAAAATGAGAATCTTAAGCCATTGCTTACAGATATGAGCATCGCTAAAGCGGTGTGGGTGAGCCAAACACAGGTGCTTGTAGCGCTAATGAGTCACGAGATTTTGCTTTTTGACACACAGCAGGAGCGTATTGTGTATCAGACTCAAATCACACAAGCTAGCTTTAGTGATATGGTGTATAACCCGCGAGATTCTATTGCCTATACCAGTGGTGAATCTGGCGTGGTGTATGCTATAGATCCGCGCAATGGTGCAATACTAGGGCAGTATGATAGTATTAATAAAGACAAAGTTTTTACCATTAGTTTTGGGGGTGATGTGGTTGTCGGCGCGGGGCAAGATAAACGGCTTAGTATCTATGCGCTGCGAAATGGCAGTGTGCTTGTGGATTCTGCGATGGTAAAGTCGGAGTTTCTCATCTATGCGGCGGGGATAGATGAGGGGGGCGAGCATATCGGCTATATGAGCGATGAAAATGGCAGTGTGCGTATCATTCGTGCTAAAGATAAAAAACCTATCACCACACTCGAGGGGATTTCTGGCATTGTCAATAGCATTATTTTTTACAAACAAAGTGTGTTTGTGAGCTGTGATGGTAGCAAGATTTATGTGTTTAATTTGCAAGGAGTGTTATGAATATTTCAAGTATAATTGTGCGTGCTAAGCGCGAGGATTGGGGGAATCTGCTCAAAGAGATTGGTGCGATAGAATATAGCGAGGTGGCGCTAGAGGATAGAGATAAGGGCGTGATCATCGCCACCATAGAAGCCCCTGATACGGGGGCAGATATACGATCGCTTAAGCAGATTAGTGCTCTGCGCGGTGTGCTCAGTGCGGATATGCACCTAAGCTACACACAGGATCTGGAGGAATGTAGGTTAGATATTGATGATATTGCTGAGCTGATTGATACCAAGCCTATTGAGGAGATCAAATATTCCGGAGATGTTAAGAATCTCTTGAAGTAGCTTTGTGGTTTGGCTGTGTGGTAAAAAGCGTGGCTGAATGATAAAACTTCGCAAGGAGTTTGTGCAAAGTTGCGAACTCTTCGTCATCAAGCGTGTTTAGGAGGTTTCTCTCATGCTGCAAGGTCGCAGAAAAAATCTTCTTGGCTTGCTCTTTGCCTTTTTCTGTGATGATGATGAGATTTTCTTTGCGATTTGTGGGGTTTTTGCGCCTCTCTAATAAGCCCTTAGATTCTAGGTCATCAATGAGAAAGCGCGTGGTATTTTTGTCGATTTCCATAATATTGGCAATCTCTGTCTGTGAGAGCTGTGCGTCCATAGCGATGAAAAGTATCCCAATCTCTCTACCCTCGCTTAGACCAAATTTTTCTGTTATCAACTGCTTAAAGTGTGCTTTGGCGATTAATACAAGCTTTTGACAGAGAAAGAAAATCGATTCTTCAAACATCGCAATAAGCCTTTTTTATGATTGTAATATAATAGTATAGAAACTTTATTTTACTATGTAAAAAAAAAAAAATCAAGATTATATTAAGATTCCTCAATCACTGCGCACAAAGCTTGGTTTATAGATTCTGTTGGTGCGCACAGAATCTCTTGCAGATTCACAACTTTAGAATCTAAGTGGAAGCTAAAATCCTAACAGCGGGATTCTATGATTTTGCAAAACCGCGCACAATCCAGACTCGCGCTACCCACCAGCACACCATCGACATTTGCCACACGCACAATCTCTTGTGCGTTTGTCTCATTGACACTGCCACCATAGAGCAGTGGCACATTAAGGAAGCTGCGCAAAAATGCGTGTGTGCGCTCTATATCCTCTACATTCGCACTCACGCCCGTGCCGATAGCCCAGATAGGTTCGTATGCCACGATGAGATTCTTATAATCCCGACTAATCCCCTCAAACTCCGCGCGCAAAAACGCCTCCACATCTCCACTCTGACGCACTGATAGATCCTCGCCTATGCAGTAGATGATCCTAAAGCCTGCTTTAGCGAAATACGCAAATTTCTGTGCAATGTAGTCTTGGGATTCGCCAAAGATCGTGCGACGCTCGCTATGCCCAATAAGTATAGAATCTATCCCAAATTCCCGTAGTTGCTCTGCCCCGATTTCGCCGGTAAAGCCACCATTTTCTACACAATGGGCATTTTGTGCGCCCACACGCACGAATTTATAGGTATTTTCAAGCAACGCCGCTTGATTGGGGAATACAAACACCTCTGTGTGTTTGTGAGAATCTTGGTGCTTGTTAGAATCCTGCTCCAAGTATCCAAGGTACGCATCAAGCTCTGCAAGATATGTCTTAGTCTGCGCACGCGTGAGGTTGCATTTGAAATTTGCCGCAAAAATTGCCATCTCTGCTCCTTTGGTCTTTAAAGTCCGCTTATTATGCCATTTTCTTCTTTACCATGGGTTTAACTTGGGGTTTGATGCAGGGTTTGGTTTGGGGCTTGATTCGCGCTTTGGAGATTCTAGGTTTGCATCTTGTGGCTTGGCGATTTGTGGGGCTAGAAGCGGGGCAAGAACTGAAAATTCTTGAGAATCTTGAACTTTGGGTTTGGTGATGATGGTAGCAATCGCCTTTTTTTGCTCCAAAAGTTCACGGGTAGTGGTAAGGTTTTGTTGCGTGGCGGTGTTTGGCTTTAGATTCTGAGCATTTTCAAATGCATGATAGGCTTCCACATAGCGTCCGAGCGCAAAGAGGGCATTGCCTAGATTATGCCACACAGGCGCATAATGCGACTGGGCACAGGGCAGCTCCAAACCCTCCTGATAGAGCCGAACCGCGCTAGCATACACGCCCATTTTGTAATACACATTCGCGAGATTGTAGGCGTTGTGGCAGAGTTTGTGTTGGGCGTAGATTCGCTCATAGTCCTGCAGGGCTTGCTCATAATGTCCGTTTTTGTACCAAAAATACGCGCGCATAGATTCAAACATACCCACGCCAAAGCCCCATTGGATACACAAACATACACAGAGTGCTATCCGCACTTACAGCCTCCAGTCCATATCGATTCCGCGTGCCTTTAGATAGGCATTTGCCTTGAGAAAACAATCACTCCCCACAAATCCTTTAGCAAGCGGGCTTGGGTGTGGCGCGGTGATGATACAATGTTTGGTGCTATTGATAAGCTCTGTCTTTTGTTTAGCGTAATTGCCCCATAGCATAAACACAATGCCTTCATACGATGTTGAAAGCCTAGCGATCACTGCATCGCTAAAGCGTTGCCACCCAAGATTCTTATGAGAGGTAGGAGCGTTTGCCTCCACGCTTAGGATACTATTGAGTAGTAGCACGCCACGTTTTGCCCACGCGCTTAGATCCCCGTGTGTGGGTGGGACAAAGTCCGTGGTGCGCGCAAGCTCTTTGTAGATGTTTTTAAGCGACGGCGGGGGTGGTAGGGGTGAGGGTACAGAAAACGACAAGCCCATAGCCTGTGGAATCTGCACGATGTGATCGCCATCACGCACTGCCACACTGCCATGATAGGGATCTTGTCCAAGTATGACGACACGCGTGTCTTGTGGAAGGGTGATGTCAAATGCGTGGAATAATAATCGTGGAGGCGGATAGAGGATCTTGCCGTGCTTGAGCTGGGCGTAGTAGGAGTCTCTGATTTGGTCAAAATACGCGCTCTCAAGCTCCTCTCTAAGTAGTTCTTTCCACTCTGATGGGAGCTTGATAGAATCTAGATTCATTCGATGATTTTAGGGACGATAAAAAACCCATCTTGAGCTTTGGGTGCGCACCCTAGCACATCTTGAGCGATATGTGCATTCACTACCATATCATCACGCAATGGTGTTTTTTGCTCTTGGATCGACGCGATCTCTTCAAGGTTGAGGGTATTGAGATTTTCGACAAATCCTAGAATCTCATCAAGCTGGGCTTTGATCTCATCGTGCTTAGCCTCATCGATACTGATATTTCCAAGCCGCTGAAGCTTGGCTAAGGTCGTGTCATCGATATGCATAGATTCTGCTTTTGCGCTTATTTGCCATGCTCTTTGCGATATTTGAGGATCATCGCATAGGCTTCGTCTTTGAGGCGCAATTTTTGTTTTTTGAGCACTTCAAGCTCCATATCAGTGAGCAGTTCCTCACCATCTTCTATGCGCTTGATACGATCATCTAGCTCATTATGCTCATCAAAGATCTTAGCAAAATGCGCATCGTGTGTCTTTAGCTGTGTAACCTCATCTCTATACTCGTGAAACATACAAACTCCTTTGATAAAATATGCACTATTGTAGAATAAATTTGCAAAATAGATGATTAAAAAGCTATCTTTTTAGAATAATGTGTCTATTTAAGACATTTTGTCGCATTGAAGTAATGGGATTATGCACCTGTGCGCTCACATCAAGCAGCAGGAGAGAATCCCCAAATGGTGTAAGTTGGCTCTGGATATGATAGTGTGAATGAGGACTAAACTCTTGGTGCTGGCAGCGCGTATAGTCAAAAGATTGCAAACAGAGAATCTGCATCTCATACATACTTTTAGCATAAAGCTGGAGTTGTGTGTAAGCATGGATATGGGAGAGCGGGGCGTTTGGCGAAAGTGCGATAATGGAGCCTATACACATCGACACAAACGCAAGCATAAATACCGCATAGTAGCTACAAAATGCCTTACGCATAGATTTTTTGCCCTTTGCTGTTGTGGTCTTGGTGTTTTTCATAAAAACGCAGCCTTCACGCCCACGAAGCTCCCACCTTCAAAACATTGCGTTTGAGTGCAAAATCTAAAACGTACAAAGCGCGTATTGGGCACAAGATCAAAGCTAAAATTACGCACATTTTCTAGCAATATCTCTTGATTGAGCCAAAGTGTGTCGTGGTGGTAGGCGATCTCTATGCGTCTATCCTGTAGGGGAAGCACCGCGCGGCACAGCGATGATGGAGCAGAATCTAGCCTAATCCGATCACGTCCCACGCTCACGATCTTGGCAGGAGATTCTATAAATTCCTCTGAATCCACCGCTCTTTGGCACACAAGCACGAGGTTTTGACCCACCATAAAACTATCCACACTAAAAGGTGTGCTAAAGACAAGCTCATCGCTCTGCACTGCGTGAATCTCAATAGGTGCGCGCGGGAGCAACGTGTCGCTATAAAAACGTGCGTTAGCAAATGTCTTATCCCCATAGCCGAGTACTCGCTCTGAGTCTAAGAGTAAAAAATCCGCACTTGTAGGACTTAAGTGTAAATCTATACTTTGAGCAAGGAGATTTTGAATCCGTAAAAGGGCGATTTGAGAATCTAGCAATCTCTCTGGAGAGCTTATCGCCATAAAGCGCGTGAAATGCAATGCCACGCTAAAACACGCAATCCCAATAATCCCAAATATCACGACACTCCATAGCATTTCAAACGCAACAAAAGCCCGTGAGCAACGCATATCTACCTATCGCACAGAAAGTGGCTCGAAGTAATGTAGTGTGTAGGGTAGTAGCGTATCTTTGTGGTAGGTGTAGTGGCGCACTTCGTATGTGTGCGTGCTGCTCTGGAGACTAGAAGTCTGGGGTGTGGTGGAGAGGATATGGAGCATATCCGCACCACTGCTTGTCTGCGTGCGGAGGGAAGCAAGCCTATGGCTCATATAATGCTGGAAACTAAAGACAATCCCCAATGCTAGCGCACACAGCACCAAGCCAAGCACGCATTCCACCATCACAAACCCACCTCGCATCATTAGATTCTATACCTTACTTAGCGGTGTTAGAGACAGAATCACTAGCAGTGTAGAAGACTTCTTGCTCGAAATACGCGGATTTTTGGGCGCTGGATTGCGCGTTTGTAGAATCTAGATTCTGTGAATCTGACTTCGTGCTGTAGTGTATGCGAATCTTTAGCTTGTAGCGCCCTGTCTTGGGAAAAGCCTGCTCTATTTTGGTGGCAGATTCTGTGTAATCAATGTCATCGCCAAGCAGTGCTATAGGCGCGCTATCGGGCACATCTGGTATGAAGCTCGTGATCGTGAGATCCGCGCCATGGATATGTAGAGAAAAATCTGCAAGCACCTCAAGGTGCATGGGCAGAGTGAGTTTTGGCTGGGTTTGCGATTTTTGAGGCGCTTTGTTGAGGTAGGGGGTCTGGAGTGTGATCTGATCGGATCCTGTGTGGAGTATGACTTTAGCACTAGATTCAAACTCTCGCTGCTCTTGGAATATGATGTTGATATGTTCATCAATATCGCGCTTTTTGCCGCCATACATCTCTTCATCGATTGCGGGGTGCTTGATAGCGACTATAACTCCCGCAGTGATGACCACCACACCAAAGAGGATAATCCCCACAATTGCCATAGGCCAGTAATTTTTTTTCATACTTTATCCTTATTTTTTGAAAAATCTTGATGTGATATACACAAATGCAAGCACGCCAAGCAGTGCAGCGAGCATAGTGATCATAGCGATTTTGACAAATTCCTTGCCCCCGCTCTCATCGCGCGGGACATTGAGCTCTAGGGCTTTGCCATAGTGCAGCGCTACCAAATCCGCTGCTTCACTGTATCCATTAAACATAATGGCTGAAATTTGCTCCCTCTTAGGGCTCTCGCCGCGCTTTGGGAGCAGGGGCACCATATATTCAAAATACACGCGCTCCTCTAAGTCCTTGTCAAACACTTCCCTATTGCTTAGCACAAACTCAATCTGCTGATCTTTGACATACATCACTATCATCGCATAGGGCTTGAGAAGGGCAGAATCTTGGAGGTATTGCTTGTAGAGCTCTCGCGCCTGTGCGCGGATATCGCGGGAGGTGTGAGAATCTGTAGTGGGCGCAGGATTTGGTGCAAAATCTGTAGATTCTGTAGCGAGTTCTTTGCTTAAAGCAGCAAGGGCTTTTTGGCTATCTTCTACCACGACTACCTTAAGCAAAAATCCCGTTTTCTCCAAAAGCTCCGCCCCTAGCCTATCGATAAACTCCTTTGTCTTAGGCACGAGTAGATTATCATCATCTTGGGCAAATTGTATGGGCACATAGCCCACGGCTTTAGATTCACTCATCGTGTTTTGGGCTAGTGCCAACCCAAAACACATAAGGCACAATACAATAACTCTCATCTACACAAGGTGCAAAAAGAGATCAGGAATAAAAGGCATGGCAATCGTCGCTAAGATAGTGATGATGATAAGTGCGGCAAGCACCTTTTCCATAAGTGTTAGCTTCATGGGCTACTCCTTTGCATTTTTGTAATACACAGAGGCATCTTTGACATTTTGCTCAATACTACTCTGAGATTCTATTTTGTAGAAGTTTGTCGCTTGGTCTTGCTGGGTCTTGATGGCACAAGTCCCCAAAAACCCTACTACCGCAAGCAAAGCCACAACCGCTATCAAAAACCCTGCAAGTCCATTAAGACCAAATAATTTATTCATAGCTACCCTCCTTATTCCTGAATACTCAATGACTGGATATATGCATTAAGTGCTTCTTCTTGGGCTGGTGCGAAGTTTGCATAGCCAAAAGAAGGCATAATACCGATATGACCGCGTTTGCCGTGATTTAGCACCTTATGAAGCAGTGCAGTTGAGCCATAAGTAGTCAAATCCAAGGCTGTCCCTTCCATACCCTTGCCATTATCGCCGTGGCACGCGGTGCAGTGAATCTCAAAAAGCTCCTTACCTTTTTCTACATCTAGGGGGTATTTAGTCTCTTTTTTGGCAGAGAGGCTTTTCATCACATAGGCTGCGATAGCTTTAGCCTCTTCATCACTGACTTCTACAGGCGCCATTTCGTCCATCATATAGCCTAGTCCTTTGCCGCCATGCTTGATCACATCGATGATACCCTCTTCTTTGCCCCAAGCAACAAGATTCTGTGCTTTGCCATCCATACCATCAGCTTCTGGACCATGGCATTGAGCACATTGCACTTGAAATATACTAAGCCCCATCTCTTTAAGATCTGCAGATTCTAAACCATTCCATTTTTCTGCATACGCAGCATTGTATTTTTGCACTTCTTGGTTGTATTCCCCAATCTGTGAAAAAGACTTGAGTGGATATCCTAGGAAAAAATACCAAAATCCCCAAAGAATCACGGCACTAAAGCAAGCTACCCAGCCGATAGGGATATTGTTGGCAAACTCACCTATGCCGTCCCAATTATGATCAAGCTGCTCGCCATCGCTTTGTTTTGCATCTTTGATTTTCTTAAGATACAAGCCCATAATAAACACAGTAAGCACTAAAATGACTACTGCGCCTAACAATGCTAGGGCATTTACGCTGTCTGATAAATTAAACCATTGCATGAAACTCCTCCTTACTTACTTTTTGATTGTATTGCCTCGTGGTTCGATGAGTTCATCTTCTAAGCCATCGTGCAATGCCAAGTCTGCATATCTCTCATAGTCTCTCTCGCCTTTTTTTTGCGCAGCATACATATGATAGGCATAGCTATACAAAAACACTACAAGCCCAAGTGTGCCAAGCGTGTAGAGCACACCCGCATATTCACCTATGAACTCCACGAACATCATCTATCCTTTATTGTAGCGGCGATCGGCGCTTTTGGCTCAAGCTATTCATATAAGCGATAAGCGCGACAATCTCCTTAACCTCGCCTTTTTCAAATGCCGCTTTGACATCTTGATTGACCATTTCATCAACGATCATTTTAGCTTCTTGCATAAAGATCTCTTTTGCTTTTGCAAGCGTATTGACATCGCCTCTGACATATTCGTCTGCACCGATTTGCACGCCACCTTCTATGTCATAGGGCACATTAAACACCACTTTTTGTGTATAAGCCTCTGCAAACGCGGTTTCAAAATCCACATTTTTTGTATAGAGATGTTTATACGCAGGCATGATAGAACCCGCTACACGCGAAGTAGGCTCCCACATATGCCCATCATGCCAGTCTGTGGAGCTTTTGTCACCGATTCTATGCAAATCCGGACCTGTCCTCTTAGATCCCCAAAGGAATGGTCTATCATACGCATACTCACCACTAAGACTAAAGGCGCCATAGCGATCTGTTTCGGCTTTAAACGGACGCACAAGCTGAGAGTGGCAGTTGTAGCAGCCTTCTGCAATATAGACTTGTCGTCCTGCAGTCTCTAGCAAACTATAAGGCTGCAATCCCTCAATGGGGCGCGCTGTTTTAGCAAACCCGGGCAGAATCTCCACAAGCCCAGCGATAGCAAACACAACCAAAAAAGCAAGTGTGAAAAAGAATGGGTTTCTTTCTAAAAAACTAAACATAACCTACCTCCTTACTTAAGCTGCCATAGGTGTAGCGTTGGCAGGTTCTTTGTCAAGCACTCTACCAGAGGAAATAGTCATAAAGACATTGTAGAGAAACACAATGAAACCAACCAAGTAGAGCAAGCCACCGATCGCGCGAATATAGTAGTATGGCACGATATCACGCACTGTATCAATAAAGCTATAAATCAAGCTTCCATACTCGTTTGTCGCTCTCCACATCATACCTTGAGTAATACCCGCAATCCACATACTTGAGAAGTAGAGGATAATACCCGTAGTCATCACCCAGAACTGTGCGTCCATAAGCTTTTTGGAGTAAATCTCACGCTTAAAGATTCTAGGCACCATATGATACACAGCCACGATCACCATAAATCCTACCCAGCCAAGCGCCGCATCATGCACATGCCCAATGATCCAATCAGTGAAGTGTGCCAACGCATTAACAGAACGGATAGACTGAATCGGTCCCTCAAGAGTCGTGAGCATATAGAATGTAGAAGCAAGGATTAAGAATTTTATCATTGGAGATTCTTTAATCTGATTCCACTCACCACGCATTGTGAGAAGCATATTAATCGCTGTTCCCCAAGAAGGTAAAATCAAAATCACAGAAAATACCGAGCCAAGTGTCTGAATCCAATCCGGAGTCGTCGAATAGATGAGGTGGTGTCCGCCAGCCCAAATATACACAAACATCAAGCCCCAGAATGAAAAGAGTGTGAGTTTATATGAAAACACTCTCTGACCAGATTCTTTTGGTAAGAAATAATAGATAAGCCCAATGATACCAGAAGTGAATACAAATGCCACCGCATTATGTCCCCACCACCACTGCACCATCGCATCGTTTGTCCCACCATAAAATGAGATCGAATGCCACCAGCTACCCACACCAGCTACCAAGCCTGTAGGAACAGAAAGGTTGTTAAAAATATAGAGTGCAGAAACACCTACAAATGTCGCTATGAAATACCATAATGAAATGTAGATGACTTTTTCTCTCCTCACTCCCATGCTACCAAAGAGGCTAACACCCCAAAGCACCCATACTACAACCACTAAAATATCAAGAGGCCAAATAAGCTCTGAATATTCTTTAGACTGGGTCAAACCTCCAAAAAGCGTGATCACCGCCAAAACCATAAGCACGATATAAAGCCAAAAGTGCAATAGTCCAACGACACGCAAAAATGGGTGTTCAAGATAGCTGATTTTTAGCACTCTTTGCCCCAAATAATACCAAGATGCCCAAATACCGCTCAAGGTAAATCCATAAATAATGCCATTAGTGTGTAATGGTCTTATCCTCCCAAAAGTCCCATATTCTGATGCGAGATGATTGAGCTCTGGGATCGCAAGCTGAAATGCGGCAACCACGCCAAGAAGCAATCCAACAAAGCCGAATGCTAGCACAGAAAACACGAATAACTTCGCTATGCTGTAGTCGTATTCTAAAGCAAGACTATTATTCTGCATATCCACTCCTTATTTTTGGTATTTCTGAACACCTTAGATTCTATAGGTTTCAATATTAAGGCTCTATTAAACTCTAAACACAAAGTAAATTTTGCAATCAAATCTTAGGGCTTATTACTTTTTTACTCATTTTGGTATTTGTCTCTACTTAAGCATTCTTAGCTAAATTTTTGCTACAATTCCTGCTTTTTGCACACAAATTAGCCTAAATTATAGGAGACAAAATATGGAAAAATTTAAAAACTTCGTTGATTCATTTCAAAAGGATCCCGATTATAAGCAGCCACTAGGTTTTGGGATCGCACGCGTGGATATAGGCAAATGCTCACAAAAAATCCTTTGTGCGACCTATCCATTGCTCAATTGGCAAGGTGAGAATCTAGGCACATACGCCGTGCTTTCTTATGCTGCCAAGCAGGCAGATTCACTCATCTCACAAAATGAAAATGAGTCTGTGTATGGCATCAATGAGAGTTTTTTGCAAAAAGCTCTAGAGCTTTATGAGCCGTTCTTGTGTGAATCTCTGTGTGATAGCGAGACACACAAAAATATTCAAGTGATCCTAGAATTGCACAAAATCGCCAAAAAAGGCAAGCTTAGGACTTGTCGTGGTGAAGCGAAGTATAGATTCTGTGTGCTGTATGCGGATTCTGTGTGTCAAAGCGTGGAGAGCGCGTATATGAAGCTATTAGCCCTCTCTTTGGGCAAGGCACCACTTCGTAGTCTCAATCTCGATGGAATCTTTGGGCTACTTAGCAATGTCGCGTGGAGTGGCAACAAGCCCTATGAGCTAGAGTGGCTACGCAAAAAAGAGATCACGCTCAAGCTCAAAAATAAATTCCCTGCTATCGATTTTGTGGATAAATTCCCGCGCTATCTTATGCAGGTGATTCCACAATATGACAATATTCGCCTGCTTGATACGGCTAAAACTCGCTTTGGTGCGTATCTAGGTACTGGTGGCTATACGCAAATGCCCGGAGCTAGCTATGTGAATTTCAACGCTGGTGCGATGGGTGCGTGTATGAATGAGGGTAGAATCTCCTCAAGTGTCGTGGTTGGCGAAGGTAGTGATATTGGCGGAGGTGCGAGTATCCTAGGTGTGTTAAGCGGAGGGAACTCTGACCCCATTAGTATCGGCAAAAATTGCCTGCTTGGTGTGAATAGCTCCACAGGTATCAGTTTAGGCGATGGCTGTATCGTCGATGGTGGGATCGCGGTGCTAGCTGGCACGATCTTTGAGATCCCTAAGGCAGAAGCAGAAAAGCTTGCACAGATCAATGTGGATTTTGTTATCAACCCCAGTGGGCTTTATAAAGGCAGAGAGCTTTCGGGCAAAAATGGCGTGCATTTTAGGCAAGATTCTACAACTGGTAAAATGATCGCTTTTAGGAGTAATAGAAAAATCGAGCTTAATTCTGCCCTCCATTAGGCTTATTTTTCTTGCTTTTGACATTGTATTTTTGTATGCCTATGAGTACGCCGTTGCTTTTGTTTTGAAAAATCGTATAGGCATCGTTGCGCTCGTAATAAATTTCTTGTCCAGACTTCACAAACCACTGCACCATCGAGCCGCTTGGGGATATCCCCTTGCCCTCGCCATCAAAAATGTCGCGCCCAAAGATAATATCCTCAAACAAATCCCCATAGCTCACCGCACCAAAGAAATTTTTTGCCGCATTCCACTTTCCCAGACAATCCTCATTAAAACAAATCGATGATGGCTTGATTGTGATGTTTCCCACGACTTTGCCGAGTTTGTAGAGCTTTAACTCTGTGCTTTTTTTCTTGTATGTGATTGTGGAGAAGTCATAAAATGAAATTTGGGGAGATCGAATCTCAAGGATTTTAAACTTTGTGGGTTTGATGATTTCTTCTTGAGAGGATTGCTCGCCTGTCTGAAAGAGCGTGGAGAAGCTATCACTAAGCTCTGCACACGCACTGAACAAAACAGCACAAACAACACAAAGAAAATACGAAGCTCTCTTGTGCATTATGATGGATTATTTACCGCCAGAGAGGACTTTATGCCAGATTCTACCATCAAGCTTTAGCTGCATACTCACTTGCATCACACCATCTTTCCAGATGCTCTCGCTGATTTCTGCATTGCGAATGAGGGCTTGGACTTTTGTTTTGACGGTTGAATTTTGTACTACCATATCTTTTACCGTATCTTGTGCATTCAAGCGGATACCATACATTTTTTCACCGATTTGCCTATACGCATCTACGATTGCAGCGCGTTTAGCAAGAGCCATAGCCTGACCGGGTGAAATGGTGTTTTCTGGTGGTATCCCCATACCCACTGCATTAAGCTCGATCACATTGTTTTCTGTGAGCATCGGTGAATTTGGGATCAGAGATTCTGATTGTTTGGGTGTGATGATCTCATCTCGCTCAAACTTTGGATCACGATCATGATCACGCATACCAGAAACCTCGACTTTATCGATCACCATCGTATTGACGCGCTGTGGCTGTGCTAGAGCTGGTTGTGCCATAAGATTTGGATTTGTGTTATAGCCGGGCATAGGGGGATATGTAGGCGGCTGGATTGGTGCGTAGTTTGGTTGCGCACTTGGTGGTATCAGTCCATTGTTCGCACCGCGTGTCTCGCCTCCCATATCAAGCAAACTGCAACCACCCATCACTAATGCGATAGCTGCTACGACAGAACCTCTGAGCACTTTGTGTTTCATATTTCATTCCTTTGATGTGATTTTTCATCTGTAAAGCAAAAGATATTCCAATTTTAAAAACGCTTATATACATTGAGTATATAGCCATTGTGAGGCGTGATACCAACAGCAAGTGCGATATTATGAGATTCTAGTTTGCTAGCAAAAGCGTATGAGACAAAAAATCCCAAAGCTGCACCAGCGAGGACTTGCTCCGTGGTATGCCGCTGTGCATACACGCGTGAAGCACCCGTGAGAGTAGCCAAAACCCCCAAAGGCACAGAAAATTTCCAGCCATACCGCTTATGCGCAAATCCCACCGCAGAAAACGCAAACGATGTGTGTCCGGAGGGAAAACCATCATAGCTGCCATTGTTTGGGCGTTGTGAAATACTTGCGAGGTTTTCATTAGAGCGCGAGAGGATCACAAATCCCTGTTTGATAAGATGTGTGCTTGCTAGTGTTACTGCTGATCCTAGAGCTTGCTGCTTTACACCCTGTATATCATCTGTGGCATAGCTGTATGTCATCATTGCAAAGGGCAGCACCTGCATCACATCACCAAAGATCTCAAAGCCGCTTTTCGCCTGTGCCAAAGATATATTCATAATAAGACTTAAACATCCAACGCACACGCAATGTCTGATATGTTTCATTATCTAAAATCTCGTTATTGATAAATCTTTAGAGTCCCCCCTTAGAATCTAATAAATCTAAGGGAGGTAATGCCTATGCTGAAGGGATAATCCAAGGTATCCAAAATGCGATGGCATAGGTGAATATACCAATACCAATCACAAAGAGTATAGAATACTTGATTGTGAATCTAAAGAGATCAGATTCTTTACCGACTAATCCCACCGCTGCACAAGCAATCGCGATACTTTGTGGGGAGATCATTTTGCCCACGACCCCACCTACAGAGTTTGCCGCGAGGAATAGCACTTCTGGAATATCAAGCTGTCTAGCCGTAAGCTGCTGTAAGGTTCCAAAGAGGAGATTTGAGCTTGTATCACTACCGGTTAAGAACACACCGATCCAACCCACTACAGGCGAGAAGAATGCAAAAGCATCACCGGTTTGTGCAAGTGCTAGTGCCAAAGATGCTGATAAACCACTATAGTTTGAAACAAATGCAAAGCCCACCACAAGCACGATAGTGAGGATGGCAAATTTCATCTCGTTTAAAGTCTCGCCAAAAGTCGCCACCGCGGTAGAGACTTTGACTTTGAGCAAAAACATCGTGATGATGGCTACGATGAGGATCGAAGTTCCTGTGGCATTGATAAGTGAGAATTCAAGCACAGATTTTACCGCTACATTGCCTTTAGATTCTGGCACGACAGGATAATGCTGCATGATCTCTGCAAGGCTTGGGAAAGCGACATTAAATACAGAGAAATTCAAAATCCCAGCTTCTTGTGCCACGCCACCAGTGGAGAGTTTCGCACCTGCAGCCACAAAGAGATCTTTAAACCAGCCCTGCGTCCAAATCACGATTACCAAGATAAGAAGCACAAATGGCAACCACGCAAGCACAATGTCTTTGGTAGAGTATTTTTTCGCCTCTATAGTCGCGCTGCCACCTACACTTTCATCAAACTTGAAGATATTTTTTGGCTGCCAGAATCTAAGGAATACCGCAACCGCAACGATAGATACTACCGCTGAAGCGATATCGGGTAGTTCTGGTCCTAGATGTGTTGCAGTGATGTATTGCACGATAGCAAAGCTTCCACCTGCCACAAGAGCCACAGGCCAAGTTTCTTTCACGCCTTTAAAGCCATTCATCAAGAAAATGAGGAAAAACGGCACAAAAAGTGAGAGTGGTGGGAGCATATGCCCTGCCATCGCGGAAATCTCAATTGCAGGGACATCAACTGCCTTTGCCATCGCAGTGATTGGGATACCAACCGCACCAAAAGCAACAGGTGCTGTATTTGCGATCATACATAGTCCCGCCGCATATAATGGACGCAAGCCTAGCCCCACGAGTAATGCCGCTGTGATCGCCACGGGACCACCAAAGCCAATCGCTCCCTCCAAAAACGCCCCAAAACAAAAACCAATGAGGATAACTTGAATCCGCTGATCTGGCGTAATGGCGATGATAGATTCACGCAATATATCAAAATATCCAGATTTCACCGTGATCTTATAGAGGAAAATTGCCGCGATGATAATCCACGCAATCGGCCATACACCATAAAGCCCCCCATACACAAAACTCCAAAGCATTTTATCCACCGGCATATCATACACAAACACTGCGATGATCGCTGCCAATACTACGGTCAAAAACCCTGCTGTATGCCCCTTGGTCTTGAACACGACGAGCGAGACAAAAAACATCGCAATAGGCAAAAACGCCACAAACGCGCTTAGCCACATATTATTTAGTGGATCGTAATTTTGCACCCACTCCATCACTTGAGTTTCCATAAGAAACACCTCCATACAATCAAAATCCAAAGCATTGTTATGATGTGCATTAGAATTTCGAAAAGATTCAAAACACAATATACAACGCCTATACCCCTATCTTAACAATTTTTTCATAAAACTCAAGGGCAAATACCAAAACTCCGCACACAAATCTGTAAAAAATGTAATTTTGAAACAAAACTTAATAAATTCTAAAAGAAAAAAACTCTCTTGATATTGCTTAAGCAGGATTGGGGTATTATATGGAAGACAACAAATCTAGAGCAAGGAGCCAATCTTGAAAGTGTATTTTTTCTCGACCTGTATTGGTGCAGCAGCGTTTGCCGATACCTGTGTCAATAGCATAAAGCTTTTGCAAAAAGAAGGCGTGCAAGTCATCTTCAAAAAAGACCAAACTTGTTGCGGACAGCCTAGCTTTAACTCTGGGTATTATGAGGAGACCAAAAAAATCGCCCTCCATAATATGAATCTTTTCAAAGGCAATGAGCCTATTATCCTACCTAGTGGTTCTTGCACGGGAATGATGAAAGTCGATTATATCGAGCTTTTTGAAGGAAGTGAGTATGAATCTCAAGCGCGAGAATTTAGTAGCAAAATCTACGAGCTTAGCGAGTTTTTGGACAAAGTGCTAAAGGTGCGTTATGAAGATAAGGGCGCACCTACTAAGGTTACTTGGCATAGTAACTGCCACGCACTGCGGACAGCCAAATGTATAGATTCTGCAAAAAATCTCATCAGAAGCCTTAGCAATGTCGAGCTTATCGAGCTAGAACGCGAGGAAGAATGCTGTGGCTTTGGCGGGACTTTTAGCGTCAAAGAGCCTGAAATCTCTAATGCTATGGTTACTCAAAAAGTGCAGGATATTGCCTCAAGGGGCGTGGAGTATATTTTGAGTGCAGATTCTGGGTGTCTGCTCAATATCTCTGGTGCGATGAAAAAGCAAGGCGTGAATGTCAAACCTATGCACCTCTATGATTTCTTAGCACAGCGAATCGGACTATAAGGAGGGAAATATGAGCAGTATCAAACAACAATACCACGATATCGTGCATACCAAACTAGAGGACGCACAACTTCGCAAAAACCTTCTAAGCGTGATGGATACGCTTAAAGGCAATCGTAAAAAGCTTATTTCTACGCGATTTTTGGATTGGGAGGCGTTGCGTCAAAAGGGCAAGGAGATTAAGCAAAAAAACCTCTCTAAGCTTGATAACCTGCTAGAGACTTTTGAATCTAATGCCCTCAAAAATGGCTTTATTATCCATTGGGCAAAAAACAGCGAGGAAGCAAACCAAATCGTGCTTGAAGTGATGCAAAAAAATGGCATTACTAAGATTCTAAAAGGCAAGTCAATGGCGAGTGAGGAAACCCACCTCAATGCGTTTTTGAAGCAAAAAGGGCTAGAGCCAATTGAGACGGATCTAGGCGAGATTATTATCCAGCTTATCGATGAGCCGCCCGTGCATATCGTCGCTCCAGCTATCCACAAAAACCGCTACCAAATTGGCGAGATTTTTCACCAAAAGCTTGGCGCACCACTAGAATCTGAGCCTGAAAAACTCAATGAAATTGCACGCGTGCATTTACGCAAGGAGTTTAAGGAATTTAGGCTTGGGCTTAGTGGCGTGAATTTTGCCATCGCTAATGAAGGGGCGATATGGCTCTTAGAAAACGAGGGTAATGGGCGTATGAGCACCACAGCATGCGACATTCATATCGCTTTTTGTGGGATAGAAAAAGTCATTGAAAGCTTTGAAGATGCCTCCACGCTTAATGCCCTGCTTATCCCCTCTGCCACTGGCGCACCGGTAACTTGCTACAATAATATCATCACTTCTCCACGCAAAGAGGGCGAACTTGATGGACCCAAAGAAGTGCATATTATTTTGTTAGACAACAACCGCTCCCAAATGCTTAGCGATTCACATTATTATCGCGCACTTAGCTGTATCCGCTGTGGCACTTGTCTAAACCACTGCCCGGTGTATGACAAAATCGGCGGACACGCTTATCTAAGCACATATCCCGGACCTATTGGCGAGGTAATCTCTCCACAAATCTTTGGGCTAAACAAATTTAGCCCTATGCTTGATCTTTGCTCACTCTGTGGGCGGTGTAGCGAAGTATGTCCGGTAAAAATCCCACTTGCTGAACTCATTAGGGATTTGCGTAGTGAGCGTGTGGGGCAGGGGCGTAAAAGCGTGGTAGGGACAGATTCTAGCACGCAAAATCCAGCTGAAATAAAAGCAATGCGACAATTTGCAAGCCTAGCGACAAATCCTAGCAAATGGCGGTTTGTGCTTACTATGGCAGGGATTTTCGCACCACTTGGCAAGGTGTTTGCACCCTTTGTGCCATTGCTAAAATCTTGGGTGAAATACCGCGAGTTTCCACAAATTAGCGGCAATCTCCACAAAAAAGTATCCCAAATGCAAGGAGTGATTTATGAGTAAAAGTGAAATTTTAGGACGCGTGCGAGATTCTCTTAAAAACAACACACATATTCCTAGTCCCAAGGTGCATTATGCTAATCCTATGAACTACACACACGCAGAGCTTTTGGAAGAATACAAACTCAACCAAACCAACAATAAGGCAATCGTGCGTGAATCTAGCGTGGATAGTCTAGAATCTACCATAGAGCAGATTCTCAAAGAAGTGCAAGCAAAACAAGTGCTGTATAACACTGATGTGAAGCTAGAGCTTACAGGTGTGGAATCTAAGCTAATCCCCTACACACAAAGTGTAGATTTGGCTCGTGAGGAACTTTTTGGGATTGATACTTCTATCGTGGAGGCGCGCTGTGGTGTGGCAAATCTAGGAATCGTGGGCTTAAGTGCTAACCCAAATGCTCCACGTCTCTCTTCACTCATCACCAATAATTGCATTTATCTTTTGAAAAAAGAAACTATCGTCGAAAATCTCTATGCAGGGATAGAATCTATCAAAGCCTATGAGAGAGAGCGAAGTGGCAAGGAAATCCTGCCTACAAATATCATTTTTGTAGCAGGACCTTCGCGAACGGCAGATATTGAGCTACAAACGGTGTTTGGTGTGCATGGACCACGCGTAGTGTATGTGGTGGTGTATTAGATTCTAAAAAGGTGGGTTATGAATATAGATTCTCGATTGTGGATCACTAAAGATTCTAAAAGTTATTTGGGCGTGGGGCGTATCGAGCTCCTAGAGCGCATACAGCAAAGTGGCTCCATCGCCAAAGCTGCCAAGCAAATGAAAATGAGCTATAAAGCAGCGTGGGATAATGTGGATATCGCTAATAAACTCTCCGCACCAAATCCGCTAGTCATCTCCAATGCCGGTGGGGGCAAAGATAGCGGCACGCGCCTCACACCAGAGGGAGAAAAGGCGATTGATACCTTTAAAAATCTCCAAGCGCTTAAAAATAAGTTTTTTGGTTATCTTGATGGTGCGCGGGATTTTGATGAGCTAAATGAACGCATAGAGAAGCTATCAGAGAGATTCAAGGGACTTTAAGTCTCTTGATGAATTTATATGAATCTGCGCCTAGAAGGAGTGATCCCAAGAGGCGTAGTTAAGATTATCGCCTGTTTATGTGAGGTGTTTGTGTAAGACTTGTGTAGGCTCTTTATCGCTGCTAGTTTGTTGCGTGTGCAAGGTATTTTGCTTAGCGACGCAGAGCGACACGCAAACTCTTAGACTAGATTCTAAAACTTCCACTTCACTCCTAGGTTTCCACTTAAGTATGTTTCATTCTTGTCATCTACCTGCCCTGCGAAAATCTGCTTAGCACCCACGCCCACATTCATACTAAATGAGTCGTTAAAGGCGATGTTGCCACCTACGATAAGCTGCCCATAAGTCTTGCTCGTATCTGTGCTTGCGATACTAAAGGCTGTGCTAGAGCCCACGAAGCTTGCTATATAGTCCCCGCCGCTGTTTAGCACATATTGCTCGATTTTTGGGATCACGAAGAGATAGGAGCTTTCAGAAAAATATTTTCGTGTCTCTAAGCCTATTTCCACGCTCATAGCATTGTTTGCATAGGCTGCTATATTTTGCGCGAGTCCGTTTGATTGTGTGTGATTTGGTGTGGAGCTGTAGTAGTAGTTTAATCCCACAAAGTGCGCTATAGATTCTAAGTCTTTGAAAAATCCTGCATTAGCAACGGCATTCATACCGATGGTGGCATTTGTGGAAGAACCTATGAGGCTTGTTAGGATCGCATCATTTTGTGTGCGGTTGCCGGTATTAAGCGCGGTGGTGAGATCGTGGAAAAAAGTATCTTTGCTCATCTGTGTGATACTCGCGCTGACGTACTCACCCTTGCCTGCACCAAGGATCATTTCAAAGGTCTTTTTCGCATCGTCTTTAGCGGATTGATTGCCTGCGGCATTGATACTTGTCATGATATTGCCAAGCTTGGTAGTATCGATTTTGAGTGATAAGAAGCCTTTGTCGATCACTGAATCTGTCGCTACAATATCATCGAGGATAGTGGCTAAGTAGGCTTTGTCCTCCGCTGTGTGGGTGCTACCTAGCATCACATCGAGATAGCCTTGAGTGGTGTTTGTATCAGTGTCTCCGCCAGTGCTAATTTGCTGTTTTTTGTCCTCTAAGCCTTTGATTTGATCTTGTAGTGTTTTTATCGCGTTTGTGAGGAAGGTTTCAAACTCTTTTCTTTTGGTCTCATCAGCGAGGATTCCTAGATAGGAATTTGTATTATTGAGATCACTTTGGAGAGCTTGGAGTAAGCCCGAATAGGTGCCGCTATTTTCTTCATTTGTCCCACCCACGAGGCTTTCTCGTATGGCGATCTCAAGATCTAGGACATTGCTTGCTGTGAGTTTGCTAGCATCTAGCCCACCATGCACGACTAGCTTATTGCCTTGAATCTCAAAATCATAGCTTGTGAGATTGGTTAGATCCGCAGAACCAACAAACGCCCCGCGATAAAGATCTAGATTCTGATCTTTAAAATCCATGTTATCTTGGATCAGATCGATTAGATCCACAGAGAGCGCGCTTACAACTGATGTCGTGTCGCTGGCAGTATCGATCTCGTCACGATCAGGAAATTGGTTACCATTGGTATCGTTTGCTATGTCCCATTTGCCTATGAGCACGCCTTGTGCAGCTGTGAGGATCGTGTGGTTGGTGAGATTTGCTTTACTTAGATCATCTACGCCCACGCCGATGAGTGAATCTTGGATCAATGCTATACCGCTAACATCTAGGAGCGAATCGCGATTGCCAAAATTTTGGATCATAAGCCCGGCATTTCTCATCTCAAAATGTCCATTTACCTTGAGGTAGCCATCATAATATTGTCCAGTGCTCTGAATCTGCAGGGTTGGGAAGTCTCCTCCTCCATCAATAGTGGGGGTATTGGTTTCATTCCCATAGACTGCGAGATAGCCTGTGATGCTCGAGGCTTGATTGACCATCATAGCACCTGTGATCGATTCTGAGGTTGTTCCATTTCCGTCTTGATTTGGGATTATTCTCGAGCCATTCTCTACAGATACTACATTAGCTGTGATATCAAATCCCCAAGTGTTGTAGCGCAAAGGATTTAGTGTATATCCAAAGTGATCTTGGATATACACTTCTGGGGTATTGATAGAAGGGTGTTGATATAATGACCACCACCGATATCAAAGATATTCGAAGGATCGACCTTAAATTCCACGCATCGTCCTGCTTGGGTCTCTATTACCCACTCGCCTGTGGGCTCTTGCATATTATCATCCACTACATAAACTCGCGCCTAGAAGTATGCGACTAGTGATAAGCGATATTTTCATCATTCATTCCTTGTGAAATTGTTGTGTTTTGAGTTGGATAAAAACCTGCCTTAATTATAGCCCCCCTTATAAGAATCTTAAGAACGAAGATTTGGGATAGGAAATACGCAAATATACGCATCATTATCACATTGCGTCTTAGATCGTGGATTTTTGGGTAAATTGGGAGGTGAGAGTGTGAATCTAGCTTGGTTTATAGAAAATACGCTAGCCCAAATCGTGTCGATGAGGTGGCGACACTAAGCAATCACTTAGATTCTGATAAGTTCTTTGTATGCACGCGAAGCGGAGCAAAGGGCGGATTTACTCCGCGTGAGCGATATATAAGTTTTGCCAAAAAGCAAAATTTGTATCAAGATAATAGAAATCTACTTGGCGCTTTTGATTTCCCTGCCATTTAGCGGCTGGACATCGCGTGAATTATCGTGCATAATCTTATGCAGCGCGTCAATCTGCTTTTTAGAAGCACTGATAGGCTCCCCTAGCACCACCCACTGCACCTTTTGGCTACAAGGTGGGGTCGTCAAGCTCCCATCAAACGCATAATACGCGCGTGATTTGGGCAGCAGATTCTCTGGATTGATCCTAGTGAGTTTGCCACTCGCACCACTCTTTTTGGGTGCATTTGCGATGATTTTTTGTAATTCCGAGTGTGCCTTGCCCTCTTCAAAAAGCACGCCGATCACGAGCAGCCCACCATCGGCATCATTATGCACGAGATGCATCTCTAGTGGATAGACGACATTATCGATCGTATTTTCTGAAGGCGTGTGGAAATGCAGCTGCACGAGCTTGTATTCCTTGCCCTGATAGGTTATACCGCCCTTTTGTGTGAAATTCACCTGCACAGAATGCCCGTTGTTGATGATGTTTTTAGAATCCATTTTGTAGGCGAGTGAGAGCGTATTGTTCGCTGAAGTCGCATTTTTGGTAAGGATATTGATGGGGGATTGTTCTTTGCCATTGCATTCGGGATACTGCTCACCCCATTTGCTTGGTCCATTATGCTCATTATATCCCCAGTGTGCAGCGTTTGCGACGCCTAGTAAGCCCGCTAGTATCAAACTACAAAATCTCATAGCAACTCCTAAAATGTGAATATAAAAGCTGTATTGTTGCGCATTTGGGCTTAAAACTCCCCGAATCTAGCTTGGTTTATAGAAAATACGCTAGCCCAAATCGTGTCGATGAGGTGGCGACACTAAGCAATCACTTAGATTCTGATAAGTTCTTTGTATGCACGCGAAGCGGAGCAAAGGGCGGATTTACTCCGCGCGAGTGATACATAAGTTTTGCCAAAAAGCAAAATTTGTATCAAAATGACACACGCTCTAGTAGTCGCCTATGGGCTTGTTCAAACACAGCATTGATATTGTCTTCTACCCATTTTGGATTAGTCCATTCTTGCACACTCACTGCATGTCCCTGCACGAGGATCTCCAAATGCAGATGATCGCCAAACGCCCAGCCGCTAGAGCCTGTATAGCCGATGATGTCGCCACTCTCCACCTCATCACCCACTTTGAGCATAGAATCTGACATATGCGCATACAGGCTTGAGAGCCCAAAGCCGTGGTAGATCACGGCGGTATTGCCATGCAAGCCTAGGTATTGGCGCAGGATCACAACCCCACCATTGCTAGCGAATATAGGTGCATTGCGCACGCTAGCGAGATCGAGCCCCATATGATAGGCTACACTCACGAGGTTTTTGTCAAGATAATAACTTCTCTCGTCGCCAAAATACCCCACGATGATGGCGTTTTTGAGCGCGGCAAAGGGTGAGATACCAAAGGATATGTAGCTTTTGTTTGAAATTGTGGTCGTGGTGGCTTCTAGAATCTGATTGGAATCTTTAGAGCGCGCCTGTTCGTTGATAAACAAAAACCGCTCTCTATCATCGGCAAACTCATCATAGCGCACATCGCTGATTTGATCGAGCAAAGATCGGAGTTTGGATTCTAAAAATTCTGGCTTGAGGCGTATATTAGACTTGCGGATAGGGACATTGAGATTTTTGGGGAAATGAAGCAGAATCTGCGATTTATTAGCCGCTTTATCCACTGCCCTGATGCTACCTTCAAAGAGTACATTCTCTAGGGGCCACGCGATAAATGCCCCATACACGGCTTCATCTGGTGCTAGAGTGATGTCTTTAAATGTGTGCTTAAAGGCGCGAAATTCGTTTTTGCCATTGCTAAGCGTTACAGAATCTAGCGCGATATCTTTGACTTTAAAAAGCACAAAGGCACTGCCGCTACGCGAGATTTTTGGCGAGCGCGCAAGGATTTCAATCTGCGGGGCACTAGTATCAATCACTAAGGACACATCGACACAAGTCGTGTTGCCCGCGAAAAAATTTGTATTGCTCCAATCATTCACACAGACTTTATAGAGCAGTGTCGTGCCGTCTTTGAGTTCAGTGAGGGGCTTGGGGAGGGAGAGTGCGAAAGTTTTTGGTTTATTGAGCACCACTTCGTTTTGGCTAAAGAGGATTTGAGAATCTAATAGCACCTCCACGCTATAGCTTCGTATCCCACTTGCATCGCTAAAGTGCAGCGATAAGTCGTCTTGGAGATTCCAATGTGTAGGGAGACTAGAGTGGGATTGAAAAACAGGCTTTTGCCGCTCAAAAACAAAAAAATTAAACACCAAATATATAATCGCACCAAGACACACTACCACGATTGCAATGATTAGATTTCTCACCAAATACCCTTTATACCATGACAATAATCCCCACAATATCGTGGTTTTTTCGCAAAACTTAAATGAAAATTATATGTGTTTTTATGATTTTTATGATAGGATTGTAAAAACCGATTTGGTGGCATTGCGTTTAATCATTCACACATTACAATTTTCTTTAAGGCTAGCGATGAAACAATATTTTTTGGTCTTTTGCATGGTTTGTCAGGTGGCTTTTGGCGCGGTAGTGAGCAGTCAGACTTGGGAGAGCGGTAGCACGCTTTTTGGGTTTTTTCAAAAATACAACATTCCAGCGAGTGTGTATTACGATCTACCTCCAGAGGATAGAGAGCTCACAAGCGAGATTTACGCGGGCGTGCGGTATTACACTGCGTTTGATGATGACAATAACCTCTTGCAAGCCCTTATCCCCATCGGCGATGGTATGCAGATTCACATTTTTCGCTACAAAGATGGCTACAAGATGGACTTCACGCCTATCGTGTATTTTGAAAACGAGCAGCGCCTTGTGCTCTCTATCCAGCGATCCATCTATCAAGATCTTATGGAGATCACTGACGATCAGGGACTTGTCAATGAATTACTCAACGCCTACAAAAACAGCATTAGTTTCAACCGCACCGTGTTAAAGGGCGATAAAGTCGCGCTTATCTACAATCGCAAATATCGCCTAGGCAAGCCTCTAGGTAATGCCCAAATCAAAGTCGCTATGGTAGAAACGAATAAAAAACCAAACTATCTTTTTGCTTACAATGGACGCTATTATGACATCAAGGGCAAAGAGATCGAGGGCTTTTTACTCTCTATGCCCATTGTCGGTGCGCGTATTAGCTCAAAATTTTCTCTAGGGCGCAAACACCCCATACTAGGCTTTGTGCGACCACATTATGGTGTGGATTATGCTGCGCCAAAAGGCACGATAGTGAGTGCAGCAGGAAGTGGGACTATCGTCTTTGCGGGGCAAAAAGGCGGCTATGGTAATGTCATAGAAGTGCGGCATGAAAATGGTATCAAAACCGTGTATGCACATCTTAATTCCTTCGCTCCGGGTATGAAAGCCGGCAAATATGTCAAAAAAGGACAATACATCGCAAAAGTGGGCAATACCGGGCTTAGCACAGGTCCGCATCTACACTTTGGTGTGTATAAAAACAATCAGCCAGTCAATCCGCTAGGCAATATCAAAGCCGCCACAAAAGAGCTAGACAAAGCCCACAAAGAGCATTTTGCCAAGCTTAGCGATGATTTTAAAGGACAGATTGAGGGCATTCTCGTACAGGTCCAAGAGGAGCAAAAAGAATCTATTGTCGTGAGTCTCCCAGTAGGCGGTGCTGAGGAATTGCAGTAAGGATTTAAGATAAATGAAAACCGATATACGCGATATTCATATCACTCAATGCACAGATTCTCCCTACATCAAACCCCAGAGAATGACTTATACCGAAAATGGCTACAAAAAGGCATGGGATTTCGTCCAGAGCCTTGATAGTGTGGCGATTATCCTCCATAGGATCGATAAAGACGCGCTTGTTGTGGTGCGGCAGTTTCGCCCACCAGTGTTTTTGAAAAACAACGACGGCTATACGCACGAGCTATGTGCGGGACTCATCGATAAGGAAGGCAAAAGTATCCGCCAGATCGCCGCAGAAGAAGTGCTAGAAGAATGTGGCTACGAGATAGATTCTAAGGATTTGCGTGAGGTAGCGGTGTTTCACACATCAGTAGGGACAAGTGGCGCGAAGCAATATCTATTTTACGCACAGGTAGATGAGAGTCATAAGCGCACAGAGGGTGGTGGTGTCGATGGAGAGGTGATAGAATCCGCCCTTTTGCCACGCGCTGAGTTAGAGACGTTTTTGGCTAATGAGCATATTGTCAAGACCCCCGGACTTGGGTTTGGGATATTGTGGTTTTTGCGCCACACCACAGACAAAGGGATAAGCGTATGAGGTGGATTCTAGGTATTATAGTGACGTGGAGTTGTGCGTTTGGCGTGGATACGAAAGTCGTGCGTGTGAGTGTGGATTCTGTACAAAAAGATACTATTGTTTTTGATGCGGGGGATCTGCAGGTGGGCGAGAGTGGCGTGATAGTGACCAAAAACCAATCCCATGCGATCATTATCGCCCAAGCTGTCATAGAATCTATCGATGAAGGTAGGGCGAGTGCTAAGATCGAAGCCTTTGATATCATAGAGCAGCGCTACCTCCCCACACCGATCAATAAACCTCAAGTCGGCGATGAGGTGCTTTTTAGGAGTTTTTATAACCGCGCCATTGCTATCGCGCCTAATCAAGAGAGCTATCAGTTTGTGATCCGCAACAATCCCACGATCCAATTTATGCACATTGATCTTTTTGCTGCCTACCTCCAACAGCAAAGCCTCAATGACCCAAAACCAAAGCATTTCAAGGAATTTTGTCCCAAATACAGCGTGGGCTTAGTTTTTATCGTAGATTCTAATCACACGAGGGTGCTTGATTGTCAATCTTTCACCCTGCTTGAGACGCAGTCCCCACCGCCCGATGAGGTCTTGCACGCGAGTGTGATCACACCATTTTTCTCACGCATAAGCCATCCGGGCAAGCCTCTAGGCAGTAGATTCAAATCCTATGATTCTAAAGATTATTTTTCGTATTATGATGCCCTGACCCAAGAGTGAATCTAAGGACACGCAATGCCCGCAGATGATGAGGAAAAGACCCTAGCCCCCTCGCAACACAAGCTCCAGCAGGCACGCGAAGAAGGCAATGTTAGTAAAAGCATAGAGCTTGTAGGGTTTTTTGTGATGTTAAGCGGACTAGCACTTATTTTTTTTATGATCCCGTATTGGGTGAGTGGGTGCAAAGGGATTTTTACCTACATTGTGGGCTTTTTCACGCTTAGTGAGTTTAGTGCGCAGGAGCTTTTGTGGCTAAGCCTTGGCATAGGGCTTGAAATGCTCAAGATGGTGCTACCGGTGTTTGTGGGCTTGATGATCATTGGTGTGGTGGCAAATGTCGGGCAGTTTGGCTTCCTACTCTCGACCAAAGCCCTGCAGCCCAAGCTCTCCAAGATCAACCCCATCTTAGGTATCAAAAATGTCTTTTCGCTCAAAAAGCTCCTTGATGGCTTTATGATCACTTTCAAGGTATTTGTGGCATTTGTGGTAGGGTTTGTGGCATTTGTGGGGTTTTTTGGGGAGCTGCCCACCATCTCACGTCTTAGAATCTACGATCAGATTCTGTGGTTTCGTGAGAAGGTGCTGATTTTGATCGGGATTTTGCTCATACTGTTTTTGGCTATGGCGATTGCGGACTATCTCATCAAACGCTATCAGTATATGCGAAGTCTGCGCATGAGTGTCAAAGAACTCAAAGACGAAACCAAACGCTATGAGGGAAACCCAGAGATAAAATCGCGTATCCGCCAAACTCAGCAAAAAATGGCTCGCTCTCGTATGATGCAAGAGATCCCCACTGCCTCTGTGGTGATCACCAACCCCACGCACTACGCTGTAGCTGTGCGCTATCAGGACGAGGATGTGGAGCTGGGTCTCGCTCCGCGTGTGGTGGCGAAGGGCGTAGATGAGCTTGCCATACGCATCAAGGCAGTAGCACGCGAGCACGATGTGCGAATCATCGAAAATCCACCGCTAGCACGGAGCCTGTATGCGATGGTAGAAGTGGGGAGTTTTATCCACCCCGATCTTTTTAGAGCGGTTTCAGAAGTCCTGCAGCAGGTGGCGTGGCTAGATCATTTGCAGGGCAAAGATACCCTGCTAAATACCACACTCAAGGCACGTCAAAAGGCACAGCAACGCGCGTTAGATTCTTAGTTCTTCACTCACATTTAAACGAATCCAACTGCTCGTTGAGCATATCTGCCTTGGAGGCTATGTCTTTAGAGATTGCATTGATCGTATGCACACTTTGGCTGTTTTGACTGATGAGTGCGTCAAGCTGTTTGAGATTCTCTAGAATCTCGCTGATAGCCTTAAATAGTTCATTTGCTTTTTGAAGTGAGTGTGAGGAGGCATCAAGCGCGTTTTGTAGAGACTGCATACTTTGGTCCAAAAACTCCGCGCTTTTCGTCGAAGAATCCGCCACTTGAGAGATGTTTTCCACATTCTGTCCCATCGCCGCGTTGGTATCATGGGAGGATTGGATAATGACATTGACCACGGCATTTATCTCACTTAGCCCCTTTTGTGTGCGCTCGGCTAGCTTACGCACTTCATCTGCCACCACTGCAAATCCGCGTCCTGCCTCACCAGCGCGTGCAGCTTCTATGTTGGCATTGAGTGCTAGGAGTGCGGTCTGATCGGCGATCTCATCGATGAGGGCAAGAACATCTTTGATACGTTCACTTTCCTTAGCGTCCGATTCAAGTCGCCCAGCGATCTCATGCTCGGTGCTCACATTTTGCTGCAGAGAGCTCACCATTTGGGTGAGGGCTTCTTTAGTGCTTGTGAGCTGCATAAACGACTCTCTTACATCATCTGCGCTCTTTTGTGCCAACGCGATAGAATCTTGGAGTACTACTTCGATTTCCTCACGCATACTTGCACTTTTATGCACCACTTCTACGCTTTGTGCTATGCGTGAATCTATTTCCTTAGAGGAGTCCGAAAGATTGCGCGCTTGGGTGATGTTTTGGTGTGAGGCGTGTTTGGCGCTCTTGATAGTCTCGCTGATCTTTTGGATAAAGGCGTTGATATACGCGCTTGCCTTGGCGATCTCATCTTGGTTTTTGACTGGGAGGCGTTTGGTCAGATCGCCATCGCCTTGTGAGAGGTCTTTGGCGACATTGGTGAGATTTTCAATAGGTGCAAACACTAAGCTCCTAAACACAAAAAACAGCACTATCAACATCGCTAGCGCGATCCCTAAGATCCACAGCACGATCTCAAACAAAATCGTATCAGAATCTAGGAGCATTTGCTTGTTTGAAATCGTGATCTTTGCCACACCCAGCGCGTCCCCTATCTGTGAGGTCGCATGACAGGCTAGACAGCTCTCTTGGGCTAGGAGAGGCTTTAGCATCACATAGCCGCTATCATCGCTACTTTGGTAGGATTTGAGCGCTTGTGTCTTGTCCGCAAATACCCTCTGAATCTCCACATCATCACTCACGGATTTGTCTAATCCCATAAGCTCAATCACATCTTTGGCGGGAAATATCTGTAGATTCACTACGCCGGGCGTGTGCTGTGCGCCATCGATAAAACCATTGATCACTTCAGGATCGCCGGAGTTCATCGCGACTTTGAGCCCTTCAAAAAGCATGGCATTGAGCTTGGTAAGCTCGCTTGTGGTGTTGTTTTTGGCTAAAGTCCCAAAGCCACCTTGGAGATTGTGCAGCACCACACCAAGCAAGATCGCGATGAAAGTCAAAAGTATGGCAGTGATCTTTGAGCGGATTGTGCGTAGCATAGGCACTCCTAAAACGTGTGATTGTTTTATATTTTCTTAAGGTTTTATCTTAGAGCAAAAAAGCTTAATTTGTCAAGCAAATCCCGCCTCATTGTGCGTAAGGGCGCAAAAAGCTTACCGATTTTCGCAGAGTTTTAGCTTGGATCTGCTATACTAAGCCTCAAATCCCATATTGAAGGAATCCATACTATGAGTGCTTTTGAGACAATCATCGGACTAGAAGTGCATGTCCAGCTAAATACCAAAACCAAAATCTTTTGTTCGTGTGCCACGAGCTTTGGGGCAGAGCCTAATACCAATGTTTGCCCCACCTGCCTAGGATTGCCCGGTGCGTTGCCGGTGCTAAATCGCGAAGTGGTCAAAAAGGCGATTGCCTTTGGCACGGCAATTAATGCACAAATTAACCAAAACTCTATCTTTGCGCGTAAAAACTACTTTTATCCAGACTTGCCCAAAGCCTATCAAATAAGCCAGTTTGAGATTCCAATAGTGGGGCGGGGCAATATCGAAATCGAAGTGAATGGCGAGAAAAAGACTATCGGTGTCACACGCGCACATATGGAGGAGGACGCGGGTAAAAATATCCATGAAAGTGAGTATTCTAAGGTAGATTTAAATCGTGCTTGCACGCCATTGCTAGAGATTGTCAGCGAGCCGGATATGCGAAGTAGTGATGAGGCGATTGCCTATCTTAAGAAGCTGCATTCTATCGTGCGGTTTTTAGACATAAGTGATGCAAATATGCAAGAGGGGAGCTTCCGCTGCGATGCGAATGTCTCAATCCGCCCCAAAGGAGATTCTAAACTTTATACTCGCGTGGAGATTAAAAATCTAAACTCGTTTAAATTTATCCAAAAAGCCATTGAATACGAGGTGGAGCGACAAATCGAGGCATGGGAAGATGGCAAATATGAAACAGAAGTCGTGCAAGAAACGCGGCTATTTGATACCGCTAAGGGTGTAACGCGATCTATGCGGGGCAAGGAGGAAGCAGCGGATTATCGGTATTTTCCTGATCCGGATTTACTGCCTGTTTTTATCGATGAGGCGTTAATGAATGAGGGGCGGCAAATCCCTGAAATGCCAGATGAGAAGCGTGAGCGGTATGTGCGGGAGTTTGGGATAAAGCCTAGCGATGCGGGCGTGCTCACAAGCGAGCTAGAAATGGCGCGGTATTTTGAATCTATGCTTGAATCTGGTGCGAGTGCGAAGGGTGCGGTTACTTGGCTTACCACCGAGCTTTTGGGGCGATTAAAGGGCGAGAATACCTTGCAGACTTGCGGAGTGGATTCTGCGACTTTGGCGGTGCTTGTGAAGCGTATCGATGAGGGCAAAATCAGTGGCAAGAGTGCCAAAGAAATCCTAGATGTGCTAGTGGAGCAAAAGGGTGGCGATGTGGATAGGCTTATAGATTCTATGGGATTAGCGCAAGTCAATGACGATGGGGCGATATTAAGTGCGATAGAATCTGTGCTAGCGGCTAATGCTGAGAAAGTTGCGGAGTATAAAAGTGGTAAAGATAAGCTCTTTGGATTTTTTGTTGGGCAAGTGATGAAAAATAGCAAGGGCGCAAATCCTGCACGCGTGAATGAATTGCTCAAAGAAAAGCTGCAATAGCACAGAATCTACTGCTTACAGGAGAGACATTGAAAAATATCCTATACAAAAGCTGGATGGATTTCCTACACCCTAAAATGATATTGCTTAATATCTTGCCTGTATTGCTTAGCTTTCTGCTTTTGTATATGTTATGGATGTATTTTATGGATTCTATTATCGCAATACTTACAGGGTTTTTACCCATATCATGGCGAGAGTATATCGATATACACTCCATAATAGGCACATTTATCAAGGCTGTTCTGTATCTTTGTGCATTTTTTGCTATCTTGCTTCTTGCATTGGTAGTGAATGTTTTTGTGAGTATCTTTTATGTGCCT
The DNA here is from genome assembly GCA_944325775.1 of uncultured Helicobacter sp. Taxonomy (GTDB): domain Bacteria; phylum Campylobacterota; class Campylobacteria; order Campylobacterales; family Helicobacteraceae; genus Helicobacter_F. The sequence goes on from CALVBL010000002.1 coordinate 113,540, forward strand.
TTAGTAGCAAGATATGTGCGCAAAAAGCACTACCCCCATATCATGCCACCTAGCGACAAAATAACTTTACAACAAAGTTTTGTAATGTTTGGCAAAATGCTTATTGTTTTAGCTATTGGGCTTGTTGTGTGTTTGCCGCTCTTGTTTATTCCCATTATTGGGGCATTTGCGATGAATGTGCCGTATTTTATATTCTTTTATAAAACAATGTTTTTTGATGTCGGCACAGAGATTTTGGGGCAAAATGGCTATACACAAATCACGCAGACAAAGGGACGCTTTAGGATTGCATTCCTTGCTTATGTGTTAAACTTTATTCCCATTGTGCATTTTTTTACACCATTATTGCAGGTGCTTATTTTCACACATTTTTGTTTGCAATATATGCAAAATACCAAGACACAAGCGACAGATAAAAGCCAGTGAGGCAAATCACGTTTATGTCAAGCTACTTAAAATTACAAGGAGACAGTATGTATCTAAAAAATATATGGATTTTGCTTTTGTCTTTGATGGCATTTGTAGGCTGTGGAGATGATAGCAATAAAAGTGCTTTTGAGGAGATTATCCTTCCTACCTTGAAACAAAATATGGACTATGAACAGCTTTCTAAGTATTACAAAGATTTGTGCGATAAGGGCGAGGTGCGAGCTTGTGCGCTATTGCGTGCTAACCCTACGATAGATAGTTACAAACAATATCTACAAAACTTGCAGGAGGCATTTGATCGTTACCAGCACATCGCTAGCCTCTATGAAAAGCCATGCTTAGATACAGAATCTAGTGAGAGCAAACAAGCCTGTGAGGCTATGGCATATGCTTCGTATAGTTTATGGTATTCGACATATTTTCCTAGCAATCTGTACAAATTTGATTTACAAGATGTGCTACAAAGTCTAAATATATCTCTACCCCGCTCACAAGATTTGCGAGACTATGTGCGCAAGGCTTGTACTTATGGTTTTCTTGAACCGTGTTTGTATAATGTAGTTATGGTCGTTACTATGTCTCACAAAACCTCTTTTGATGAAGAGGATTTCTTTGTAACACGAGATAGGTTCTTACAACTTGCACAAACAAGACTTAAAGCCGACAGCTCGGATATCATCGCCTTAGTCAATCTTATGGAGATACATCAACTTTTGTGGCCTTATTATTCTGATATTGCACTTGGATATATCCCATCGGCGACTTTAGACAAGCAAGAAGCCAACAGACTCTATCAAGAAAGCAAAACGATGGTAGTGCAATACGCCCAACAACTCTGCAAGACTGGTGTGAACCTTGGGTGCGAGATATATCAAATCTACAAATCCCATGACTAATCCAATGAAACACCTTAAAAACCAAAAGACTAAGGATTTCTGATGTCTCTCCTCTCACACACACGCTCTGCACTAGATTCTATGCGCACTCGGCTTGAGATCCCATCATTTGCACTCTATATTGATACGCTCTTAGTGCATTTTTCTCATCTTGTGCCTTCTCTGTCTCCTAGGGTCGCCTCCGTGATTGTTGCACTTGTTTGTGATGCGCTGATGGCGTTTGTCTTTGCTCTGCCTATTTATGTGATCTATCTTTTTGAATCCACTATCCACATTGATATGCCCTATTGGCTAGGCAGTATTTTAGGGATATTGAGCCTATACACCTATTTGCGTGTGCCAAAGTCTCATCGCTTTGGTTTTGGCTTTTTTGTGGGGATTTGGTGGTTTTGGTGGGTGGGGCTTAGTTTTAGATTCTTTGATTTTAGCGCGCTTGTGCCCTTAATCGCGGTGTGTGTCGCATTGGTATATGGCGTGGTATTTTGGGTGCTACTTTTTTGTGAATGCCTGCCAGTGCGGCTTGTAGGGCTGCTTATAATGCACCTTATTACGCCCTTTGGGTTTGATTGGCTTGTGCCTCAAGCCTTGCTAGCGTATAGTTATTTTGGGGTGGATTCATTGCATTTTTGTCTGCTTGTGATTGCGATCTATGTTTTCATAGTCTCCATACACGCGCGTACAAGCTGTGTGATAGGCTCTAGGGGCAAGCCTTTGGCAAATCTTGCTCTGGGTCTTGTGTGTGTGTTTGGCGCGCTGGATTTACGTGCTTTCACGTCTTCAAATCCTCCAAGTTTCACGACACATATCGCTCTTAGCACGACACAAATCCCCCAAAGTATCAAATGGAATATCCAAAGTGTGCGCGAGATCATTGCCTATCATTTTGCCCTCATTGAGGACGCTATCGCACGAGGCAAATCGCTTATCATCCTCCCCGAAACCGCCTTTCCCTTCCCGCTCTCTGATAGCACAGCGGCTAGTATCTATGAGGCACTGCGCACATATTCCCTAGATATCACGATTATAGCGGGTGCGCTGCATACGCAAGGTAAAGATACTTACAATAGCGCCTTTGTCTTTAGTAATGGTGAGTCTAGGCGTATAGACAAGGTGATTTTAGCACCTTTTGGGGAGTATATCCCGCTGCCACGTTTTATCAAAGAGCCATTTGACTTTATCACACAGATGGAGTTTAGGGCAGGTGCTGGGTTTGGGGATATGGAGGCATTGGGGGAGCGATTTCGTGTGGCAATCTGCTATGAAGCCACATCTAGCGATCTGTATGAGGGCTATCCGGAGTTTGTTATCGCGATGAGTAACAATGCGTGGTTTTATCCAAGTATCGAGCCAAGCCTGCAAAAAATGCTTTTGAAATACTACGCGCGGCTGTATCAAACCACAATCTTACATAGTGCCAATATGAGTGAGAGTGCGATCATTGTGCCATAGATTCTCACTTGTTGTCATCTTTAGATGGGGGTTGTAGATTCTAGATAATTTGGGCTGAAATCTGCACCATTGCTCAAACACATCTCCGATGCGCTGACACCAAGCAATAATCTAGCAAGTGAGCAAATACAAAATTGAGATTCCAACAAACTTCTTGTATATTCGCCAAGATTCAATAATGGTGGAGAGTGGGTGGGGATTTGTTCCCCACGGAGTGGTGCAATTTGTTGCAAGCAAATTGCATATTAATTTAGTGAGCCACTGCCTCGCTTGCGCCGATACCAGTTTGAGCGCGGAAGTCTTGAGCTTTGAATCCAGCTCTATCGATCTTAGCGCGCTTACCATTATCAAGCTTAGAGATAATAAAGATGAGGATAAATGTCAGCGGCATTGTAAAGATTGCAGGGTGCTCATAAGGGAAAATTGCCTCAGAGAAGCCAAACATTTTCACCCATACACTCTTGCTAAGTAGCACGAGGGTTAAAACACTCACCAATCCGATGAGCCCACCCCAAAACACACCTTTTGTCGTGAGGTTTTTCCAGTAAATGCACAGCAAAATAATGGGAAAATTCACACTCGCTGCGATAGCAAACGCAAGACCCACCATAAATGCGACATTTTGGTTTTCAAACCCTATGCCTAGAATAATAGCTAGAATCCCAAGTCCAATAGACGCGCCTTTGGTTACACGCATTTCCAGTTTGGGATCGCACACGCCGTTTTTGCAGACATTGACAAACAAATCATGGCTGATCGCACCAGCACCAGAGATCGCCAATCCCGCTACCACTGCCAAGATCGTAGCAAACGCCACCGCAGAAATAAATCCTAAGAACACATCACCACCAAGCACCTGTGCTAACAACACAGCTGCCATATTGCTTGCACCGGTGAATTTCCCATTACTATCGGTAAAATCTGGATTACCTAGCAAAAATGCAATGGCTCCAAATCCTATGATAAAAGTGAGGATATAAAAATACCCAATAAGTCCAGTGGCATAAAATACGGATTTGCGTGCTTCTTTAGCGTCTTTGACGGTGAAAAATCGCATAAGCACATGAGGCAAGCCCGCAGTCCCAAACATCAGTGCTAAGCCCAAAGAGATCGCAGAGACAGGATCAGGTAAAAATATTCCCGGACTCATAATCGCTTCACCACTTTTATGATTAGCCACTGCCTTTTCAAACCATGAAGTTAGATCAAAGTCGGCAAGATACAATACCATCAGTGCCATAAAGGTCGAGCCACCCAAAAGTAAGCAGGCTTTGATGATTTGCACCCAAGTGGTGGCATGCATACCCCCAAAGACGACATAGCAGATCATCAAGATCCCCACGAGCACCACAGCCACAGTGTATGGGAGTCCAAACAGCACCTGTATAAGTTCCCCTGCACCCACCATCTGTGCGATGAGGTAAAATATAATTACCGCTAAACCACTAATGGCTGAAATTGTGCGGATAGGCTTAGATTTCAATCGATAGGCTACGATATCTGCAAAGGTATATTTACCTAAGTTACGGAATTTCTCTGCAATAAGAAAGAGTACGATAGGCCACCCAACTAAAAAACCGACCGAATAAATCAACCCATCAAATCCATTAGTAAAAACTAGCGCCACGATCCCTAGGAAACTCGCTGCACTCATATAATCCCCTGCGATGGCGATACCATTTTGCATACCGGTGATATTGCCTCCCGCGGTGTAAAATCCATCAGCAGATTGTGATTTTTTGCTAGAAAAGTATGTAATGCCTAATGTCGCTAATACAAAAAACACAAAGAGCGTGATAGCGATGAGATTGAGCTCGCTTTTTTTCACCTCTCCTACATCAAACCCCGCGCCCAATGCAAGCTGTGTGAATCCCAAAAACAAAAGTCCTAAAACAATTTTGTGTTTCATAATGTTACTCTCCCTTCTTTCAAATCATCAATGAGCCCATTTTGTTCCAACTCTTCGATCACTTCATCTTGCTCTTTGTCAAAGTATTTGTTCGCAAAAAGTGTATAAACACCAGTGAGCACGATAGATAGCACGATGAGGAAGATTCCAAACATAATGCCAAATGTGATCGAGCTAGGTCCTAGCCTATACCCCAAAACCTCTGGGAAAAATCCCACGCCTATAATGAAGCCATAGTAGCATACGAGGATCACTACTGCTAAAGCAAGCCCAAATCTGTTTCGGAATCTCACAAATTGTGTGAAACGTTGCAATGCGGCTTGAGTCTTGTTACTTGTCATAATACACTCCTTTTTTGTTGAGATATCTCTATCAATGTAACAAAAAAACAATAATTTGTTAAATTTTTGCCAACACAAAAATGAGATTTTATATAAATTGCGTGATGAGATTCTGTGAAAATTCCTATATGCAGGAGATTCTATACTATATGCACAAAATGAAACATTTTGAGAATTCTCATGAAGTTTTTGAAATATTTTAGATTTTACACGATTTAGATTCTTAGGAGTGTAGGCTTAAGCGGCACCATCGTTGCATTAATCATCGCATTTAGATATTATACAAAGGTAGTCAGATGAGGATTTTAGCTCTCTTAGCATTTGCGTGGATTAGTCTATTTGCCCAAGGAAATCAAGGAGAGACGAGGGGGAAAGATAAAGATCCAGAGAGTAATAAGGCTAAGATTCAAGAAAAAAATATAGAGGCAGTCATCATCTCTAAGCCTATCCAAAAAGGCACACTGCAAGCACAAACACCATTTATAGGCACACTGCATTTTGTCAATAGCTCTAAGGTCGCTTCCCAGACAAGTGGAGTTATTGAAAAGGTGTCTTTCAAAATTGGAGATTCTATCAAGCTTAATGCCTCTCTCGCACAAGTCAATGCTGATCTGCTCCAAAAAGAAATCCAAAGCAAGCAAGCTAAGCTCAAGCAAGCCCAATATATCCACGAACGCCAGCAAAAAGAGCTCGCCCGCTATAAAAACCTCCTAAAGTCTGAATCTGTCTCACTCCAACAGTATGAAAGCATCGAATACGAGCAAAAATCCCAATATAGCAATATCCTAGCCCTCACTTCCGAGCTAGAATCTGCCAAAATGGAGCTTGCCAAAAAACATATCAGAGCCCCAATCAGTGGTATCATCGTGGATAAAAAAATCAACAAAGGCGAATGGATCAATGTGGGCGACCCTATATGTGAGATCGTGGATACCACAAGCGCGGAGATCATCGTCGATGTGCCATCAAATATGCTCACGCATTTGCGCAGTGGGCAGGAAGTGGGTGTGATCATTGACAAAAAACACTACAAGGGCAAGATCTATGCGGTCATACCGCGCGCTGATGTGCATACGAGGACATTTCCTGTGCATCTTAGTGTAGAAAACGACGGGAGCTTCGTCGATGGTATGGCGACACAAGTCCTGCTTTCTAGCGGTGGAGTGATCGAGGGCAATATGGTGCCTAGGGATTGTATCGTGGAGTATTTGGGTATGCAGAGCGTGTTTGTGGTGCGGGATTCTAGAGCGTATGCTGTGCCTGTGGAGGTGCTTAGCGTGCAGGGGGCTAATGCCATCGTGCGCGGCAATCTCAAAAGCACAGATTCTGTCGTGTATCGAGGGCAGGATCGCCTCCAAAATGGTATGCAAGTCCGAGAATCCACCATCGAGCTAAAAAGTCTCAAAAAGTAGGTAGCGATGATACGCACATTGAAATTTTGCCTCCATAATCCAATGGTGGTGCTGGTGTGCGTGATTTTTGCGGTGATGTTTGGAATCTTGGGGCTCAAGTCTATGCCCTATCAGCTTATGCCTCAAGTGAGCAAGCCCACTATCAGTGTCTATACCAGCTGGAATGGCGCCACACCCTATGAAGTGGAAAAAGAAATCATCAATCGCCAAGAAAAATACCTAAAAGGTATCGAGGGCTTAGAATCTATCAGCTCCACTGCTAGGCAGGGACGCGCGGTGGTGGGGTTGGAGTTCCAAAGTGGTGTGGATATAAATTTCACCCTGCTCAAAGTCAGTGCCAAAATGGACGAGATAAAGGGCTATCCCGATGATGTTGATAAGCCCACTATCGCCATGAGTGGTGAGAGTATCCCGCCAGCGATTTATCTATTTTTGCGCACACTAGAGGGCAATGATCGTGAGGTGGATACTTATAAGACATTTTTTGAGGACTATGTGCTGGGGCATTTGGAGCGCATAGAGGGTGTGGGCGAGGTGTTTTATCCCGGTGGACGTGCTACACAAATGCAGATCTTGCTAGATTCTAAACAGCTTGCCCACCACAATATCGCCATTGCTGATGTGATCACTGCCATTATTACACATAATAAAAACACCACTGCAGGCAGCCTAGACTATGGTATGCGCTCTTATAAGATCAAGGTAGCCTCCGAGTATGACAACGCCACCTCTATCCTACACACGCCTATCCAAAAATCAGGCAATAAAATCATCTATCTGCAAGATCTTGCGCTTGTGATAGAGGGCTTTGCCAAGCAAGCAAGCTATGGCTATCTCAACGACACTCGCGCACTTAGTGTGCAGATCGTGCCCACTGCCACTGCCAATATCCTAGAGCTGACCCAAAAAACGCGCGCAATCGTGCAGAATCTAAATGAGGGAATCTTGCACGATAATGGCTTGGAGTTTGTATGGAGCAGGGATCAGGAGGGCTATATCCTTGATGCACTGCATCTTGTCAAGGACAATATTATTATGGGTATGATCTTGGCGTGCGTGGTGCTGTATCTCTTTTTGCGCAATGTGTATTCTATGGCGGTGGTGCTGATCGTGATACCCATATGTATTATCGCTGCCTTTTTCTTTTTGAATCTTATGGGGCGCACGCTCAATGTCATTTCGCTAGCGGGTGTGAGCTTTGCGATGAGTATGCTTATAGATAATGCTATCGTGGTATTAGAAAACATCACGCGCCACCTGCATATGCAAAAGCCTCTCTTGCGTGCCTGTATCGATGGCACGCGCGAGGTGATTGGCGCGATTTTTGCCTCGGTGGTCACGACGATCGCTATTTTTATCCCTATTATGGATATGCAGCAAGACTTAGGGCAGCTCTTTTATGACATCGCGCTTAGCGTGTGCTTTGGGCTTGGGATTTCGTTTTTTGCTTCGATTTTTGTGATACCTACGATGCTGTATGTGTGTATGGGACGCTTTAGCTTTGAATCTAAGCGCACGATGAGCTGGTATCAAAAGCTTGGGATTGTCTTTAGTGATTGGCTGATGAGGGTGTTAGATTCACTTTTGCGCACACCTAAGCGCAGTGCGTGGTTTATCGCTGGGTTTATGGTGTTTTGCGTGATCAGTAGTTGGGTGCTTTTCCCACGCCTAGATTATCTCCCTAAGGGCAATCAAAACTTCCTCATCGCCTATATCAACGCCCCACCGGGTATATCCTATGAGCAGCGCAAAGAAATTGGCGAGAGTATCTTTGCTCAAAATGCGCACCTTATAGAATCTCTAGGCTATCAGCAGCGAGATTCTAACGATCTGCCGCCGATCGCGCATTTGTTTTTTTCCGGGAGTGAGAGTTATATGCAAGTGGGCGTGACTTCTAGTAATCCTGCCGAGATTAGGCGGCTTATCCCACAGATTCAAGAAAGTATCAGAAATATCCCCGGAGTGCAAGCCTCTGTGGTGCAGCAGGGGATATTTGACAAAGGCTCCAGCACGCAAAGTATTTATATTAATGTCGTGGGTAGTGAGCTAGATTCGATTATCAGTACTGCGACTGCCCTAAGCAATGCCATCAAGCAAAAGATGCCCTATATGCAGGTGCGCCCATTGCCTGCGCTAGAGAATACCAATCGTGAGATCGTGCTCTATCCGGATTATGTGGCATTAGCACTCAATGACCTAAACGCCAAGAGCTTTGGGGATATCGTCGATGTGGTGCTTGATGGCAAGCAAATTGATGAGTTTAAAACCCCCAGTGGCAAAACTATCGATCTTGTACTCAAAGCCCTGCCGGATTTAAGTGAAGAGAGTATCGAGCGTGCTAAGGAAAGTTTAGATTCCCAAGCTCCTGAAGATTTTGCACACACACAGATCTACACCCCTAGCGGCAAGCTTCTCCCACTAAGCTCACTCACGCGCATAGAGCAAGAATACACGATGGCGCAGATTCGGCATTTTGAGCGAGAGCGCACAATCTTACTTGTGCTTAACTCCCCAGCGGATAAGCCTCTAGAGGAAGTCCTCTCACATATCAAAGACGAGGTGATCCCAGAGATTGAATCTAAGGGCGAAATGCGGGATAATCATCTCATCTTTGGCGGAAGCGCGAAGGATATGCAGGGTGGCAGAGAGGATCTGTATGTGGGGTTTGCGCTGGCATTATTTATCACATATCTTATTTTGTGCGCGCTGTATGGGAATTTTTCCTATCCATTTATCATCATTCTTACCGTGCCATTTGCGATTAGCGGAGGACTCTTTGGACTTAGCTTTGTCAATGCGTTTCTCTATCCGCAAAATCTTGATATGTTAAGTTTGCTAGGCTTTATCATTCTTGTGGGGAGCGTAGTGAATAATGCGATTTTAATCGTGTATCAGACGCAGTTTAACCTAAGCTATGGTATGGCGTATCTGCCAAGCATTATAGAATCTACCAAATCCCGCGTGCGCCCAATTTTTATGAGTATCTTTACTAGTGTGTTTGGGCTGCTGCCTATGGTGCTCTTTGGCGGTGCGGGGAGTGAGATATACAGAGGGCTTGGCGCGGTGCTGGTGGGGGGATTGCTATTTTCGGGCGTGTTGAGCCTGCTTGTGATCCCTAGCGCGCTATTATTGTATTTTTGGGTTAAAGAACACAGGAAGGACTTACAAGAGAAGTGTTATAATACCATTACAAGAGCTCGACGCAAGGCTACAGAGATCTTAGCGCGCGTGGGGCGGAGGCTGTGGGTATGGATAGGGAGGATAGTGCAGCATCTAAGACGATGGAGGCACGCAAAATGATAGCAGAGATTCTAAAGACATTATGCAAGCTAGCGCTCATACTGCCTATGTGGGTGTTTGGTCTTAATCTCGATGAGGTCATACGCCTTGCTTTGCAAAATAGCGATGTGATAAAAGAGCAGGAGTTTAGCACCAAGCAGAGCAAGGCAAATCTTTCCGCGCAGTATGGGAAGTTTGCCCCCAAGATTGGATTACAATACACCATCACGCAAAACACCCGTGTCAATGACAGCATTTATACAATAAATCTAAGCAATATTCAAATGAGCTACAATCTCTTTAACGGCTTAAAGGATTTGTATGGGTTTAAGCACTACAAAGATCTCTATCAAGCCCAGCAGCACATGTATGAAGCGAGCAAACAGGATATTATCCTACTTGCTAAAAGTCTCTATATACAGATTCTCCAAGCCAAAGATAATCTCGCCATCTCTACAGAATCTATCCGCCTCCTAGAGCTGCAAAAATCCCAAGCCGAGCAATTCTATCTCCAAGGCGTGAAGGCAAAGAGCGATTTGCTTAGTGTAGAAGTGATGCTCGCTAATGCCAAGGTGACCCAGAGCAATGACAAAAACACACTGCATTACGCCACTCTAGCACTTGAGAAGCTTATTATGCAAGAGGTTAAGGAGCAGGAGATCGAAGAGATTAGGAACCATGACTTAGAGAGATTGCATTTTGAGCGCGAAAAGCTTATGGGGCTTATGCTCGCCAGTCGCTCTGAATATCTCTATATGCAGGAGATTCTCTCCTCTATAGAAAACCAAAAAAAGTCGCTGTATGGGAATTTTTTGCCTATGCTTGATGTGAGTTTTTCGCGGCGATGGTACAGCAATGATGTGAGTGTGCTCAACCGCTTCGGAACCAATCTCCAATCCCAAGCGCGCCTAAGTGTGTCGTGGAATTTTTTTAATGGACTTAGCGATATGTATGCTATAGAATCTAAGCGGTATGAAGCTCTAGCAACCCAAAGTAGGCTAAGTGATCTCAAAAAAGAAATGGCACTAGCACTTGATAAAGCTCTCGATGATCTTGCCATCGCCAAGGAGCAGTACGAGGTCTCACAAAAAGCCATCGTGCTTGCAGAGGAAAACTACCGAATCGTGCAAAATCGCTACCAGCAAAACATCGAGACTTCACGCGAGCTACTCAATGTCGAGGTGGCGCTCAACCAAGCGCGCTTGCACTTTAATCAATCCCAGCATCGTATCAATCTTGCGCTAGCTAACCTTGAGCGTATTGTGCAAAATCCGTTGTTATTTTAGGGTTAGAATCTAAGACATTCTGCTTTTAGTGATAAATGTTTGATTGCTTTATTTGGATTTGGTTACTACCGCTAAGGTAGTTCGAGATTCTCATCATTTATCATACAATCAAAGGAAAATTATATGAATAAAATACAAAAATGGACAATGTGTGCTATAGGTGCAAGTATGCCATTATGATCACCCTCGCTACACTTACAGCTTCTAAGTGATAAGTGCCTCACACCCCGCCAATTTGGGGTTTAAATAAGCAGGTTGTGGGTTACCTTACTCCACAGTTACGGATTTTGCCAAATTTCTTGGCATATCCACATCATTGCCTAGCTTGGTGGCGATTTCTAGGGCTAGGAGTTGTAATACTACCATCATCGCATAAAATTCCTCCATATACTCGTTACACTTAGGGATATACACCATATCATCAGCTTCTTGTATCTCCTCACTACAAATCGCACAAATTGTCGTATCACGCGCACCTAGTTCTTGGACATTGCTTTTGATTTTGTCAAATAGCAGGTGTTTGGGTAAGAGTGCCAGACAAAATAGCTCGGCATCAGCTAGTGCAATAGGTCCGTGCTTCATCTCACCGCTTGGGTAGCCTTCAGCGTGGAGATAACTAATCTCTTTGAGTTTGAGTGCGCCCTCTAGTGCAAGAGGATAGAAAATATCTCGCCCGATAAAGAAAAATCCATGTCCATGCAAATACCGCTTAGAAAGTCGCTTCAGTCTATCGTGGAGTTGAGAATCTACCTCTGTAAGCTTGGTGGCATTAAGCATTGTTTTGGCATGGTGTTTGAGCTCCTGTGTGCGAATATGTCCGCGTAAATGTCCCAAATACACACTCAAAATCCAAAGCACCATTACTTGCGTGGCGAAAGCCTTGGTGCTTGCTACACCCTTTTCTATCCCTGCACGTGTGAGGATTGTCCTATCAGATTCACGCACGATGGAGCTATTATCGACATTGCAGATAGCAAGTGTTTTTAGTCCATTGGTTTTAGCAAGTTTGAGGGCTTCGAGTGTATCGGCGGTTTCACCACTTTGGGAGATACATACAAAAAGCTCATTTTTGTGCATTACAGGCTGTGCATAGCGAAACTCACTAGCAAACACGACATTGGTGCGGACTTTGGCTAGTCGCTCTAGGAGGTATTTGGCACTAAGTCCTGCGTGGTAGCTTGTCCCACACGCACAAATCGTGATTTCTTCAATACCATCAAAAAACTCACCCCCCACTTCTTCAAATCCGATAAACTCATCACTCACGCGTCCCATCATCGTTTCTAGCAGGACTTTGTGCTGCTCATAGATTTCTTTCTCCATAAAAAATCGATAACCATCTTTTTGTGCATACGATTTGGTAATGGTAAGTTCTTTAATATTGGGTAGAGATTCAAAGCTTTGGAGATCCATACGCCCAATCGTGCCATCTTCTACATAATGCACTTTATTTGCAAGCCCTATAAGTGGGGCGTCCGAGCTGGCAAAATACACACCATCACTGCCTTTGGCGATGATGAGCGGAGAGCCCTTTTTGGCATAAAATATCGCATTTTCATCGGCTTTGGTAATAAGCAAGATTGCATACGCGCCATGGAGAGATTCTATAGTGTGCGTGAAAGCTTCTATTGGGGTTTTGTGTGTTTTGAGATTCTCTTCAAACAAATGCACGATGACTTCGGTATCGGTTTGGCTAATGAATTGATGTCCTTTGTCTTGAAGGGCTTGCTTGATTTGGGCGTAGTTTTCGATAATGCCATTATGCACGACATTGCTAAATTCTGCAAAATGTGGGTGGGCGTTTGCCTCTGTGGGTTTGCCATGGGTAGCCCAACGTGTATGCCCTATGCCTAGTCCAAAGCCTTGTGAGGAGAAGTCTTTGCATTTTTCTTCAAGATTGACAATTTTCCCAACTGCCTTGAAAGTTTGGATTTGAGTATTGGCTAATACCGCAATCCCTGCACTATCATAGCCTCTGTATTCTAGTTCTTTTAGCCCATTTAGAAGGATTTGTTTTTTTTCATTATTGCCTATGTAACCGACGATTCCACACATTTGAAGTCCTTTTGTGAATCTTACTTGTTTTTAAAGTATTTTAAGACTACAATCTTACGATGTTTTAGCTTAAGGTTGAGGTGTGTGATGGGTAGGAAGATCGTGGTTTTGGCTCTAGCGGTGATGATGATTCTAGCAGAGGATAGCGCCCTGTCAGATTCGCAGAAAGCGGATTTAGACAAGAGAAAAGAAACCCCGCAAGAGACATTCTCACGCCTTAGCGCACTCTATGCTCATGAGGCGATCTATATCCTGCCCTATTATCATAGTTTTTCACCCACTTATGACAATAATGTAGCCACCGAGACAAAGTTCCAATTTAGCTTTAGAATTCCTATGTTTTCTATCGGCGAGCACAATAAATTTTTCTTCGCTTACACGCAAACCGCGTTTTTTCAAAACTACAATGACTTAGATTCTAAGCCATTTCGTGATACGGACTATGCGCCCGAGTTGTATTGGTCCTATGAGGGGATTAATGACATCGTGCGCTGGGTGCAGCTAGGCTACAAGCATATCTCAAATGGCGAGCGTGCCTTGCGTTCACGCACACAAAATCAGATTATGCTCAAAGTGCGCTTACAATACGACACGTCATGGGGGCTCAAAATCGGGACTATCGCACGCACATGGATTTGGATGAGCTTGCACTATGAGGGCTATTTGCATGATAATTCGGACTTAGCACGTTATCGGGGCTATGCAGATTTGTTTTTGTATCTCAAATACAACAACCATTTGCTAGAGTTCAAAGCCTCGCCGATCGTGAGCGATATAGGATTTTGGAAGCCTCATTTTGAAGTGGGCTATACCTATCGATTGACCAAAAATCTTGGAATCTACGCGCAATACAGCAATGGCTATGGCGATAATATCTATGAATATAATATCCACTCTAATAGGCTTGGGATCGGGCTTCGGCTCTGGCAGGGCGTGTTTGATGGGTTTTAGAGTACATTAGCACTCATATCCCACATAGGCACAAATACTCCTAATGCTAAAAACACGATGAGAGCACCCATTACGAGACTAAGTATGGGCTCAATGAGTCGCACAAGCATATCGAGCTTTTGTGTGTTGTGAGATTGGAGATTTTGGGCGATAGATTCAAAGATTTGGGGGAGCTTGGCGCTTTTCTCACCTGCGCGCACCAATGTGATTGAGATAGAATCTAAGAGATCTAATGCCTCTAGGGCTTGGCTTAGCGGGGCTGCGCTAGATTGGATATACTCTAGTAGGGCATGGTAGCGCTTTTGCAGGGCGCGGTTTTGCACACTTTTGGCAGCAAGGAGCAGGGCTTTATCAAGTGGCATCGCGCCTCTTAGCATACAGCTAAGCGCAAATGAGAATCTATATCGCTCCTGTGAGGTGATGAGTGTGCCTATGAGCGGTAAGCGAAGTGTGAGTATGTCAAATCTGTATCTAAAAGCGGGATTATGTCTATAGGCAAGAGTGCTAAAAAGTACGATGATCAAGGACGCAAAGACTATGAGTAGCCCAAAGGTGTGTGCAAACTCATACAACCACAATAGCGTGCGCGTATAAAAAGGCAAACTTGTCCCAAGCTCACTAAAAAGCACCATAAATGGTGGTATCACAAACCAAATGATAGCCAAAAATGCAGCGACCATTGCACACAGCACGAGAGTGGGATAAAGCAGGGCTTTAGTAATGAGAACTTTGCTTTGCGCGCGTTTTTTGAAATATTCACTAAGCTCAAAGAGCACTGATGAGAGATTGCCACTCTGCTGCCCGAGGCTAAGAAGCACGCAAGAGAGCTCCCCAAACACGGCTTTGTGCTTTTCAAAGGATTGGGCGAGATTTAGTCCGTGTTGGAGGTTTTGGCATATATCATCTATAACGCGCGCAAGGGCTTTGTGTGTGGGCTGCACGCTCTGCATACACTCCAGCACCCCCACACCAGAATCTAACAAATACGCCATTTGTAAAAACAGCGTGCTAATCTCCTGTGTGCTTATAGTGTGTCTAAAAATCATCATCTACCCCCATACACGATAGATTTCCTCCACGTTGCACAAGCCACGCGAGAGAATCTCTACGATATGCGTGTGCATAGGGATAAGGTGGGATTGGAGTGTGGGTTTATCGATGTGGGAAGTGTTGCGGGGATTTTGGAGGATTTCGCTTAGAAGCAGGCGTCCGCTAAAGCCGCTATTATCACAATATGCACAGCCTTGAGAGCGATAGAGTGGGGTTTGGAGTGCAAGTTGTGTGAGAAAATTTTGATATAAACCGTCCTTAAAAGTTGCATAAAACTCATTGCTTACAATATATTTACAATGCTCACAAAGCTTGCGTGCAAGGCGTTGGGCGATGATGAGGCTAAGGTTTGTGCAGAGAATCTCGGGCTTGCCACCAAGGGCTAAGATTCTATCAAACGCACCCATGGCGTCGTTAGCATGCAAGGTCGCAAAGACTAAATGCCCAGTAAGTGAAGCTTGGAGTGCGAGATCGAGGGTCTGCTCATCGCGAATCTCCCCTATCATCAGCACATCGGGATCTTGTCGCAGACAGCCACGCAAGGCACTTTCAAAGCTAAAATCATATTGGGGATTGAGCAGCACTTGCGTGATCCCATCGACTTGGTATTCTATGGGGTCTTCTAGGGTGATGATTTTTTTGGTGGAGTCTTTAATCGATTCTAGCATAGCATAGAGTGTGGTGCTTTTGCCACAGCCTGTGGGTCCCACGAGTAGGATCACGCCGCTGCCTTTAGTGATTTCTTGATGGATAAGGTGGAGGGTAGGGGGCAAAAATCCTAGAGATTGGAGTGTGTGGCTTTTGGCACCTTTTTGCAAAATCCGCAGGACGAGTGACTCGCCCTCGATACTAGGCATACTTGAGAATCTAAAATCAAATGCGCCCTGTGTGAAGTCGCGCGAAAATCGTCCATCAAGGGATTTGCGCTTTTCGCTGATATCAAGCTTGCATTCGAGCTTGAGGCGGGTAGAGAGCACTTCAAAGATATTAAGAGGGATTTCAAAGCTCTTGTGCAGAATACCATCGATTCTGTATCGGATATTTGCTTGGTGCGCGCTAGATTCTAAATGTATATCACTGCTGTGGTTGTGTATGCCATACTCAAGAATAAAGTCTAGGAGGTTGTTGATATCACTGCTTTGGTCACTGATCTCTCCTTCATTCTGTCTCTCATGGAGTTGGGTGAGCTTGTGTGAGAGTGTCTGTGTGAGGGCGGTGAATCTAGCGTTTGCAAGGGCTTTTTGGTAAAACAACGAAAAGTCGTTGATGGCGTGGCATTCTAGCGTGAGTGTGGGATAGCATTTGTGTATATGGAATCTCACAAGCTCCATATCGGGGGGATTATCCGGGTCTGTGGCGATGTGGATATGTGTAGAATCTAGCTTGAAGGCAAAGCAGCGCAGTTTCTCAATAAAGGGGAGGTTGAGCGCGCAGAGGGCTTTGTGATCGAGGCTCTCTAGGGAATAATTCAGGCTCATATGAATCTGATGGAGCTTGTGGATTTTGCATCATTGGCAGCTGTAGATTCTAAAAAATCCACATCTTGGAGCTGCTCTAGAATCTCTGTGGATTGTGTAGATTCTGTAGGGTTTTGGAGCATTTGGGACGTTAGAGAATCTATATTCTCTTGGAATTTTAGGGTTTTGGTTTCTTGAGATTCTAGGATTATTTGGGGCAGTTCTTGGGATTGTATGGTTTGTATAGCTTCTTGGGTCATAATTCTGGGCGAGAGGATAATCACCATTTCTTTGGTTACCTGCGTATTTTTGGTATAGCTAAAGAGATATTTGATGAGCGGGATACTCCCTAAAATTGGGATTTTTTTGAGAATCTTTGTATTTGTTTTATCAATTAACCCACCTAGCACGATGCGCTGTCCATCTTCGATCGCTACGAGTGAGGAGAGGTGCTTGGTGGCGAGATTGGGTGGGGAGCTAAGGGCGGTTGTTTGGTTTTCGACTGATGAATCTTTGGTCTTGGTGATGGAGGGGTTTATCTTGAGAATGATCTTTTTGTCTTGGATACTTGGAGTGACATCGAGCAAAATCCCCGCAAAGACAGATGGGAATATTTCGGAGGCGTTCTGCACCGAAGTACCTTGCGTGGTGGTCTGGTATGTGGTGCTCTGCTGATAGCGTAGCACGCTACCCACGCTGATGATGGCGGGTTGATTATTGAGTGTGAGGACTTTGGGGTTGGAGATAGATTCTACCTTGCCATAGGTTTGTAAAAACTCCACGATGCGCTCGATACTTACGCCTTGTGAGAAAATATTGATCCCATAGGAATTGCCCGCATTATCAAACGCAATCGAACTAGAGCCTTCACTTCCCATAGGTGCGGTGGCGAGGTTGGTGAGGTTAAAAAACTGCTCCCAATCAATGCCATAAGTCGCGCTGTCGTTGTGCTCGACATTGAATATATTAACATCAATGAGTACTTGTGCGTGAATCTTTTGGGCGAGTGAATCTAGGTATTCTTCCACGCGCTGGACTTGTCTCTGTGAGCCTGTGATCGTCAAAAGTCCCGCGCCTTTATTGATCACAATATCTTTGTGTGTGGGTTTGGGGTCTTTAGAATCTATCAAGTCGCCTTTGGGAGATTCTGGTGCATACCAATCCCCCGGGCGATAGGCGATATTGTAAATTTCATTTTCTAACTCACCCCAAAAATCCATCTCATCAATTGAATAGATTTTCGTGCCACTCTTGCCCGTGCCTAGCGTGTGTCCAGCGGCTTTATTAAGTGCCATTTTGTGTGCTTGTTGGGCGGATTCAAAGGTGTTGAAACCTTGCAAGGCATAGGAGTTTTGGTAGGTGTTGAGGGTGTTTTGAGAATCTTGAGAGAAAAACACATCGGTGTTGCTAGAGCCCACGCGTGCGGTTGAGATGTAGTTGATACTAAAGGTTTTGGTTTGGAGTGCCCAAATAGTAAGGAGATGGTCTTGGAGTGTGAAGATTAGATCATTTTGTGTGAGCAATGTATCCAAAACCTGCTGCAGCGAGGCATTAGCAAACCGCAAAGACATTTTTTTAGAATCTAAAATCTTGTAGGCGAGGTCTTGGGTGTAGATGATGTTGAGCTTGCAATCTGATGCGATAGCCTCTAGAATCTTAGAGAGCGTGGTGTTAGCACTAAAGCTAATATGCTCACAAGGGTAGAGTAGGGATTGGGAGAGGAGACACAGCGCAAATGCCGCGCGAACCCAAGTCGTGGGTAAAACTCTCGCCAAATTCACTTATGCCACACGATGTTTTGGGAGATTTTGATGGTGTGGAGTTTGCCTTCTTGGGCTAGAGTGATGTAGTTATCATAAATACCTGTGATCGTGCCAAAGGGTGTTTTGCCGCTGGCATACCAAGTGCCATCAATGAGGGCTTTGGTATTCATAACTGCTTCAAGCTTGAGATAGTGTGGTTTGGTAGTGCGCACACTTGGCTTTGGTGTGGCACTAGGGAAGGGATTGTGCGTGAGGATCTGGCTAGATTTTTGACTCTGTATGCTCGATAGGAGGCTACTAGCACAGAGATTGTCGCAAGGAATAGATTCTGCGCTCAAGACAGTATGTGCGAAAAAGAGTGTGAGTAGGGGAACAAATCGCATTGCTTAGATTCTCATATCTTGGATAAGGAACTCAAACTCTAAGGTGTCTTGAAGTGCGATATGTACAAAATCAAGACTGATATACTGCTTATGAAGATTTTCAATACCATCAATAAATCGGGCGATGTCTTCAAACGCACCACTACCCTTTAGAGAGATGATACCTAGCTGTTCATTGGCGATTTTGATATCTTGGAGTGTGAGGCGATTGTCCTCAGAAAGTGTGAGAATAGAATCTAGGCTTTCAAAGGCATTGTGTCCTTGTGCGTAGATCTCGTGCAGTATAGAATGTAGTGAGGTGTTGGCTTGTATGAGCTCTGTGAGGACTTGACTCTGCTGGGATTGGAGAGTGGTCGTGCTGTGCAAGGCTTGCTTATAGCTACTCTCGTGTATGGCGTCATCTTCTCGGAGCTGGACTAGGAGGTTGGAAGCATAGCTGTGGGCTTGCTCGGCGGGTTGTATCAAAAATATATGAGCGCATAGCACACATACAAGCAATGTGCAGATAAATGCTAAGATTCTCTCGCGTGGCTTGAGGTTTGTGAATCTACTCATAGCGCACCATAAAAATCTGGGAATACGCCCTCTCATCTTGATGTGTGATGTGTGAGATTTTAGCCTGTGATTTATCGGTATTGAGGGCTTTTAGCAACTGCGTGATATGGGATTGCGTGGGAGCAGAGATATCCATAACCGCCACACTAGAACCTGTATTTTTAGCAAAGCTTATGCTACTTGTGAGTGTGGAATGTTTAGAGAGGAGTGCGAAGGTCTTTTGCATAGATTCACTAAGCAGCGGGGCATTGAGTGAATCTAATATGAAAGAGATTTTTTGATACATTGCATTATTTTGTGCTAAAAGCTCGTTAAGCTCATTAGTCTGGGCGGCGGTGCTATGCTCAAGACTAAGGAAGTCGTATTCTTGGGATTGTAGTGCGGTGATTTGACTTTCCAGAGAGCGCGTGTGAGCTAAAAGCACATTGGGATAGATAAGTCCAAAGCCTATGCTAAGTGCGATTGCTAGGTTGCGCAAAATGTGTGTTTGTGCCTTGCCAAAAAGCCCAAAGGCATTGCGGACAAAGGCAAGTTTGTTGTGAAAGAGGGCTCTGATGTAGGTGTAACACTCATCTTTACATTTTTGCACAAGAGTGTAGAATCTGCTGTGTTTGGTTCGCGAACGGACTGTGGTAGTTTCTAAAAGAGTTGTGGTTGGCATAGATTCTAGAATCTGGAGTGTGTGCTTGCCGAACATATTAGTGAAAAGCTGGACTTTTTGTGTGAGATTATCCTCTGTGCTAACAAGCGTGCTAAGAACCTGTGCATGATCGATGTAATAGAGTATCTGGGACTTCCTGATATACACAAATCCCTGCTGAATGTGGAGCGCCAAAAGATGTGCGTCTAAAGCAATATCAGACACTTTGAGGTGTTTGGGTAGCTGGGCAAAAAGACTATGATCGATAAAATACGCCTCGCATTCCTGCAAGCTCGTCTCATAAAAATGTGGCTTGCAAGCAAAATAGAGACTATATGTGTGTGAAGGATAAGCAATGCCACACTCATAGGCTTTAGCATAGATAGATTCTATGATGTTCTCTGCACCTTCTTGAGTCTGGGAATGCAGCGATACAGGCACATCAAGTGTGAGTTTAGGTAGCTTGTCTAATTCACAAATATAGAGGATTTTGGCTCGTTTTGGAGTGTGAGATAAAGGCGCAAGAGTGCGCCGATCAAAAAGAGTACCACGATATAGTATGTATGAATATGCCGACATAGATAACCTTATGGACCTCAAAAATTTAAAATACATCTTAAAAGATTGTGTTTTGATCACTTCAAGTCTGAATCTGAACTGAAACAAAATCATAATTAAATCCCGGAATTTTAGTTAAAGAAAACTTTATTTTTCATTAAATAGAAACTATAAAAATCCCAAAGCAAACTTTAAGCTTTGTATGTGTAGTATTTCGTTTCCCAATTTTTGAGAAGCTTAAAGTAATCAAGTTTTATCATCATTATTTGTTGGTTATTCTCGACTTAACCTCGATATTGATGTATAGGGTTTGCGATGTTTTGCTGATCATGGTTGTGGTGTTCTTTTACTTGAAATACTATCTGTAAATCTTTAACTTTATTATCTGGACTTCCTTGGGTCTTTGGTTTGTTATGGTGCTTAGTACCGCACCGCATAAGACTTCTTAAGAAAAAGTTTGAGAGATTAAAGTCTATTTAGAATTTATGGAGGCATTATTTTGGGTAATGATCTTTGACATCTAAGCAAGAGATAAAAGAAGAGCATTGTGTAACCTTCTTTTGTTTCTTAGTTACTATTT
>CALVBL010000003.1 GCA_944325775.1 uncultured Helicobacter sp.
CTGGCAGTTAAGCTCCTCTTCGCTGATGATACTGCACCTTTCAGGTGTGGGAATGTAGGTCGATGCAGGGATGGGGATATTTTTATGTATGTGTTTAAAATTCAAAATATATACATAAGGATAGAGTGGGGTTTGGGAGCTGTATCGCGCTTTTGGCTATCTTGAGATCTTCGAAGCACTCATAATCTTCCCACCACAATGCCATCCAAGGATTTGTAGTGCACAGCACAATCTGCCAAGGCTGCGTATGCCTATAAGCTAAAAAGAGCAAATGGGGCTGGAGAAAGACGGAAGTATGATCCTTGATTATTACAAGTACTGCAAATAAAGAGAGCGAGTTTATCCGCCCGTCTTCTTGCAAGAATACATAGAGATATGCTCTTTATACGGCGTGCAAGCGGGTATGAGTAATGAGCAGATGAGGGCATACTACACAAAGCCATTCCCAACACTAAAAAGGCAGCAAACTTCCTAAGACAAATCCAACAAAAGCACTTAAGGAGTGATTATGCAAAATCCCGGCTTAGTATTTCTTGCAAAAATTCTTATCGCTATTGGAGTGCTGTATGCAGACGAAGCCTCTATGTCGATTGTGAGCAAGGCGACAGATGAGCGCTGTTACATAGTGATAGATGACACAGTGGTGTATGACCAAGATTGTGAAGCCCAGTATGAGCCGAGTTTGATTTTTTACACTAGGTTGCAAAACTATAATGATGTGTGGGTATTTCAGGACAACCCTATGGGCAATGCATGTAATGGTGGAGATTTACGGATATTTGAGCGCCAAAATGCCCAAGAGTCAATTATCTATCGCGGTGAGATTGACTGGTGTGGTGGGGGCAATCCTAGCTTTAGTGTGCAGCAAAACACCATACGCATTACAGATGAGGCGAAGAAACCAAATCGTAATTCCCAAGGAGAACCAAACTTTAAAAGCGAGGAAAAAACTCTCAAAGAGCGCGTCTTTGTGTTCCAAAATGGCGAAACTAGGAAGCTAAAGTGAGAGTTTTGTCTCCTGTATTTTCGTCTATGTGGGGTTTGTCAATGCTGTTTTGCACAAAATTGTGTAATTGAGCGCACGAAAACGACGCTCTTTGCGCAACGCACAAAAATCTCGGCAGAGATTGTGTTTTATATCACAGAATCTGGGATCATTCCTAGATTCTGAGGATCGAGGGTTTTGAGATTTTGAAAATGTAGAATCCAAAGTCCATATATATATATATATATATATATATATCTGCTAGCTGTGGATTCTAAGTGACTTGCTTAGATTTTGGATCTTGTTTTTATAATCTAGCTTATTGAATCTATATGAAATTTCATAAGTAAGCGAGACCAAAGGCATATTACTCTCATTGTAGTAGCTTCAGTCCCTCAGCGCAGAGATTTTGCCACACATCCACCCCAGCACCTTGAATCTTTTGGCAAGATTCAAAACTCTCTTTAGCACGCGCATAATCCTTAGTGTTTTTGTCGTTAGAGCCCTGCAGGTAGAGAGCCTGTGCGCGTGTAGATGGCGTGATATCCTTTTGTAGCAGCTTCCCGAGTATTGCATTAGAATCCCCCCATGCCCCAAGTCTCATATAGGATTGTGCGAGTGCTAGCTCCACATATGGCGTGCCATTAGCGGTATTGTGGAGGTCCTGCAAGCGCAGTATATCGCGCGCATACAGCTCGATAGAAGTTTCCTCTTTGCGCTCCTGTGCGTGCTTGAGTAGCTCCAGCTCCACATCGATCATACGCACATCATCGCCAAGGTGCTGATGCAAAAATGTATAAACCTCACGCGCCTCATCGAGATTGTCCAGCGCCATTAGATTTTTAAAGAGCACAAATCCCACATCATAGCGCGCACTTTGTCCTAGCCCACGCGCGATTGAGAGTGCATCACGACTTGCGAGTGCAGCTTGTTTGGGGTTGCCCAGCTTATCGAGATTGCGTGCCTCACGATAGAGGATCTCTAGCTTCTTGCCCATATCATTTTGTGCCTGCGCCATGCCCGCGATGACTTCTTGAGCTTGCTTATTGAGCGAGAGATCATAGAGACACTCAAAGATTCTTAGATTCTGTTCTTGGCTAAATTCATCTCTATTATAATGCGTGAAATACTCCGCGATCTTTGGACAGTCTTTAGATTCTTGAGCTTTGAGGATAAGCTCATGGTAACTTTTGTGAGCGAGTTCCTCATTTGGCGCACCCAAAAGCTCACTATATCGTCCTTGTGCAAAGAGAATCTGGGATTTGAGCTCTGCGGCTTTTTGTGCGATATCGGTGTTTGGATATTTTTGTATGAGATACTCATAGCGCTCTATTTTTTTCGCATCGTCATCATCTACACCGACAAAAAAGAGCATTTTGTCATCGCGCTCCTTGACTTCTTGCGCCCTTGCCTTGCTGCCAAACTCCTGCATAAAGATGTTATTGAGCTCGTGAGATTTTTCGTATTGCTGTGCGTTTTGGTAATACAGCGCGGCTCTATTGAGCACTTCTTCGCGTGAGAGCGTCATATCATCTTGGAGTTGCGTGTATAGCGACTCGCTCATCTTTGCCGCACTCTCCCACATTTCACTTTCTGCCAGTAAGCGAATGAAGCCTTCTGTCTTTGCGGGATTTTTTCCCAAAAATTGCGGATAGGCAAGCATAAGTGTATCGATAAGCTTTTGCGCCTCGGCTTTTTTACCAGATTCTATATAAAACTCACTCCAATTTAGCGCGATCACACTCGCACTATCGAGATCTTTAGCCTCTTGATACGCCTGCACAAAAAGCCGCATAGCTGTAGGTGAATCTGAAAGTCCATAATAATTTTTAGCCAGCTGCATTTTAGCCAAAGGTGCGAAGCGTGAGTTGGGATATTCACTGATAAGTCGCTCATAAAAATACTTAGATTCTGCGCTGAAGCGGATGTCATTATACGCATTGCCCACATAATACAGCACCTCTGGGATATACATATCCGTGGGGTAGCGTTTCACCCATTTAGTCCCCATATCGATGATGGCATCGGCATTTTCTTGAGGATCAACCTCTTGGAGTGCCTTGAGGCGGTAATACATCAGATCTTTGACGAAGATACTCTCAGGAAACGCGCGCAAAGTCTCATCGATCGTCTTGATCGCATCAAGATACATCGCATTCTTCATCATATCCTGAATTCCAAGATAGTAGGTAAAATCCTGCCCTTCCTCAAACTCCAAGGGTGCGCGATTGACATCTAGCTCATGGATGAAGTTTTCTTGATCGTGTGCGATGAGTATGGGGAAATTTAAGCCCTGCGGGGCAGTGGAGCTAGATGAGAGAAAAGGAATGCGATCTTTGTATCCTATGATCTGCCATTTTTTGGATTTTTTGGGACGCTCTTTGGGGATAGCGACTTCATCACGCAGATCCACATAGGTGTTGAAGAGCTTCGCAGAAAAATTAGGCTCAATGTAGAGATAAAATTCCCCATCTATCACGCGATTCCAAAACTTAAAAAATATTGTGCTTGTGGGTGAGAAGCTCGCCATAGGTGTTTTTTTGATCACGCACACGATCCGCGTCGCCTCGCCTTGGGTATTACTAAACTCTTGACATTCAAAAGGTTCGCTATGTTGGAGATTGAGGACAGAGAAGTGCGCACCATTTTGCTTGCCGTAATTTATCGTTACTTCAAGCGCACTACTTATACCTAATAACACCGCACAGCACGCAAAAATCCGTAGCAATACCACTCCTTATTGATAGAATATGAATCTATAAGCAAGTTTTGCACCATTTTGAGAATATTTGGGTTTTTGTGAATCTAGAATCTAAAAATAGTGAAAAAGGAGGGATATGATGTGGGCTACACACGAGCCTGCAAGCGCAAGGCTGTGTATAACAAACAATAGAGTTAGATGAGCTTCGTGCTTTTTAGGATCGCTTGGAAGCTTGGAGCGTCATTCATCGCCATATCGGCTAGGACTTTGCGATCGAGCTCGATATTAGCAAGTTTGAGCGCGTGCATAAATTTCGAGTAACTCACGCCATTGCTTCGGCAAGCTGCATTGATACGCGTGATCCATAGGCGTCTAAAATCACGTTTCTTGCGTTTCCTATCGCGAAACGCATAATACATACTGCGTTCTAGCTGCTCTTTTGCCTTTCGGAAATGCTTGCGGCGCCCGCTATAAAAGCCTCGCGCTAGTTTTAGAATCTTCTTATGTCGTCTTCTTCGGACGACGCCTGTCTTTACTCTCATATATTCTCCTTTACCTTTTGAGGTGTGAGCCTTGGGCTCTCCTTACCCTAGTGAGCACACTTAGGGGAGCTACAGATTCTGCGTTATGCCATACAAAGCAGGTTTTTTACAGAATCGACATTGGTCTTATGCACATAGTGCGGCGCATTGAGGTTTGCCTTGCGCTTTGGGCTTTTTTTGGTCAGGATATGACTTTTGAAAGCACTACCGCGCTTAATGGCGTTTTTTTTGAGTTTGAAACGCTTAGCAGCACCGCGATTTGTCTTCATCTTTGGCATCGTGTTCTCCTTTCGTAAGTTAAAACTTGCGATTGTAGCTGGTTTTGGCTTTAACTTCGCTTTTGTGTCTAAGACTTTTGTATATGAGAAATAGCAACTTGCCATAGCGTCTCAATCTCCAATATCTGTGCTTCAAAAAAGCCTTGATGCGAAATGACAGCGGATAGTGTATCGTGGGGCATGGGGTTTGGAGGGCTTGTGTGATATGCGCTAAGGATTGTGTGTACAGGTGTTTGGCAAGTGTGTGTAAGCTTAGGGCTTTGCTTTGGATTTGAGATGTTGGCATACGGAGGGCTTGGCACAGAATCTCAAGCATATCATCATCATAGATGAGGGCATTGTCTTGATTTAGCAAAAAATGAGGAGCGAATTTGCGGTGGATAATGGGGATAATCCCAAATCCATAGCTTAGCCCAAGAGAGCCAGAAAAATCATATAAATAGCGATTGTGAGCTACATCGTGAGCATCAAGTAGAGGCAAAATAAAATGCGCCTTGTTTGCGTATCCATAAAGCTGTGGGTAGGTGAGGTAGCCTGTGAAGTGTATGTGGTCTTTGAGATCGGTGAGATCATAGTGGCTTTGATCATAGCCACCGATGACAAAAAGATCGAAGCTAGCATGATGGGCAAGCTGTCTAAATACATCGAGTGTTGGTTGGAGGTTTTTTGAGATTTTCCCTGCGATGAGAAAGGATGGGTTTTGTGTGTGTTTGCCCTGTTTTGCGTGTTTTCCAAAATAATGTGCGTTGGCATAGAATCTATAGTGTGGGGTTGGCATGAGTGTGAGAATCCTATGTGGGGGTAAGATTCGTGCATATTGTGCTTGAGTGTTGTGCTCTATAGCAAGGAAGCCATTTTTGGGTTGGTGATATGGAGCAAGGCATAGGATAGAGATTCTGGGATTTTGATAGGCTATCAATGTGTTAAAAAATACAAATTCGTATTGCTTGATCCATTTTGTGCTTAGAATAATCTTGATGTTTGTTACCGATGTGGCACACACCCTTACTCTATCATCAAAGCCAATATTTAGGGCATTGTCTAGAAATAATTGCGTGTCAATGAGCGCATCGACGCTATAGCCCAAATCCAGCATATACTGCACCATCCCACACAGCACTTCTCCATGACTGGAGCAGAGTTCAACGACAAGTACGCGATTTTTGGATATATGAGTGTGAAAGTATGTCTTGAAATTTTCTTCCTCAAACCGGTGGATGGCTAGCTTATATATGGAAGAATCTTCAAGATCCTCTCGGGGGGGGGCAAATATAAATCATGATTTAATGATTATTTTTTCTCATGCTTTTTGGGGACATAGAGGACATTGAGGTAGCGTCCCTCGAGCTTTGGCTCTTTCTCTGTCACGGCGATTTCTTCAAGCATTGGCGCGATTTTGTTCAGTGTATCTTTGCCCGCGTCGGGGATACTAAGCTCACGCTGCTTGAGAAAGACCTTAAAGCGCACATGCTTGCCAGATTCTAAGAATTGTATTGCGTGCTTGACTTTGTAGTTAATGTCATTTTGTGCGATTTGCGTGGAGAGTTTGATCTCTTTGATCTCGATTTGCTTTTGCTTCTTTTTTGCTTCTTTTTGGCGTTTTTCTTGGTGGTATCGGAATTTGCCATAATCCATAATCTTGCACACAGGTGGGTTGGCATTAGGTGAGATGAGTACGAGGTCTAGATCCTCTCTCACAGCGATCTCTAGCGCCTCTCTTGAGCTCATCACGCCATACACTTGCCCATCATCACCCACACATCGCACTTCTTTGAGATTTATCTCCTCATTTAGTAATACTTCTTCTTTGCTCAAATGCGAACCTCACTTATTTTGGTATGTAGCATTGCGATAAATTCCTCCTCGCTTAGGCTGTATTGCTCACGCTTGGTACGATCACGGATCGCTAGAATCTTGCTTTGCACTTCCTTCTCGCCTATGACGACGATCAGTGGTGTGTGCTGCTTCTCGGCAATTCGGATTTTTTTGCTTAGTGTTTCGTTTTTGTCCAAAATCTCGGCATACGCACCGCTTTGGTTGATGATTTTCTCACGCAAAGCTTGTGTATAAGGGATCTGCGCATCACCGATGGGTATGAGGCACACCTGTGTGGGCGCGATAAAGAGCGGAAACTCCCCAGCAAAATGCTCGGTCAAAATCGCGATAAAGCGCTCAAAACTCCCCAATATCGCTCTGTGAATCATCACCGGCATTTGCGCGCTATTGTGCTCATCTGTGTAGCTAAGTTCAAAGCGACTTGGGAGATTCATATCGATTTGGATCGTGCCACACTGCCACTTGCGTTTGAGTGCATCGGTAATCTTAATGTCGATCTTTGGTCCATAGAATGCCCCACCACCTTCATCTACGCGGTAATTGATGTGGTTTTGCTCTAGGGATTGCCGTAGCGAATCTGTCGCGCTCTCCCAGACTTCATCACTTCCGATAGATTTGCTAGGGCGTGTGGATAGCTCCATCTCGTAGCTGAAACCAAAGAGATCCATAATGTTTTTGGTAAAAGCAATGATGTTATGCACTTCGTCCTTGATCTGTGCTGGAGTGCAAAATATATGCGCGTCATCTTGGGTAAATTCACGCACACGCAAAAGTCCATGCAGCACGCCACTTTTTTCATGTCTATGCACCACGCCGTATTCATAAAACCGCAATGGCAGATCGCGATAGCTCCTAGGGCTACTCTGATAGACTTTGATATGTCCCACGCAGTTCATAGGCTTGATGCCGTATTCCTGATCATCGATGATGGTAAAATACATATTTTCTTTGTAATTTTCATAATGCCCACTTTTTTTCCACACATCGCTCTTGAGGATTTCTGGACCTCGCACCGGCTCGTAATCGCGTTTGATAAGGGCTTTGGTAAGTAGATTCTCGATATTGCGGCGGAGGCGCGCACCTTTGGGTAGCCATAGAGGTAGCCCCGCACCAATCTCCTCATCGAAGCTAAAGAGTCCCATCTCTTGCCCAATTTTTCTATGATCGCGTTTTTTGGCTTCTTCGATCTGGAATAGATATTCTTTAAGCGCATCTTTGGTGCTAAAGGCTATGCCGTAGATTCTGGTAAGCATTTGGGCATTTTCATCGCCACCTAGGTAAGCTCCCGCAATCTTGGTAAGTTTGAAATGCTCTAAAAATTTCGTGTTTGGTAAGTGCGGACCGCGACAGAGGTCTTCAAAATCCCCCTGTGTGTAGAAGCTAAAGCTATCCCCCTCAATCCTGCTCATCACTGCGAGTTTGAGCTCATCATCGGCGAATTTTTCCTGTGCGAGGGCGCGTGTGGTGGTGTATTTTTCGATAGGATAGGCTTTTTGGGCTATCTCGCGCATTTTAGATTCTATAGCAGGGAGGTCCTCTTCACCGATTTTGTGCGCGACTTTGAAATCATAATAAAATCCTTCTTCCACTACCGGACCGACAAAAAACTGCGCTTCGGGATAGAGGGCTTTGATCGCTTGTGCCATAAGGTGCGCACAAGAGTGGCGCAAAATCTCTAGCGAATCTTCACTATTGTCGAAATAAATCGGCTCGCCACCACTTAGAGCATTTTGCTCAATGGTGCAGAGATCATAGATATGGTTGTCGATTTTTTTGCCAATTAGTGTTTTACTCATAGAATCTCAAACCTTTAGGATTTCGTCCTCTTTGCTTTTGAGGGTTTCGTCGATTTTTTTGACAAACTCATCGGTGAGTTTTTGGACACTGTCTTGAGATTTTTTGCTTTCATCTTCGGTGATGGTTTTGGCTTTCTCGAGTTTTTTTAGATGGTTGTTAGCGTCTTGACGGATATTGCGTATCGCCACGCGTCCTTTTTCTGCCATAGCTTTAGCTTCTTTGGTGATTTCTACGCGCTGCTCCTTTGTCATAGGGGGGAAATGCAAGCGGATCGCTTCGCCATCATTATTGGGTGTGGCACCGATGTTGGCTTCTTGCAGGGCGCGCTCGATATTTTTAAGCAGGGTTTTGTCCCATGGGGTGATAAGTATGGTGGAGGCATCTTGCACCATAATGGACGCCATTTGGCTTAGAGGTGTGGGTGTGTCGTAATAATCGGCTTTTATAGAATCTATCATGGCGCTTGAGACTCTCCCACTGCGCAAGAGAGAAAACTCCTTCTTAAGCGCCTGCATGGATTTTTCCATGCTTTCTTTGGCGTGCTGTAAGATCTTTGTGATTTCTTCGTTCATACTCTTCCTTTGATGACGTTATTTTTGACCAGCGGGTGCGCTTGGTGCAGCAGGCGCAGGATTGGCGAAAGGATTGGCGCCCTCTTGCACTTTTAGTGTTTGGTTTTGTGAATCTTGCGTAGTCTGGGATTCTGTATTGTTTGTAGGTTGGGTAGGCAGTGGCGCGAGGTTAGAATCTCCTTTTGTTGGAAGCTGGATTCTATCCACTACACTTGTTTGGCGGTTATACATATAGCCTAGTGCGATTGTATTGACCAAAAACAAAAATCCCAAAACCATCGTGGCTTTAGCCAAAAATCCCGCCGGACCCTTGGCTCCAAACATACTTTCGTTGCTTCCGCTATATGCACCAAGCCCGATACTCGAGCTTTTTTGCAGCAACACCACGATAGTAATGAGTAATGTCAAAACAATCTGAATCACAAGCAAAGTCGTCGCCATCATCACTCCAATAATTTTCAAGATTTCAATCTAAAATACGCAAAACAAAGCGCGATTGTAACAAAAAAATCTTTAAATCTCATAAAATGGGACTACAAAAACAGCGTTTTGCACAGATTGTGGCTTACAAACACCTCGCGTTATATCCAAAGAAGCGCCACAAATTGCCCATTATGATGCTGTCCCTCTGGAGATCATCTCTCTAGCTATGCCCTTCTAAGCATGCTCCTTTTTGGAGGCGCGCGCCCAGCAAATAAGCAGTGATTGGCATTTCTTTTTTATTAGGTGGTTGCACGCTAGCCACTTCCAAATAGCCCTGATTGCAGCCTATGAGCGCACTTTGTGGCAGGATTTTGATGATCTCTCCCGCTGCATAATGTCCCTGCGGCTCAAAGCCCACGATACGCGTGAATTTCAAACCAGATTCTAAAAACACGCTGGGCCAGCCATAATACGCAAGATATTTGTGATAGACTTCTTGTGCGTTGTGCAGGGTGATGAGTCCATCTTGGCGCGTGATCTTGGTGCAATAGCTAGAATCTACGTGGCTTTGGGGCAGTGGCGAGAGGATTTGAGCGCGTTTTAGCACGCCCCAAAGCAGCTGTGCGCCTCTTTGGGCTAGGATTTCGCTTAAGCTCTGTATGTTTTCTCCATTATTTCGCACATAGCTCACGCCCAGCACTGCGCCACAATCCAAACCCAGCTCCATTTGCATAACACTCACACCAAAAAATCGCGGTTGGCTAAGGATCATCTCTTGGATTGGGCTAGCCCCGCGTAAGTTCGGCAAGATCGAGGCGTGGAGATTCACACATGGCGCGATGTCTAAGAATGCTTGGGGCAGAATCTGTCCAAACGCCACGACGACGATCATATCGGGTTTTAGAGCTTTGATAGATTCTATAGTGCTATGATCCACGCGCTCGGGCTGAAAAATCGGAAGAGCAGGAAATCGCGTGCGGAAAAATTCCTTTGTCTCTGGGGCTTTTAGCTCTTTTTTGCGTCCAAATATCCTATCAGGTTGGGTAAGGAGTCCGATGATCTCTAGAGTTGGATAGTGTTGATTGGGGGATTGTTGTGCGTATTGGAGGATGGATTCAAACGCGACTTTGGCAAAATGCGGTGTCCCGGCAAGCAAGATTCTCATAAGCGTGCCTTAGCTATTTTGTACAGATTGCTGCTCTATTGCCACAGGTAGCGAGCCAAACAGCGTGCCATTGGTCTGCTTACCCTCTAGGAGCAGGGCATGCAGCACTTCGAGCTTATTTCCATTGGTGAGAAACATCGCCCTGTTGCGCTCTAGCAGGAAATGCGCTGCCATAAGCTTGGTTACAATTCCACCGGTGGCAAACTTCGCATTTGGCGTGTGTGGGGCTTCTAGCTCTGCTGGATCTATGCGCTCTACTTGCGGGCGTATCTTGGCATTAGAATCTAGCGCGGGGTTTTTGTCAAAATATCCATCAATATCGCTCAAAATCACAAGCAGCTGCGCGTCAAAATAATGCGCCACATACGCGCTTAGACGGTCATTATCACCCACAAACTCGGTAAGTGCGGTAGAGTCGTTTTCGTTGATGATGGGCAAAATATTGTGTGCTAAAAGCGTATCGATGCAGTCCTTGGCACACTTGGTTTGTGTGCGCGAGTCGAAGTTGTTTTTGGTAAGCAGGATTTGTGAGACTTCTATGCCATATTCTTGGAATCTTGCACGGTAGGTCTGCATAAGGAGCGGTTGCCCGATACTTGCAAGGGCTTGTTTATTGGGTAAGAGGGATTTATCGATTTTTAGGCGTGTGTAGCCGCTTGCTACCGCACCAGAGCTCACTAGCAGGACATCATAGCGCGTGCGTAGCTCGTTTATAAGCCCTGCGATATGTGCGAGCTTGCCCTCATCGATCATTTCGCCATTAGAGATATTAGAGCTTCCTACTTTTAGCACGATTCGTGGTTTCATCATTTGCTCCTATGGGTGTTGAGATAGTGCGCATACACGCTTGCTATGCCAGATTCTAAGTCGATGGTAGGCTGCCAGCCAAGTGCGTGAATCTTGCTTGAATCCATAAGTTTTTGGTAAGTGCCATCGGGCTTACTGCTATCAAAGACTAGCGCGCCCTCAAAGCCCACGATACTCTTAATCATCTGTGCAAGCTCGGCGATACTCACATCGCTTCCATAGCCTATATTGATATGGGTGTTACGCACCTGTGCGCTTTCACCTCGCACATCATCAAAGTTAATATGCTCCATCACATATACACAAGCCTTTGCCATATCAAGCGCGTGGAGAAACTCCCTGCGCGGCTTACCACTGCCCCATATTTGCACGCTTTGCGCACTAATCCCAAAGCGTGCAAGGAAACTCTCCAACTCGCGACCGCTTAAGCCCACATCGCGTTGGATAGATTCATTATCGCCTTGTGCAAGGAGCTTAGCAAGGTGAATCTTGCGCAAGAGTGCGGGGAGGACATGGGAGGTATGGAGGTCGAAATTATCATTATTGCCATAGAGGTTGGTGGGCATTACACTTAGGAAATTACAACCATACTGCAACGCAAAGCTCTCGCACATCTTAAGCCCTGCGATTTTGGCGATGGCGTAGGGTTCGTTGGTGTATTCTAGCTCGCTGGTGAGGAGGGAAGATTCTGTGATGGGTTGGGGGGCGTTTTTGGGATAGATACACGAGCTGCCTAGGAAAAGGAGCTTTTTAGCGTTGTGCTTGTGGGCGTGGAAGATCACATTGTTTTGGATAGCGAGATTCTCATAGATGAAGTCCGCGCGATACTCGTTGTTTGCTGCGATCCCGCCGACTTTGGCAGCTGCGAGGATCACATACTCTGGCTTGTGTGAGCTAAAAAACCTCTCCACCGCCCCAAAATCGCTCAAATCTAGCTCTTGGTGGGTTTTAGTGAGGAGATTAGAATAGCCGCGCTCTTGCAAAACGCGCAGTATGCTCGAGCCCACGAGTCCCCTGTGCCCCGCGACAAAAATCCTAGAATCTGTTTGCATAGTTGTCCTTTTGCGCAAGTGAAATGGGGGCGCATTGTAGCCAAAGTTTGGCTAAGGTTTGCTTATGGGTTTAGGGTTTCTTAAAGGGTTTTTAGGAAATATGCGCGGGGAGATTATGCCCTAAGGAGTGGTGATGAAGATTTTGGTATGTATGCTTGGTATCGGCGGTGGCGGAGCTGAGAGAGTGCTGGTGGATTTTTTTCAATCTTGGGAGCATAGCGCGCTCTCGGGGGGGGGGAATTAGATCCTAAAAGAGATATTGATTTATTCCTAATAGAGAGAAAACGCCAAGATGTGTATCTCGCTTGGTGCGAGGAGCATCTGCACAAAGTCTTTAGCTTCCCTCATATTTTTGGCAAAGTGCGGTTTTTAAACAAATTTTGGAAGCGACGCGTGCTCAAAAATCCAAAGCTTCTCAATCGCTTTGTCCCGCAACATTATGATGTCAATATCGGCTTTTTGGAGGGCATTAGCACCATATATATCTCGCAAAAAAATGGCGGCAAAAAAATCGGCTATATCCACATATCGCTTTGGGAGATACGCGATGGCGTGCGTGATGAGGCAGAGCTATGTGCCTATCTCGCGCTAGATTCACTCATCTGCGTGTCGCACTATGTGAGAGAATCGCTCCTGCGCCTCTATCCAGAGCTAGCACACAAACATATCGTGGTAATCCACAATCCCATCAATACAGAATCTATCAGGGCAAAGGCGCAAGTAAGGCAGGTGGAAAAGAAGCGATTTAGCTTTTGTCAAGTGGGGAGGCTCACGCACCAAAAGGGGCTAGAGACGCTCCTAGATGCAAATGCGATACTCCAAAAGGAGGGGCTAGAGTATGATATTTGGCTCATAGGCGAGGGCGAGCGGTATAAAAGAGAGCTGCTTGAGCGCATACAATCTCAAGGGGTTGGCAATGTCAAGTTTTTGGGATTCCAAGCAAATCCTTACCCGTATATGAAAGCGTGTGATGTCTGTATGCTAGCAAGCTACTATGAGGGCTATGGGCTGGTGCTAGCAGAATCTTGCGTGCTGGGCAAGGCAATCATCGCAAGCGATATCCCCACAAGCAAGGAGATACTTATAGATTCTGAGCTTGGCGAGTGTGCGGAGTTTTTCGCTTCCAAAGACGCGCAGAGCTTGGCAGATTCTATGCGGAGGCTTTATGAAGATAAGACATACAGAGAGGAGTTAGAATCTAAAGCCCTAGGGATTGCGAAAAACTTTGAGGTTACAAGGGCATTGAGGGCATTTGAGAAAGTGCTGTGTGATGGGTAGGTTTAGAGTTTTTTACCTGCATAGAGCGTGATACCAAAAAGCTTTATGATATTTTGTTTTTTAGAAAAACGAATGTGGAAATTGTCTTTAAAACGTTCTTTAAGAGGCATTGTGCGTTTGATGAAGTCGTGTGCGTTATTAGATTCTAAAAGGTTTGTGATGATTGTATCTTGGAGGGCTTGTGGGATTTGTAATCGCTCTATGTGCTGTCTAAATCTCAAAAACTCCTCATTGTCTTGTGTAAATCCCTTGGCTTGTGTGTAGAGTATATGTGTAGGAAGCCCGATTGAAGTAATGTTGTGTTGCATAAAAAATCTATAGATTGCCTCAAAGGCTTTGAGCAAAATATATGGGTCTGTGTAGCCTGTCTTCATTGTGGAATTTTTGTGTTGCCGATAAAAATAGCGCGCTCTTTTTACAAGCACAATTTGTTTTGCGAGTGTATGTGCGCATACACTAAAGACTAAATCATCAATGACCTTGATATGCACAAATTCTAGTGATTTGATAACCTCATACGCAAAGACTGCGCGCCATACTTCGATTTTATTATCTAGGTTTTTTGTGTTGATTGTGATTTTTCTCCCACGGCTGGGGCGTTGGATAATCTCAAATTGTTTTGGATTGTATTGTGCATCATCAAAGATTCTGACATCACAGCTTTTGGCTATGGAGGCATTGTGGGATTCTAGAGCAAAGATGAGATTTCTAAAATAATGTTTGCTTACCACATCATCGCTATCCACAAATCCTATATATCCCCCCCCCTTATTGACGCAAAAAGTGTATGTGCGTATTGCATACCGGCATTGCGCGCACTTGCGATCCCGCCATTTGGCTGACTAATAAGCACAAATCGTGAATCTCTTGCACAATATTCTTTGGCAATCTGCTCACTTGAATCTGTGCTACCATCATTGATAAGCACAAAACAAATGTTTTGATAACTTTGATTTGTTAGAGAATCCAAGCACTCTCGCAGATACTTAGCAGCATTAAAAATTGGCACAATCACGCAAAGCATTTTCATTGCAAGCCCTTTTGGCACCATTTGCTTTGGGTTTTTAGTGTATCAAGGTAGATTCTGTGGTTAGATTCTAACATATCGCGTGGATTTTCATCGTGGTAGATATGATATGCGACACCAGCAAACTTTAATCGCCTTAGTTGTCCGCCATTAAACAAAAACCTCGCTACAAACTCACTATCCTCCCGCCCCCAACCCACAAAGCTCTCATTAAAGCCGTTAATCGCTTCACAATCGGCTTTAAAAAAGCTCATATTGCACCCGCGGATACCTTTGATAAAGTCTTTTTTAGTAAAAAACTCTGAATCTATACGCGAGGTGCGATACACAAAACGCGATAAAATCTTGCATCGCCTTGCTTTGAATCCACCTAGCCCAAAGACGCGTTTATACGCACTTTTTGCTCCCTCTTGATGTGTGTGGAGCATAGATTCTGAAGTGCGAGAATCTGCAATCACGCGTGAGCCTTGCAAAAATACCTTAGGCTTGGCATAAGCCAAATGATCTGCCACAAAATGCGGCTCTAAAATCATATCGCCATCAATGATGATGATATAGTCGCCTTGGGCTTCTTTGATAGCTTTATTGCGGATTGTGCTTAAGCGAAATCCACTATCCTCGTGCCAAATATGCCTAAGAGGACAAGGGAAATCGTGTGCAAAAGATTCTATCAGCATTCTTGTATCTTGCGTGCTACCATCATCAGCGATCAAAACTTCAGTGGGTAGCACGGCTAAATCTCGCACAGAATCCAGCACCAAGGCTAATCGCTCTTTTTGATTGTAAGTAGTGATGATGAGTGAGCAGGAACGTGGTTTTTTAGGGAGCTTGGTTTCATAGAGTTTCATATATTTGAAAAACACGCCAAGAGCGTTGCACACGGAGATAACAAAGCCTTTGTATCCATACAAAAACCCTTTTTTGAAAACATAATTTCGCACAAAACTCCAGTTTCCACGAATAATGGCTTTAAGCGGGCTTGAGCTTTTGTGTGTGTGCTGCTGCGCCCAAAGACTTGAATATTTTTGGAGTTTATCAAGCAAATGGGTAATATTCTCAAACGCATAATGCTTAATCCCAGAATCTAGCTTAATGAGATGAGCGTCTTTTGGGATAATGATACTCTCATGGACGATGTTATCATTAAACCTCGTATAGCCTTTGTGAAAAATGCGCGTAACAAAGTCAGGATACCACCCACACGCCTTTATCCACTCGCCCTTATAGAGGTTTTTACGCGGCAGGGCAAAGAGGGTGTTTGGCGCGGGTAGCTTGCCTGTGTGGAGTGTGCTTTGTTTGGGTGTATCGCTAGATTCACTATCATTAGAGCCACTCTCACTGCCAAAGAGATTTTTGAGTAGCTCTAGGGTGCGGGATTCTAGCACTTCATCAGAATCTATGCTAAAAATCCAGTCATTTTTTGCATAGCTTATCGCAAGATTTTTTAGTGCGCCAAAGCCGATAAACTCGCTTGTATAGATTCTGAGATTGCCATAGAGGGCGTCAAACTCGCGCGCGATTTTGAGTGTATCATCGCTACTACCATTATCTAGTAGGATAATCTCATCAAACTCTTGTAGTGAATCTAGGCATTCTCTGATGGTATCTTGGGCATTTTTGACAAGGATAGTCGCGCTTATAGGGAGTGTGGATCGTGCCATAGCGGTGCCTTTGAAGTTTTTGTGAGATTGTAGCATAAAATGCGCGTGATAGCAGCGATCCAAGGTACTAGCCTTGCGACCCACCCTCCAAAAAGCGGATTAGAAAATCGTATAGATAAATGGCGCGATGGCGCTACCTTGTGAAAGCACGATGAGTGCTCCTAGAAAAAGCATCACCAAAATCACTGGAAAGAGCCAAAATTTTTTTCTTGATCGCAAAAATTGCCAAAGTTCTTTTAAGATTCCCATTATTGCCTCCCTAAAATTGGTTTTTCATACTATGGGGTTGCTGTGCGCGCTCTATGAAGTAGCTTTGCGCATTTTTGTCGGGTTTTTGACGTAAGACATCGCGCCCTACAAGCCTAAAGCCCAGTGCCACAGGTGTGAATATCCCAAAAAACAAAATCGCTAAAATACTGCGTGAGATCACAAAGCCTATGCCTTCACCTAAGACAATCCAGAGGCGATATATGGGCGCAATAACGCGCGGAAATGCTAAGAGTGCGAGGCTAGTGCCACAGGCGATGAGCGCCCATACGCGTATCTCGTGTGCTCGTAGCAGCGGCAAAGGCGCGATAATGGCAAATATCCCCGCCCATATTGTGAGAAATAGGCGCAGGTCTTTGGTGCTTATGGTGGGTTTTGTGTCGTGCGGATTCATCATCGCTCCTTTGGTGTGGTGGTGATCTCACCGCTTTGAATCTTATCTGCCAAAAACTTTGCGATACGCTCGTTGGCTAGGGCATTTGGGTGGGTATCCCAGCGAGAGATTCTGTATGCGAAGTGTTCAAAATCCCCAGCCTTCACCCGCTCCAAATCTTTGGGATAATCGGGGATAATCTCGCTAAGCGTATAGAATCTAATATGTTTATCACGCAAAAATGCCTTGAGTGCCTCATCGTATTTGTCCAAAAACTCCGCGTGCATATCATTATCCCACAAAATTACGATAAGTTCGGAGTTGTATTTTTGTGCTAAAAGCTCGTAAGAGCGCGTGAGGATAGCAAAATAGAGCTCCAAATCGGTGGTGGTGTTGAGGTTAAGAAAGTCAATATTTGCCATATATCCATTACTATAAAGCCGATTTTTTAGGAGTGAGGCGGACTTTGAGGCTTCCCCAAAAAATGTTTTGTAGATGAAACTTTTTTGGAGTTGGTTTGCCAAACGCTCTGCGACACTAAAGATTTGTGCGTTCTGTATGGGAGCCCAAAAGGCGTTTCTCTCTTCAGGGCTAAATTTGCCTTTATACACTGCTTTGCCATTTTCAAGCTTATATTTTGCTCCTCCGAGGACACCAAAAGTGCGGTAGATATGATGCGGAATTGCGATGTAAAAACTCACATTTTCACGGCACTGCTCCCAAATCACAGAATCTCGATCAGATTCTAATCTCGCTAACATCGTGTGCGCACCGCCTCCACCAATGCCATAATTAACCACGCTTATTTCTTGTGAATCTAGTGCTTTTGCTAGCAATGATGGCAGAGTTTGGGAGTCGTTTAACCCAGCTCCAGCGGTAAAGCTCCCACCATAGAAGTGTATGCACTTTTGGTAGTTTTTGTTGGTATCAGTTGTTACGCGCAGGGCGTTTTCATCGGTGTTCATTTGTATATCATACACGATTTGTTCATCGACTTTAAAGACTCTATGCACCGAGGCATTTGGCTTGTGCGCAAAGCCTAGAATCTCATCGGGTGCTACTATGTCATTTTTTGCTTGCAAAGAGAGGAATACCTCCCCTAGGCTTAAGCACAGCGGTAGGGCGCTCACATACGCATAGATGAGTTTTGCGCGAGAGTTTTTTGCCGCCTTTATGCTTAGTGCTACACAAAACACAAACCAATACAGCCCAATCCACGCAAATGGCACGATTTCTATGTCCAATCTCCTTTGCGCTATGCCATCTAGTTTGAGTATCACAGGCACAAGTGCTATGCCGAGCACTGCCCAAAATATCCAGTGTTTGAAAAGTTTCATTGTTGCTCCTTTTGGTTATGAGAAATTTCTCTTGTGTATCTTGCATAGAATCTACGCTTGTTTGGTCGCTATCAAAGCTCGCCCAATGCCTACCAAAACTCATCATCAATCTAGCTCATAAGCATCCTTTATGTTTTGGTATCGCGCCTTGTTTTCTGCACTCTGCGCGTCTTTGTACAGCACGAAATCCTCGATCACAAGCATATCCATTTCTGTACCCATAAAGCACGCAAAACTATCCTCTGGACTACACACAATAGGCTCACCGCGCACATTAAAGCTCGTATTGACAAGCACTGGGCAGGAAGTAAGCTCATAAAATCTCTCCAAAAGCGCGTGATAGCGTGGATTGGTCTGTTTATGCACACTCTGAATCCGCGCGGAATAGTCGATGTGCGTAACGCTTGGGATCTCACTACGCACGACATTGAGCTTATCAATCCCAAAGAGATTTTGCTCTGCCTCACTCATAGGATAGCATTTGCTTGCTTTTACGGGTGCGACAAGCAGCATATAAGGTGAGGCACAATCTAGCTCAAACCATTCATCTAGTTTTTGGGCTAGCACACTGGGTGCGAATGGGCGGAAAGATTCGCGATATTTGATTTTGAGATTCATTGTTTTTTGCATAGTGGTATTGCGCGGATCGCCGATGATGGAACGTGCTCCAAGGGCGCGCGGTCCAAACTCACAACGCCCCTGATGCCACCCTATGACTTTGCCCTGTGTGAGTGCGTGCGCGGTGATCTCAATGAGCGTGGCAAACTCGTGCTTTTCATACACTGCGCCTTGGGCTTGCAGGGCGGATTCTACCTCGGTGTTGGTGTAGGATACCCCCAAATACGAGCCCTGCATAGAATCTCTATATATTGCAGCTTGGCTTGTCTCTTTGCGATAAATCGCGGATTGCGTCGGGGCGACTTGCTCATTTACGCCTAGTAAAATCCCTGCGTCGCCCCTCGCAAAACCACGATTTCTCATCAAAGATACTGCGCCATTTTCTTGCTCTTGTGTGGCAAGCTTGGATTCTGTAAAGCCAGATTCTGAATCTGCTTGTGGATCTATTGCAAGGCTTGCCTCTTGGTTTGGTGTGGATTCTGTAAGTTTGCTATTGCTCATAACAAAATTAGTATTTGCGGTGGTGCTTGTGGAGTTTTTGTCGGGTGTGGGGGTAGGAGTTACCTTAGCGGTAATGACTGCCCCCAAAGCCGACAAATCTGTGCAATGACTACCCAAAGAGCCATTTTCTGAAATGTAGCGAGGTTTCTTAAGCTCTAGGTAATAAAACCCCATCGCACACCCAAGCGCATTTCCCGCATCGCCACTAGCA
Source organism: uncultured Helicobacter sp. (assembly GCA_944325775.1). Lineage (GTDB taxonomy): Bacteria > Campylobacterota > Campylobacteria > Campylobacterales > Helicobacteraceae > Helicobacter_F. The sequence goes on from CALVBL010000003.1 coordinate 19,432, forward strand.
GGCTGAATCCAAATATGCTCTAGCAGTCCCTCGGCTTTGAGCTGTTTGTAAATCTTGCCATTGCCCACGCAGTTGAGCGCTACACCACCGCTTAGGACGAGGTTTTTGGATTTTGTAGTTTGGAGCGCGTGGCGTGCGAGCTTGAGCATTACTTCTTGGGTGACTACCTGTATAGAGGCGGCGAGATCGAAATGGGCTTGAGTGAGGCGGGATTCTGGGGTGCGCTGATGATGGGCAAAGATCGCATCAAAGGCGGCATTAGTCATTTTGAGTCCATAAGTGTAAGAAAAATAGCGCATATTGAGCGAGAAGCTCCCATCGTCTTTGATGTCGATGAGGTGAGATTTGATGAGGTCGGCGTATTTTGGCTCGCCATAGGGAGCTAAGCCCATCACTTTGTATTCCCCAGAATTGACCTTAAAGCCTGTGTAGTAGGTAAAAGCCGAGTAGAGCAGTCCTAGAGAATGTGGGAAATGGAGCTCTTGGAGGATTGTGATATCTTTGCCACTGCCTTTGGCGATAGTCGTGGTGCTCCACTCGCCCACGCCATCCATCACGAGTATGGCTGATTCGCTAAAAGGGCTTGGATAAAACGCGCTCGCGGCGTGGCTGATATGATGCTCGCTAAAGTAGAGATTGGCAAGCACTTTTTGTTTGAAAGCTTTGAGCTGGGTTTTTGATTTGTGAGGGTAGAGCTCGCGATATACGCGGACAAGCTCGCGTGCAAGGGTTTCTTTGAGAAATAATTTGTCTTTGAGCCAAATGGGGATTGCTTTGAGAAAGCTAAAAAATCCCCGAGGTGCGGTGGTGAAATAAGTCTCCAGAAGTCGCTCAAACTTCAAAAAAGGCTTATCATAAAACACAAACGCATCGATAGAATCTAATACATCGTATGTGGTGGAGCTATGGATGGGAGAATCTGGGGTAGAATCTATCAAGTCTATATTGGTAGATTCTACAAAGTTGGATTCTATAAAAGAGGAATGTCGCGCAGGGCTTTTATCTACTGCCCCCCCCCCATTATGTCCTTAGAAGAGAGAAATTTGCACGCGCTTTGGATAGCAAGTCTGGGAAATCGCTCATCGCCTTTTTTGCGTGAAAGTCGCTCTTCTTGGATGGCAAAGAGTATATTATCATCTCGTAAAATAGCAATCGCGCTATCATGGTAGTATGCTGATATGCCTAGGATTAGCATAGGTGTTCCTTTGGGTTGAGATAGTTGAGATAAGGGTTGGATTATAGCATAATTTGCAAAAATCTCATATTCTTAGAATCTAATGATGTGTGTGGTGGCTTGTGGGCTGCACGATAATGATGTCTTCGAGCTCGATCACCGTGTCGTTGCTAAAATGCAAGGACAAGGAGACTTTTTGCCCCTGTGTTAGAGGCTTTAGGAGGTTAATAAACATTATGTGGTATCCACCGGGTGCTAAATCCGTGCTATTATGAGCCTTGATAAGAATCTGTGGGACCTGCATCATTTTTGTCATACCATCTTTTTGGTGTATGTGCTGGTGGAGCTCGGTGCTTTTGGCAATCGTGCTTTGCGCGCTTAAGAGCGTGATGTCTTTATCGCTATTGTTGGTGATAATCATAAATGCCGCAGCGGATTTGGTATTGTGTGGCACGATTTGGACAAAGGCATCTGCGACCTCTATATCAGCTGCCTTGACACTCATACACCCAAACACCACCGCACAAAGTATAAGCCACAAATTTTTCATCAACCACTCCTCACAGACAAGATAAGCTCCGCATTATAGCACGAGAATCTAAGACCTAGTTTAAGCTCACTTCCTCGCCTTTGAGGATCACATTCATCGTATTCATCGCGCACATCTTGCCACACATCGAGCAGGAGTTAAGCTCTTCGGGTTTGCGTTCGTTAAACATCGCACGCGCCTTTTTGCCATCGATGGCATAGCCAAACATCTTGCCCCAGTTGATCTCTTGGCGTGCCTTGCTCATCTTATCATCGATTTCGCGCTCTTTGGGGAGCTTAGCAATATCTCCAGCGTGTGCGGCGATTTTAGTCGCGACGATACCATCGCGCACATCATTGAGGTTTGGCAGGCGCAAATGCTCTGCAGGTGTCACATAGCAGAGCATATCCGCTCCAGCCGCTGCTGCGACTGCGCCACCTATGGCGCCACTGATATGATCATACCCTGCACCAATGTCTGTAACTAGCGGTCCGAGTACATAAAACGGCGCGCCCTTGCACACGCGTTTTTGGAGTTTGACATTAGCTTCTATCTCATCGATACTCATATGCCCCGGACCTTCGATCATCACCTGCACATTGGCTTGCCACGCTCTTTGGGTGAGAAGTGAGAGCTCTAGGAGCTCGGCAAGCTGTGCAGTGTCGCTCGCGTCGTGTGTGGAGCCCGGACGCAGTGCATCGCCTAGAGAGAGTGTTACATCAAATTTCGCGCAAATCTCAAGTAAATCATCAAAATATTCATAAAATGGATTTTCGGCTTGTTTCATTTTCATCCACGCATAGAGCACGCTACCACCGCGCGAGACGATGTTTGTCAATCTATGTGCTTGCTCAAACATAAACGCCGCACGCGAATTGATCCCCGCGTGAATCGTCATAAAATCCACGCCACTTTTGGCATGATGATACACCACATCGATGAAGTCCTTAGCACTAATATCCTTGAGATCTTTTTCTAAAAATCCCACGGCATCATACACCGGCACCGTGCCTATCATCGCCTTAGAGACATTTATAAGCTCATCGCGGAAATGGCTTGTCTTGCCATAATTGCTAAGATCCATGATAGATTCTATACCGAAGTCGTGGGAGAGCGTAACCTTTTGCATTTCCTCGCTGTAGTCGATGCAGTCATTGGACACGCCGAGATTGACATTGACTTTTGTTCGTAGCCCTGCACCTATGCCGTGGGGATCGAGGCTTTTGTGGTTGATATTTGCGGGGATAATGATCGTGCCATTAGCGATGGAGCTAAGCAAAAATTCCTCGCTCACACCCTCTTTTTGCGCGACAGCTTGCATTTGTGTGGTAAAAACGCCCTCTTTTGCGTAGGTCATTTGTGTTTTCATAATGTATCCTTAGTGGTTGTGATGATAAACGTGGGGGTTATGAAGTAGTAGAAAGTAGATAAGGTGGATAAACATTCCCGCCGCTAGCATTATCTAGGTCCGGTTCGGTCTAAGCTCTAGCTTACTCTCAGCCTGTCTCACAAGCTCCCGTCATTTATGCGAATCTATTATAGCTTTTCTTAAGTAAATGTGGGGATATTCAGTATTGAGCGATACATGCTTGATTATTTCTTAACCTAAGAGATTTAGAATCTAAAATGCGCAAAAAGCCTTGACTTAGAGTAGCTCTCATCTTTTATAATTCCATTTGTAATTTTATTTTTAAGGAGGCAATATGCTTTTAGATTCAAATTTACTTGAAGCCAAAGAAGGCAAAAGAATCACTGCAAAGGGCTATGCGGTGCAACACAAAAGCGATACTTTTAAGCCCTTTGAGTTTTCCCGCCACGCGCTAGGCGACAATGATATTTTAATTGAGATTCTGTATGCGGGGATTTGTCATAGCGACATACATTCTGCGCGCAGTGAGTGGAAAGAGGGAATCTACCCTATGGTGCCCGGGCATGAGATAGCGGGCAAAGTCGTGGCAGTGGGTAGCAAGGTTAGCAAGTTTAAAGTCGGCGATTATGCGGGAGTTGGCTGTATGGTCAATAGTTGTGGAGAATGTGAGGCGTGTAAAGCGAGCAATGAGCAGTATTGCGAACGCGGAATGGTGGCTACCTATGATTGCCACGATTATTTTCATAACAATGAGCCAACCTATGGCGGGTATTCTAACAATATCGTGGTAAGCGAGAATTTTGCCGTGAATGTGCCACAAGATGCCCCACTAGAGAAAGTCGCACCCTTGCTCTGTGCGGGGATTACCACCTATGCACCGCTAAAATTTAGCAAGGTAAAGACGGGTGATAAGGTCGCGGTAGCAGGATTTGGCGGACTAGGTATGATGGCGGTAAAATACGCTGTGCAAATGGGTGCGGAAGTGTATGTGTTTGCGCGTAATAAAAACAAAGAACAAGACGCGCTAAAAATGGGGGCAAAAAAGCTTTATGATACCACCGATTCTAACGTGGTGGCAGAGCGATTTGACCTCATTATCTCCACAATCCCCACGCCTTATGATATTACCGCCTATCTTAAGCTTTTAAAACTTGGCGGAGAGATGGGAATCGTGGGGCTTCCACCTACAGAAGTCGCACCCACCATCGATGCAGCAGGGCTTATCTTTAACGCACATAAAAAAGTCTATGGCTCACTTATTGGCGGGATTAAAGAAACTCAAGAAATGCTAGATTTTTCTTTGAAGCACAAAATCTATCCTGAAACTGAAATCATCGCAGTAAATCAGATTAATGAAGCTTATGAGAATCTCACTAATGGCAAGGCAAAATTCCGCTATGTGATTGATATGAAGACTTTGTAATTTGCTAATTAAGGGTTAGATTCTTATCTAAAATCTAGATTCTAAAGCTTGGAAGCGAGGCTTTAGACATACAAATGCGATGATGCTAGAAATAAAGAATTGTGTCGTAGCACAGGGATTAAAGAGGATTGGGGATTACCTCAAATCCTCTTTAATGCGTGAATATGTAGTGTTGCTATGTATCCTTTTGGAATCTCCCCTCATTACTCACAAATCCCAACAATCACTGCAAGTTTCTACAGAGTTTTTCTGTAAAATATCATTGTGTTTTTGCTCATAACCACAAAGATTTTAAGAAAAGATAGCAAACTATTTTTTATAAGTGATACCCAATACTTTCTTTTTGTTCTCGATTTCCTTATGCTTTTGTTTGATGACTTGTAGGGCTGGGATAGGCTTTAGGGCAATCTTTGCAATCTCTTCTTCTAACTCCTCCATTTTCCCCGCATCTTTTGCTGCCATACCCTTGATAATATCTGTCAAATCATCTATTTGCTCTACCCCAATGGCAATGCCACCCGTTACATTTGCAAGCCATGAGAAAAACTCGGGGTGCTCTAGCCTTGATACTCTTTTACTGAAATCGCCAATATCCACAGGATATAATGATGAGAGGCTTTCATAGGGGATACTTGGATTACAATACACGGTATTTATAGGGGTATCTTGCTCATAGAGTTTTTTAGCTAGCATAAAATAATCATGTCCCCTATCGCATTCATTAGGTTCATGTGCTCTAGCATCACCAAAAAGCACGATAGAACGTGCATTGATTTCATTCCAATTAAGATTAAGTGCCTCATGGAGTGCATCTTCGAGTGCCTCGTCTGCATCGCCACCATTGCCATCTGTTGTGGTATCTATAAATTTTTGCAACTTATCAATATTTATGGTAATTTGCTGAGTTTTTGTAACATATATATCACCTGAACCGTGGTCAAGATAAAATATTATACCAATCCTCAAATTTGGGATAATCTGAAACATACTACTACATATTTCTTTGAATTTGCGTTTTAAAACAGAGTGATAGGCAGACATAGAACCCGTCAAATCCCCTATCAATACCAAATCTAAGCCCTTGCGTTTTTGTGCTTCTTGTTTCATTTGTGTTTTGATAGAATCTTTTTTGAGTATCGTATCAATCTTACCTTTCTTCTTGAGAGATTCTATATCTATGGGCTTTATACTTTTAGAATCTTCTTTTTTTACCACAGTGCTACTATTCATTTTTTTCAAAACAGGGAGATTGAGATTCCCCATTGTTTTTGTATCTTTTTTGTCCATATATGCTCCTTGCTAAAGTTGTGTTTATATGCCTTTGTTCGCACGATAGGTGCTGTCATATTCTGCTCTTGCTTGAGTGTCTTTGAGAATCTCAAGTATCTCATTAAGCTTTTTCATAATCTCCTCATATTCCTCTCTTTTATCCTCTGGAGCAATGTCGGGGTGATATTTCTTTGCCATTTTCTTATGCTGTCTTTTTAGGTCTTTTATATCAAACTGCGTGTAGTCAGTGCTTTCATCATATTCCTCTTCATACAAAAACTCATAATGGTTTTGCCACAAATCTTGCGAATCTGTCGCAGAAGATTCTTGTTCCCCACTATTTGCATACTCATTAAAGAGATTTACCATAGTCTCATAAGCCTTGCAATAGGTCAAACCCTCCAAAATAGCACGATAACATTCTGCAAAGAGGTGTGATTTGTAGTGTGTATCGGCATTTTCTACGCATTGCTCGATATTCTCAAGCCAGATTCCAAAATCAAGTCCGCTTTCGTTTTTGGTATTTTCTATATGCTCCCTTACGCCCTCATACATAGCCCTTAATTCCTCGTTTGCCTCGCTAATCTCATCAATAGGAATGCTAAATCCCTTAAATGTCCCACTCGCATATTTTTCATCTAGCTCTTTGAATTTATGCAGGGTATCCTCTAGCGTTTGTATCCCCACGCGTATACTCTCTTTAACGACAATCTTTGCCTTTTTGCCATCTTCACTCTCATCAAATTTGATAGTATCAAATGTCTCACTCATAGCCTCAATATCTGCCATTTTTCTATCATATTCTTTTATCTTTTCATTGAGATTATGTTCAATTTCTGCTCTTTGTTCTTCCCATTTTTTCTTACTTTCTTCAAAGGCAGAGAGTAGCTCCCGCTCTTTTATGCTAAAGGCATTTTCTTTTTCTGTAACCTCACATAATCGCCTCTCAATATCTGCCTCTTTGGTTTTGCAAAGAGATTCTCTATCCTCCAAATCTTGCAAGGTATCCTCATAGTGCTTTTTACTTTTTTCTGCCTCTTTTTGTAAGCTTTCGTATTTTTCTTTGTTTTCTTGTGCTTCTTTAACTTCTTTATCAGATTTTTCCTCACGTCTTTTTATACGTTCTCTTTCTCTTTGTATATTTTCGCGTTCTTGGTCTAAATCCCTATCTTTTTTATTAAGCCTTTGTTCTTCTTTTTTAACACTTTCCTTGCGGATATGGATACTCATTTCTTCTTTACGATTTGCTTCTTTTTTATCTTTTAGGTCTTCTTCCCATTGACTTAGGAGTTGTTCTTTTGCTTGGAGTTCAAGTTGTAATTTTTGATTTTCTTCAACCTTTTTTTGAAATTCCTGCACTTCCTCATTGAATCTTTGAATTTCATCTTGCAAGGCTTTATGATTCTGATTCAAGGCTTCATGATTCTGATTGCTTTTTTCTAATGTATCCAGTGTCTGTTTGCTTAGAGCCAATGTCTTAGCCACATTGCGTTCAGTTCTCTTAAGCTTTTTTAATTCTTCTCTTTGTTTGCGTTTTTGTTCCTCTTTGCGTTTTGTAAAAAAATTAAACATCAATGTTCCCTGATTGTTATTGAATCTACAAAGTATTTATACATACCAAATTAACTTCCCTATGTGAATATCTTTTGTATTTTTATCGTGTTGATGTAGTTTGACTGCTGGCAGGATAGAATCTTGTGTAAAACAAGATTATCCTACCTCAAGACACACTTGCCTTTTGGGTATAGCCGCAACTTTTGCTACGCATCTAGTGTGGAGCACCATTATTTTTGTGCTATCTATTTCTTTTGCGCTTGATTGGGGTTAAGCTGTTTGCCTCTGTTGCCTTGATTTTGGGCATATTGCTTATTTGTCCCTTTTGTGCCTTTGTTGGCATTTTGCATATTTGCCGCATTATCTTGTGGTGTGATTTTTTTCTTTGACATATTGTCTCCTTTGTGTATTGTAGATTTCCTCAACTCCTAGTCCTCATAGGGAATCCACATCACATAGATTCCCTGTGGGTTCAATGCCTATTTACCCTTTGGGGTGTTACCACGACCACCGCCAGATGGATTACCTGTGGTGCTTGGATAGTTTGGATTTGTATTTCCTTTTCCAGATGTACTTGCTTCCTTAATGTATTTAAAATTGCAAGAAACTTGCAAAAGTCATTATGCTTTTTTTTTTTTTTTGAATTTCCTTAAATTTTGTAAAAATATTGTGTGCAGGATATGAAATGATGTATCAATGCGTAAAAAGTAACACCTATAATGCTTTGGGGCAAAAATCCTGTGAATCTGTGTGTTAGTTAGCTTAGTTTTTGTTATACTCTAAGGGTTTAGCGAAACACTATCTTACTCTACAAGGAAGGTTGCGATGAAAATCACATACACACTCACAGACGAATCCCCAGCGTTGGCGACATATTCTTTTTTGCCCATTGTGAAGGCATTTTTGAGCAGAGCAGGCATAGAGATCGAGACTTCAGATATTTCGCTCTCTGCGCGCGTGCTTGCGCAATTCCCAGAATCTCTCAAGCCAGAGCAGCGCGTCCCCGATGCGCTTGCATTACTTGGCGAGCTTGTCAATGAGCCCGAGGCGAACTTGATAAAAACCCCCAATATTTCCGCCTCTATCCCTCAGCTTAAAGCGACCATCAAGGAGCTTCAAGACAAGGGCTATAATGTACCAAATTTCCCCGATGAGCCAAAAAATCAAGAGGAGCAAGCCATCAAGCAGGCTTACCAAAAGGTGCTAGGCTCGGCGGTAAATCCCGTACTGCGTCAAGGTAACTCTGATAGGCGCTGTACCAAAGCTGTGAAAGAATATGCTAAGAAAAACCCCTATAAAGTCGTGCCTTTTGACAAAAATAGCAAAAGTAGGGTCGCGTATATGGGCGAGGGCGATTTTTTCGCTAATGAACAGGCGGTGCTCATTACCGAGCCCACAAGTGCCAAAATCGAGTTTATTGATAATAACGGCAAAATGCAGGTGCTAAAAAGCGGTATCAAGCTTGAGCAAAATGAGATTTTGGACGCGACATTTATGGATGTGGAGGCACTAGAGAGATTCTATGAAGATCAGATTAGCTATGCTAAGAAAGAGGATATTCTATTCTCACTCCATCTCAAAGCCACGATGATGAAAGTCAGCGATCCGGTGATCTTTGGGCACGCGCTTAAAGTGTATTTCAAGGATTTGTTCGCGGAGTTTGGCGATGAGCTCCAAAAGCTCGGGGTCAATCCAAACAATGGTGTTTCTGAACTCCTAAGCAAGATAGAATCTTCGAGCAAAAAAGAAGCAATCTTGCAAAAATATCGCGAGATTCTTGCTACGCGCGCGCCCATATCAATGGTAGATTCACAAAAAGGCATTACTAATCTCCATGTGCCTAGTGATGTGATCGTCGATGCTTCTATGCCCGCTATGCTCAAAAATGGCGCGAGGCTCTGGGATAAAGATGGTAATGAGCGCGATACAAACGCGTGTATCCCGGACAAAACTTATGCCACGATTTATGAAGCAGTGATAGAAGATCTGCGCAAAAATGGTACGCTAGACCCAAGAGTGCTAGGAAGTGTCTCAAATGTGGGGTTGATGGCAAAAAAAGCTCAAGAATACGGCTCACACGATAAAACCTTTATCGCCCCTAGTGATGGGGTGTTTAAAATCGTCGATGAGCGCACCAACTCCGTACTACTAGAGCACAGAGTGCGCGCTCACGATATTTACCGCGCCAATCAAGTCAAATACGATGCGGTGCTAAACTGGATCGATCTAGGCATACAGCGAGCAGATCTCACTGGCTCTGAGGCGATTTTTTGGCTTGATGAGAAGCGCCCAAGCAATAAGATAATGATAAATCTTGTAAAAGCGCGCCTGCAGGAGTGTGGCAAAGACATCGAGATTCTAGCACCCAAAGAAGCGTGTCTAAAGAGCCTAGAGCTTATCCGCGCTGGCAAAGACGCGATCTCTATCACAGGCAATGTATTGCGGGATTACCTCACGGATTTGTTCCCGATATTAGAGCTTGGCACAAGTGCGAAAATGCTCTCTGTCGTGCCTATGCTTAAAGGTGGCGCGATGTTTGAGACCGGTGCGGGCGGAAGTGCGCCTAAGCAAGTGAGCCAACTCGTGGAAGAAAACCACTTGCGCTGGGATAGTTTGGGCGAATTTTTGGCATTGCAGGCTAGCCTAGAGTTTTATGCGCAAAAGAGCGGCAATGCAAAGGCACAGATTCTCGCAGATAGCCTTGATGAGGCGATCGCAAAATGGCTTGATAGCAACAAAGCCCCATCACGCAAGGTCAAAGAAGACGATAACCGCACAAGCCACTTTTATCTCGCGCTGTATTTCGCACAAGCCCTTAGCGCGCAAGGTAAGGATGCGGATCTGAGTGCATTTTTCGCGCCAATCGCGCAGGAGCTTAGCCAAAATGAATCTACAATCCACCAAGAATTTATCGATGCTCAAGGCGTGCGCGTGGATTTGGGTGGGTATTATAAGTTTGATGATGCTAAGGCACAGGCAGTGATGTGTCCTAGCGCGACTTTTAATGCGATTTTAGCCAAAATACGCGCATAGCGTGGGGATCTAGGGAGGCAAAATATCGAATGCAAAAAGCCTATAAGCTCCTAGCTGTCCAAAAAAACCTCTCTCACAGCCAAGCCAAAGCTCTTATCGATAGGGGGCTAGTGCTAGCTAATGGCAAGAAACTCACACTTGCCCGCACTGAACTGCCACAAAGCACGAGCTTTAGCCTCATAGAGATCCCAAAGCCCCAAGTGCTATTTAGAGATGAGAATCTGCTGGCGATTGATAAGCCCGCGTTTGTGGAATCCTATGACTTGCAATCGCATTACCAAGATGAGGGTTGGAGACTGCTCCATAGACTTGATAGAGAGACAAGTGGCGTGATTTTGCTCACCAAAGAGGAGAGTGTGTTTAGCAAAAAGGCTAAAGAGGCATTTAAAAAACGCGAGGTGTATAAGGAATACCAAGCGGTGGTGAGTGGGATCATCGCAGAATCTCTTACAATCAATAAGCCTATAAGCACTACTAAGAGAGGGTTTGCGCGATCCAAGGTCGATAAAAATGGGCAAGAAGCGATCACACACATCGAGCCCTTAAGCGTGGTGGGCAAAAAAACACTACTCAAAGTCATTATCCCTACAGGCAGGACACACCAAATCCGCGTGCATCTAAGCTCTTTGCACCACCCCATCATCGGCGATAACTTCTATGGTGGTGTATCAGCACGTCGTCTCTTGCTACATGCGCACAAAATACGCCTACTAGGCTATGAGATTATCTCCGCATTGCCAAAAGAATTTAGTCTTTGATCCGTTATCTTGTCATTGCACCGAGTTTTGAGGGAGTGGAGAGGGTGCAGGGGTGTGTTGAGTGGGTATCTAAGTATTGCAGAAATTTGTCTCTTATGCAATCTTTAAATGAGTGTGGTGGTGCGGCTTCGGTCACTACCGCCAAGGTAGCTCCCTCGTCTCATTTTGCACGATATTCAAATCTTACGCAAGATACTAGAATTTCTCTGGCAAGCCAAATGCAAGCTTCAGAGGCAAATTCAGAATTTTGCGAAAGATTAGAATCTAACGCAACAGAATCTAGATTCAAAACAATTTCAGAATCTAAGGCTTTAGATTCTATCATTTTGCCACACGAGTGTCGTGCTCATGTATCGCTCACAGAGAGTAAATCTCGGCTTGATCCTCCATCATTAAATCTTGGCACACATACAGCACCCAAATCCACACATTTAGATTCGCTAGATTTTACAATGCCGATGGTGGCGCTAGATTCTATCCCTTCAGGTTTTTTGCTTAGTGTCTTTGAGATAGGGAGCAATATCTTAGAGCACAATTTCTATCATCACAAACTTGATGAATCTAGCAAACATCGCTATTGGCGCGACAAACACGCATTAAGAAGACATAAGATCATCTGCAAGATCGTGCCAAGACAGGTGGCATTTGTGTTTAAGCCCAAATATACGCATAGTTTTCGTAAAGAGCGAAATTACGCAAATGGCAGGGGAATGGTGCTTGTTTTTAGATTCTCTAAAGTATCTCTTGCTAGAATTTCTAGTAAAGTTTGCTTGAAAGTATCATACGGAGCGGATCGTGGAGATTTCAAAGATAGCCTTGCAAGATGGCATAGAAGCACTCAAAGTCGTAGGAAGAGTCAAGACCTATACCACCTTTTTGGATTTCAAACAAGAGCTAGAGTATTACATACAAGCTTTCAAAAACAACGATAAAGAGGGCAAATACAGCCTGCAAGGCGATGTGTTTAGAATCTATTTCGTGCGCTCTCATCCGCTAAATTCCTATGTGTTGGGGTTTTTGTGCAAGCTCCATATTTATGATAGATTTCCTGTTGAGCTTATCGTAGATAGTTTTCGTATGTTTGCCTTTTTTGAGGATTTGGATTTGGTGGATTTGTTTGCTATCAAGATCAAAGAGGAGGAGTGATTGAGAGAGTGGAGCGCGTGGAATCTCTTCTATACGCATTTTGATCCCATCGCTTTTACGCTCTTTGGGTTTAAGGTGCATTGGTATGGGCTGTGCTATGTGGGTGCGCTGCTTTTAGCGTTGTTTATCGCGTCGTTTTTGCTTAGGCGATTTCCTGCACGTTTTAGTATAGAATCTAAGAGCCTAGAGAGCTATTTTTTGTGGGCAGAGGTTGGCGTGATATTGGGTGCGCGGATTGGGTATTTGCTCATTTATAGCGATGGTGTGTATTATCTCACGCACCCTTGGCAGATTTTTAATCCCTTCAACGCGCAGGGCGAGTTCGTAGGGATAGCGGGATTTAGCTATCATGGGGGTGTGGTCGGGTTTTTGATCGCTACGATTGTGTTTTGCGCGTTTAGACGCCAGCCGCTCTTGCGATATTTGGACTTGGCGACATTTTCTATACCGCTTGCATATGTGCTTGGGCGGATTGGGAATTTTTTAAACCACGAGCTTTTTGGGCGTGTGATAGAGGCAGATTCTGCATGGGCGTTTTTAGGGGTTTTGGTCGATGGAGAGTTGCGTTATCCTAGTCAGCTTTTTGAAGCGTTTTTGGAAGGCGTGGTGGTGTTTGCACTGATGGTGGTGGCGTTTAGATTCTGCAAAAAAGATGGGTATTTGAGCGTGGTGTATGGTATGGGCTATGCGCTGGCGCGGTTTGTGTGTGAGTTTTTTAGAGAGGCGGATTCACAGATGGGTTATTATGGATCTTTGGGGCTTTCGATGGGGCAGATTCTAAGTATCGTGATGTTTGTGGGTGCTGGATTGTTGTTCTTTTTCTTATATACTCAAAAAAGCCCAGAGATAAGCCAAAAAACTCAAAAGCTAAGGAGGAAACAATGCAAAAAATAACACTCTCTACTTTTAAAAATTATAAAAAAAATGCGCAAAAAATCGTGGCGATCACCGCCTATGACGCGCTAATGACACAGATTTTTGATGAGTATGCAGATATGATCCTTGTGGGGGATAGCTTGCATATGAGTTTCAATGCTAGTGGCGATACGCTTGGGATCAGCGTAGATGCGATGATCTATCACACACAGGCAGTGTGCGCTGGGGCTAGACGCGCTCTCATCGTGGCGGATATGCCTTTTGGGAGTTATTATAACGTCGATGAGGCACTCAAAAACGCGCTAAGATTCTATACGCAAACGCGCTGTGATGCGCTCAAACTCGAGGTGAATGCGGACAAAATAGGGATCATAGAATCTCTTGTGAAAGAGGGTTTTGCGATCATGCCGCATATCGGGCTAAAGCCCCAATCCGTGCGTGCTGAAGGTGGCTACAAAGTCAAAGGCAAGCAGGAAAATGAGGCAAAAGAACTCATCGCGCTTGCTAAGGAGTTAGAGAGCGTGGGGGCGTTTGGGATCTTGCTAGAGGGTGTAAAAAAAGAGGTCGCCGCAGCGATTACACAGCAAGTGAGTGTGCCAACGATCGGCATAGGTTCGGGAGTGGATTGCGATGGGCAGATTCTGGTATGGAGTGATGCGTTTGGGTTTTTTAGCGAGTTTAAGCCTAAGTTTGTGCGACATTACGCAAATGGCAGGGAGTTTGTGAGTAAAGCAATGCAGCGATATGCCGATGATGTGCGCGCGAAGACATTCCCAAATGATGAGGAAAGCTACTAAGGCATGGAAAAGCTAAGTATTGATCGTGTGGTGGAAGTGGAGAATATAGAATTTGATGATAATGATAGCTCTCTGCGCCCCAGCGCGTGGGAAGAATACATCGGACAAGAGAATATCAAGAAAAACCTACAAGTGTTTATCCAAGCTGCGAAATTGCGTAATGACTGCTTGGATCATATCTTGTTTTTTGGACCCCCGGGGCTGGGTAAGACTACCATAAGCCATATCATCGCTAATCAAATGGGTGCGAATATCAAAGTCTCTGCCGCGCCCATGATTGAGAAAAGCGGTGATTTGGCGGCGATTTTGACAAATCTAAGTGATGGCGATATTTTATTTATCGATGAGATTCACCGATTAAGCCCTGCGATAGAGGAGATTCTCTATCCGGCTATGGAGGATTTTAGGTTAGATATTATCATCGGTTCGGGACCAGCTGCTCAAACGCTTAAAATTGATCTGCCTAGATTCACACTCATCGGGGCGACCACGCGCGCGGGTATGCTCTCAAATCCCCTGCGCGATAGATTTGGAATGAATTTTAGAATGGAGTTTTATTCCATAGCAGAGCTGGATAAAATCGTGCAAATGGCAAGTGCCAAGCTCAATACGCGTATAGATCCTCCTGCAAGTCAGGAGATCGCTAAACGCTCACGCGGCACGCCACGGATCGCACTACGACTCTTAAGACGCGTGCGGGACTATGCACAGGTGGCGCAAGAAGAGAGTATTTCTGCCAAGCGTGCGCACTATGCCTTAGAGCAGTTGGGCGTGAATGATTTGGGCTTTGATAGCTTGGATTTGCGTTATCTGGGACTGCTAGCAGAAAACCGCGGTAAGCCAATGGGACTAAACGCTCTCTCGGCTGCGCTTAGCGAGGATCAGGGGACGATTGAAGATGTGATAGAGCCCTATTTGTTAGCAAATGGCTATGTAGAGCGCACAGCACGAGGGAGAATAGCCACACATAAGACTTATGAGTTGTTGAGATTTCCCCAGCCAAACACACTTTTTTAGTCTGTGTGTTTTGTGTTATGTTTCTTTAAGAATTTTGCAAAAATGCGGTAAATAATCCAATTTAAAGCGTATTTAGGGTAGAATCTGCTACTTTCAATTTTTAGATTCTAAGGTTTTGTGTAATGATAACTTGGATGCAAAAGCATAAAAAATGGCTTGTGATTACGATTTGGATCAGTGCAATTGCCTTTATCGGTGCGGGCGCGATCTCTTGGGGTGGCGGTGGATTTAGCCTTAGTGCAGATAGGGCTGCTGTGGTGGGTGATGTAAAAATCAGTATGAGCGAGTACTACACGCAATACCAAGCTTTGTATAATGATCAGATGCAAAAGACGCAGGGGGACTTTGATGAAGCACGGGCAAAGGCTATGGGGCTGCATATACAGGCACTCCAAAAGCTCATTGCTCAAGCGCAATTGCGCGCTTTTGGCGAGGATCTGGGTCTGCAGGTGAGTGATGATGAGGTGTTTGAAGTTTTGCGTCAGAGTGAGAATTTTATGGTGGATGGTGTTTTTAGTGATGAGGTGTATAAAAATGCGGTGCGTTCGATGGGGTTGCGCACGGATAATTATGAAGAACAGCTTAAAAATAATATTTTAGCCCAAAAGGTGTTTTTGGGATTTTTGTCTATGGTGGGTGCGCCCTCTAGGGCAGAGGAGTTAAGTTTGGTACTTCCGGCGGGGATACAAGATAGGCTTGAGATTAAGATTCTAGAGGCACCAAAGGTTAGCGTGAGTGATGAAGAGATGAAGGCGTATTGGGAGAAGCATGCTTCCCAGTGGCTTAAGCCCGAGCGTTTTAAGCTAGAATATGTGCGAGTGTTAGCTAAAGATCAAGCTATAGAGCAAGAGGCTGTGCAAAAACGCTATGAATCTAGCAAAGGAGCGTTTGCTGATGAGAAGGGTAACATTCCTTCGTTTGAATCCATCAAAGAAGAGATTGAGGGTGCAGAGCGCAAGGAGCAAGCGTGGAAAAGTGCGAGCAGGAGCTATGCGCCCTTTAAAGATGGAGAGCTAAAAGGCGAGGTGGTCGAGATTGAGCTTGTCGATGAGGATTTTGCGCAGATACAGGGCATCGTGCTTAAGAATGAATCTATAAAAACCATCAAGAATGCTACGCAGGGGCAGACACTAAAGCCTATCGAGCAAGATGATGGCTATGTGATCTTAAAAATAGTGAGCAAGACACCAGCACAGCCCAAAACCTATGAGGAAGCAAAAGATGAGGTGAAAAGTCAAATAGTGGCTGCTAGGCAGGCAGAGCTTTTGCAAGAGAGTGCGAAAAAGGAGATTGAGGGATTTAAGGGTGTGGATATAGGATTTTGGTCATTAGATTCTCTCTCGCAGGCACAAATCGGACAGATTGTGAATCTAGGCATCAATCCAATGGAGTTTGTGGGTGTGTTGGGGCAGATATTTGAATCTGAATCTAAGAGTGGGTTTTTCCCAATGGGGCAAAAAATGCTCCTATATAAAATCACTGATCAAAAGCTTGATATGCCAAAAAATAAAGAGCTGGGTGCGATGAGCGAGTATTTTAAACAGCAGGCATATATGATGCTTTTTGGTGACTATCTCAATAGACACTACCCGCCAAAGATTTTTATGGAGCTTGATTAGAGGAGCGTGTATGCAAGAAGATTTTAATCCTAATAATATTATCTTAGCCATTGACATCGGATCGAGTAAGATCCATACACTCGTCGCAGAGCGCACCAGTGATGCACCTCGTCTCATAGGTTGGGGTGCGTGTGAATCTCAAGGCGTGCAAAAAGGGATCATTACCAATATCGAGCAAGTGAGTGCAGATCTCCAAGTAGCACTCGAAAAAGCCACCAATATGGCGGGTATCAAGGCAAAAAAGGCGATCATTTCCATATCTGGTGCGTATGTGGAATACACCAAGACAAGTGCTGTTGTCAATATACCAGATCGCGGTGAGATTCAGTTTAGCGACATTGAGAGACTGATGAAAAACTGCGTATATAACGCAAGGCTTGATAAAAACTATATGCCCATTCATGTTCTGCCTTATAAGTTTGTGGTCAAAGATTACAATGTGCCCATCGAGGATCCACTCTATATGAATGCCGAAAATATGGAGTGTTTCGCGTATATCGTGATGGCAAAGCGCGCTGTGGTGGAAACACTCAAAAAAGTGCTCACAAAGTGTGGGATCGAAGTCGAGGATATTGTGCTAAGCTCCTATGCCTCATCAATCGCTACCCTAACTCCAGAGGAGCGCAGACAGGGTGTGGTGTGTATCGATATGGGCGCGCAGACTTGTGATATGATGATTTATAGTGGTGCATCGATGTGTTATGGGAACTACTTCCCTGTGGGATCAGCACATATTACATCAGATATTGCACAGGTGTTGGGGGTTACGCGTGAGGTGGCAGAAAAACTCAAAGTCGAGTATGTCGATATGATCGTCCAAGAGGGCGATGCGCAAAGGGGGCTTAATATCTCTCGCAAAGATGCTGAAAACAAGCTTATTCCGGTAACGACTTTACATAAGATCGCCGAGGCGCGTGTGCGTGAGACCTTTGAGGTGTTGGGGGATATCATAGAGCGAAGCGAAACGCGCGATCAAGTAGGTGGTGGTCTAGTCATCACGGGAGGTATGACCAAACTCAAGAATCTTGAGCAGTATTTGCATCAAGAGAATATTATGCACCCACTACCAGTGAGGATAGCCACTCCTGTAGGTATAGATGGGACATTTGAGATATTAAAAGATCCAGAAATGGCGACGGCAGTTGGGCTTGTGCTCTATGCTGCAGGGCATTTCACAAACTATGAGCTTACTATGCAAAACACCATCAAAATGCGCAAGGGTCATGGTGTGCAAAAAGCTGCGAATAATATCCCTACATACAGCAATCATCAAGAAGGCAATGTGCAGGATTTGCAGATAAAAAAGCAGGTCTTGCCCCCGCGAGCTAAACAAAAAATGCAGAGTGCCGATGTAGAGGCAAATCACACCGAATCTGGAGGCGAGAATCCCATCAGGCGCTTTTGGAGATGGTTGAGTCAATTATTTTAATACGAGGATAAGGTGATGGAGAGCAATATGTTGGATATTCAAGAACTTGGGAGTGATGTGATAACAGGAGATAAGCAGGCAGGTAACATTGCCGTGATTGGTGTCGGCGGTGGTGGGTGTAACACGATAAACTATCTTATTTCTCATGGCATACAGTCTGAAGTAATGCTCGTAGCAGCAAACACAGATGCTCAACATCTCAAAAATAATAAAGCGCGTATTAAACTCCAGTTGGGTAAGAAGACTACCAAGGGCTTGGGTGCGGGCGCAGACCCAGAGCAGGGTAAAAAGGCTGCTGTGGAGAGTGAAGAGGAGATTCGCGAATGCCTTAAGGGCTATGATATTATTTTTATCGCCACTGGCTTGGGTGGTGGGACAGGCACAGGAGCTGCACCGGTGATCGCTAAGATTATGCGAGAGATGGGGGCTTTGGTGATATCCATTGCGACTACGCCCTTTAGGTATGAGGGCAAAAAACGCGCTAAAGTCGCAGAAATGGGAAAAAAAGAGCTCAAAGATCAAAGTGATTGTATCATCATCATACCAAATGATAGAATCTCTCCCAAAGGTGGCATAGGCAACAGAGAGGCTATGGCGAAGGTCGATAGTGTGCTTTCTAATGCTGTCAAAGGTTTGGCAAATACGATTTTGGGCGGTGTCGGTGAGAGTGATATCAATATCGATTTCTCCGATGTCACAACCGTAATGAAGAACAAGGGGCTAGCAGTGATGGGTATGGGCGAGGCACATGGAGCAAATGCTGCAAGCGAAGCATTAAACAATGCGCTCTCTTCGGAGATGATGGGCAACATCAATGTAACCAATGCCAAGGGGATCATCGTGTGCTTGGAGATTCACCCGGATTATTCCAGAGAGGAGATCGATGAAGTGCTTGATAGGGTGAATGAATATGAGACAGAGGAAACAGACTATAAATGCGGGATCTATAATAATGAGCAATTCTCAATAGACTTTGTGCGCGTTACTTTTGTCGCCACTGGCTTTGCTGATGAAGTGATAGAATCTTCTATAGCTCAAGAGAGTGTAGAGAATCTCAAGATGACTTCTAATGCGCCTCTCTCATCCATCTCTCAAGCCAAAGATCTTCGTCGTGCATCTGGAGGCGATGGGATCACAGAGATTCATTACGATATGCCTACCTTTATACGCCAAGGACAAGATTGATGACATTTCGCGGCATAGATTCTGCGTATTTGTTGCTCCTTGGGGTGTGTGTGGGGGTGATGGTCGCATGCGGTGCGATCAGTGCGCCTGTGATATTCCAAGCTGGCGAGATTTTAGCTATGCCTATTACTAAGGACCAAAGCGGTGTTTTGATGGGCATCATATTCCAAAAGCTCTCAAATCTCCTCTATATCGTAGGAATGGTGGTTTTTGTCTTTGAGCTCTTTGCGGCACGGCTTTTTCGGACTTCTGGGATTATCATTATGCTAAGCGCTGGTGTGAGTATCATAATGATTTTATTGTTTAATCTCTACTATATGCCCTACATCTTATCTGCTCCAGATTCTCATAGCGCAGAGTTTGAATCTATGCATTTTCAAAGTGTCATGGTGTTTAAGATTCTAACTATCAGCTTGGCTGTGCTGTTTGTGGCGAAGTGCCTTAAACTTTTTAGATCTTAAGGATCCAAAAGCAATATTATAGAATCCTAAAGGCTTCCCATGAGCAATTGGCAAAACTCGTAACCCTCTCACAAAATCACAAAGCCTTAAGTATATTTTGCACAAGGGAGCGTGTATCTAATCCTAAGGATTGTTCGACTAGATCACTCCTGCCATGTGGGATAAACGCATCGCGCACTTCAAAGCTCATAATCTTAGCGATATGTTCTCTAGCCGGAGTTTGCAAGAGAGATTCTATAATGGCGCTTGTCACACCACCCAGATAATAGCTATCACTAAACACAAATACCCGATTATGCGCACTCACAAGCTCTGTGAGGGTCTTGGTATCAAGTGGCTTAAGAAACCGCAAGTCAAGCAAGCTCGGTGCAAAACCTCTATCTTGTAGGGCTAGAGCACATTCCCATGCCCTTCCCACGCCATTGCCATAGCCTATGAGTAATATATCCTTGCCACTTGTGAGAATCTCCGCCTCCCCCAAATTAAAGGCACTGCCCTCAAACACACCATTAGGCAGTATGAATCTATTGCGCGGATAGCGAAACGCACTCGGAGCGTGATCGCAAGTGATAGCGAATTGCACGGCTTGTGCGAGTGTGGCATTATCACGCGGTGCGAAAAGGATCATATTTGGGATTGAGCGCAAATACGCGATATCCAGTAGTCCTTGGTGTGTTTCACCATCTTCGCCCACGATCCCAGCCCGATCGATCGCAAAGCGCACCGGCATACTCATAATGCTCACATCATGGACGATCTCATCAAAAGCGCGTTGCAAAAAGGTCGAATAAATCGCCACGAATGGAATAAAGCCCTCTTTTGCCATCGCTGCCATGGAGGTAACGGCGTGCTGCTCGGCTATTGCTACATCCCAAAAGCGATCTTGATCGTATGTGATAAGTGAATCTAGTCCCGTGCCAGAGGGCATAGCAGCGGTAACCCCCACGATTTTTGGATTGTCCTTGGCGGCGTGCAGTAGTGTGGTGCTAAAGGTCTGTGTGGGCGTGGGTGTGTTACTTGGGGCTTTGGTGCTTTTGCCGGTGTTTAAGTCAAAGGGGCTGACACCATGCCATTTTTCAAAATGTCCTTCGGCGATCTCATAACCCTTGCCCTTGGTGGTTTGCGCGTGGATAATCACAGGTGCATTGAGTTCGCGAGCCTTTTGCAAGGTGGAGATGATAAGCTCGAGATTGTGCCCATCAATGGGTCCTATATAGCCTAGCCCTAGTTCTTCAAAGAGCAGTCCGGGCGTGATGAGCTTGAAAGATTCTTCAAGTCTTTTGGCGAGGTAGGAGGCAGATTCTGGCATTACTGAGAGAGCCTTTTTGATCTTAGCACGCATAGATCGATAAGTAGGGGAGGCAAAGGCTTGCGAGAGATAGTTGCTAATCGCGCCTATGGGCTTTGCGATACTCATTTCATTGTCATTGAGAATGATGATCACGGGGTATTTGCGCGCACCAAGTTCGTTGAGTGCCTCATACACGAGCCCTGCGCTTAGCGCGCCATCGCCAATAAGTGCGATTGGAATATGTGCGCTTTTTTGGAGATTAAAACTCTTGGCAGCTCCCACAGCTAGCGATATAGAAGTCGAGCTGTGTCCGGCGATGAAGTAGTCATCACTAGATTCTGCTGGGTTACAAAACCCACTGATCCCGCCAAATGTTCGCAGGCTTGAAAATTCCTCCCATCGCCCCGTGATGAGTTTGTGCGCATATGCCTGATGGCTGACATCAAAGATAAAAGGATCACTCTTGCAGTCAAAGACATGGTGCATAGCTACGATGAGTTCCACCGCACCTAGTGTGGAGCTTAGATGTCCGCCGTTTTTGCTCACTGTGTGCAGGATCTTAGCGCGGATACCTTGGGCTAAGATCTCAAGTTCGCTAAGATTCATCGCGCGCACCGATGTAGAATCTAAGAGCACCTTAGCCGCTTGTTCCGCGTTTTGTAGCTGTATAGATAGCGTATTCATATTTCTCTCATGTTGTCCAAGATAGATTGTTTCATATTTTTGTAGCGCGTCATAATGCTCCCATCAATATTGCCTTGATTACTAATCACGATCACGCCACCGGGCTTGAGTGCGTCATCAGAAAGGATGGTGATTTTTTGCAAGGTATCTTTTTGCACACTTTCTAGCTGTTCTTTGAGATAGAGATAGTCCTGTGGATTGACCTTGAGGGTAATGTCGGTGGCGTCCATTATGGAGTGCAAAAGCTCCTTTGCGAGCGCGAGCGCGACTTTTTGGCTATTTTCTTCTATTTCTTTGACAATCACCTCTTTTGCGATATCCACAGCGATAGCACTTAGCTCTTTTTCGAGATTCTGGAGGTGGGTTTGAGAATCTTTGAGCGCGTTTTCTAGAGTGATTATAGAATCTACCAAGATTTTCTTTTGGGCATTAAACTCATCTTCTATCTCTGATTTGATCTCATCTTTTGCCTGATTATAGCCCTCTTTGTAGGCTTCGTCTTTGGCAGTGCTAAGCTGTGTCTGTGCCTGCTCTTGGGCTTTTTCAAACTGCAGTTGAAGCTTGGCTAGTGAATCTGAAAGCTCATCGGATTTTTGCAGCAGTCGATCGATGAGCTCTTTTTCTAGACTTGGGGTTTTTGGAGATTCTGTATGTGGTGCTTGTGGCGTGATCTCTTGGGGCACAGGCGCTGGTGCTTGATCCAGTGTGGGCTCATGACTAGGCTGCGTGATGGATTTGAACTCATACTTGCTGATTTTATGGTTATGCGCACTTTGCGTGCCGATGATATTTTCTTGATTAAACAATGACATCGTCCTGTTCGCCTAATTGGATTAAGCCTTGTTCTGATAGGGTTTGCACGACCTCGACGATCTTTCGCTGGGCATTTTCCACATCACGCACTTTCACTGCCCCAAGGAATTGCATCTCTTCGATAAACTGCTCGCTTGCCCTTTGACTCATATTTGCCATAAATTTTTGCTTGAGCTCATCATTGGCTGACTTGAGAGCAAGTGTGAGATCCTTTTTGTCTGCGATTTTTAGAATCTCCCTAATGGCGTTGTTATCAAGCTTATTGATATCTTCAAAAGTAAACATCATTTCCTTAATCTCTGTGGCAAGCTGCTCATCAATCTGCTCAATATGCGCGATTGTTGCTTTAGCTGCTTTTTGTCCTAGGCGGTTAAACATCTCTGCCACCGATCGTGTCCCACCCACCTCGACTTTGTAGCTGGTGAGAGATTCTAGTTTGTTTTCTAGCACGGCTGAAACTCTCTTGACGACATTGGGTGAGATGTCCCCGAGGTTTGCCATCCTGATAGCCACCTCCGCACGCAAATCATCAGAGAAATACCCCAAAGTCTCTGCCGCAGAGCTTGGATCCATATGTGCGAGGATAAGAGCGATAGTTTGAGGGTGCTCGTTGATAATGAAGTCTGCAAGTTGCTGTGGGCGCACTTTAGAGAGGTATGCGAAATTTTTGGCAGACTGCATAGTTTTAGCGAGCTTGTCCAAAATCGCCTTAGCAGCTTCTGGTCCTAAAGCCTTGATAAGCAGGTCTCTTGCGTAGTCTAAGCCACCGCTGTTGATATATTGGTTAGATTGGAAGATGATATAAAACTCCTCCAAAATCGCCGCCCCGATGCTTTTATCGGTGTTGCCAAGCTGCGCAATTTGCTTAGAAATTTCGGTAATAGAATCTATGTCAAGATGGCGGAATATCTCGCTTGTGATTTCATCGCCCAGCTGTATGAGCAAAATCGCGATTTTTTCTGACATAGAGAGCTCATCATATTGTGCTCTTTGACGCGGTGTAAGATTGATCGCCATACCACTATCTCCTTGCCTATGAAGTTGCGTTGATTTCTAGTTCATCTTTGATAAGTGTTTGGAAGAGTGAGGCGATTTCCTCTGGTTTTTCTGAAATTACATTGCGCATTCGCTCCAAAATCACCTCATATTTTACCTCATCTTCATTGAATCCACCACCTATGCCTAGTTGATCTTCCACGCGTTTGCGTAATTCGCTAAATTTGTTGAGATCTTCATCATCATCTTCATCAAGGCGCAAGAGAGATTCTACTTCATCATCTTCATCTTCTTGCACTTCAAGCATACGCTCGGCAAAGGGCGCAACGATTTTTTTGTAAAAGATAAAAAGCACGATCGCCACGATGAAGTATTTGATAAGTGGCAAGAATGGTCCTAGATATTTTTCGACTTGCTCTGAAAAGCTTTCCCACGAATCTTTGGGGCGATAATTAGCCGTGGCGGCGTTTAGTTCGAAGTTTGAGACTTTGACAAAA
Source organism: uncultured Helicobacter sp. (assembly GCA_944325775.1). Taxonomy (GTDB): domain Bacteria; phylum Campylobacterota; class Campylobacteria; order Campylobacterales; family Helicobacteraceae; genus Helicobacter_F. The sequence goes on from CALVBL010000003.1 coordinate 43,352, forward strand.
TCCCCTCGCTCTTCATTAAAAGAGATCACACCTTTGACAATATCCTCGATTTCTTTGAGGTCGCGCTCGCTTCGAGGGACATACTCTAGGTGTTTTTTGCCATCTTCATCGGTTACCTCGCGATAGGTCCCATCGATCACCACGCCCGTACTTATGCGTTTGAGTGTGCCGATAGGTCCTCTGATCTCGCTTACCGTCCGATCCACCACAAAGTTCGTGGCTTCGTCGGTTTTGTGCTTTTCATTGAGGATATTATTGTCATCAAGTCCTTGCACGGGTCCGATGTTGCTCACCACACCGGGCACACCGCCTATAGGAGTTTCACGCAAGCCCTTTTCGTGTTCCTCGATATTGCGTTGTGCTGCCACGACATTGTTGCCAAAGAGCTCTTGGGTCTGCTTGACTTGGCTAAAGTCAAACTCCATACTTACCTGCGCACGCACCCTACTTTCATCGCCCACGATTGCCTTGAGTGCTTCTACTATTTTGTGCTCGTAGTTTTTTTCGATATTCATTTGGTATTTGCGTTGTTGCTCGGCAAGCTTGATCATACCTGATGGCTCACTAAATTCATTAAGTTCGCCCAGCAAATCTCCATCTTGGTTGATGATTTTTACCCTATCTGGCGTGAGGTTGGTCACAGCGGCGGCTACGAGGTTTTTGATACCGATTGTTTGGGCTTGGGTGAGATCCATTCCCTGCCTTAGTTGAATCTTCACTGACGCAGTTGGCGGGATATTTTGCTTGCTAAAGACGGATTTCTCCGCAGGAGCGATGAGCACACTTGCGCTCTCGATAGCTGTGATACTCTCAATAGTCTTTGTGAGCTCTCCTTCTACAGCAAGCTGGTATTTGGTCCGTTCTTTAAAGTCCGTATCACCGAGATTCTGATTTTCGATAAAGTCGCTAAAGCCGATCTTCTTGCCCTGCTTGGGGATACCTAGAGAAGCGAGGTTGATACGCTGTTCATAGACTTTTTCACTTGGGATTAGGATAGTATTGTCTGTAGGGATTTTATAGGGGATTTTGTTTTGTTGGAGGTTTTGTAAGATAAGCGCACTATCGGCAGGATCTATGCCATTAAAAAGCACAGAATAGCCCTCATATTCGTTTTTAGTATCAACTCTAAAGAGCACGAGATAGGTTACAAAGGATATGAGCACCACAATCGTGGCAAGGATAATGATACGCTGTTTTTTATTAATGCGTCCAAGTATCTTTGAAACTTGCTCTAAGATGAGTTGCAGATTCACGCCACGCTCCTAGTTATTGCCCAAGGTATTCTTGCAAAAGTGCAAAGATGCGGTCATTTTGCTCCTTGGTGCCGATGGTAATCCTAAAGGCATTGAGAGAATAGCTCGCCAAATCACGCACGATCACACCACGTTCTAAGAGCCATTGACAGAGCTTGCTACTCTGAATCCGCGTGCCATGGTAGGTGATAAAATTGGTATATGAAGGGATAAACTCAATCCCATTTGCTGTGGCAAACTCCTCATAGCGCGTCATTTGTTCGAAGTTTTTTTGGATACAAGAGTGGATAAACTCTTGATCTTTGAGCGCGCTGATGGCTGCCTGCAGGCTTAGAGTTGTGATATTAAAGGGTGCGCGCACTTTGTGTAGAGCAGTGATGGTGTTTTTTTGTGCTATGCCATAGCCCACGCGCATGCCACCTAGTCCATAAGCTTTTGAAAATGTGCCTAGATAGAGGACATTAGGATATTTTGCGATAAAGTGTGCTGGGTCGATACGCTTTGCGCTATCTTTGTAGGCGGCGTATTCTTGATACGCGCCATCGATTACCACAAGCGTATTTGGATCAATGTGTGCGAGAAAATCCTCTATTTGGTTAGATTCTAGGCATTCTCCCAGCGGGTTATTAGGCACACACAAAAAGATAATATCAGGCTTGTGTGTTTGATAAGATTCCAAAAACTGCGCGAGATTATGTGTGTTATCGGACGTTTTTAGCACCTGCGCGCCATAGAGTTTAGCGTAGATTCCATACATCGCAAATGTAACGCCAGCGTGCAGGATTTTTAGCCCTTCTTTGTGTAATGCGTGGATACAAAATTCAATGATTTGATCACTCCCAGAGCCGATGATGATGTTTTGTGTTTCCACACCGTAGTGTGTTGCTAAGCCATCTTTGAGTTCATAGTACGAGTCATCAGGATAGAGACTCATATCCTCAAGACGCATGGATTGCAAGACCTTGGGGGAAGTGCCATAGGGATTTTCGTTGCTTGCGAGTTTGATGATATCTTCGCGCTTGATACCATATTCGCGCACCACTAGTTCTATGGGCTTCCCGGCTTCGTATGAAGCAATATCGCGCAACACAGGGTTAAATCGCATCATTGATCCTTAAATAAAGTTATAGAAAATTTGCAGTAATTTGTGAAATTAAACGCCAAAACTTCGGAAATTGTATCGCATTTCTGCTAAAGTTTTTGTAAAATTTTTGTCAAAATTCTTTAAGGACAAGGAGCAGATTATGAGCGCAAAGGAAATAGAAAAGATTTTCAGAGAATATGATATACGCGGGATTTTCGAGCAGGACCTCACACAAGATGTGGTGTTTAATATCGGTAGGCTTTTAGGAGAGAGACTCCAAAGGCTTGGGGAGAGTAGCGTGAGTATCGGCATAGACGCACGCACGCATTCACCGATACTCTTTAGTTGGCTAAAAAGTGGTTTTGAAAATGCCAATGTAGAGGTTTATGATCTAGGACTGATCCCCACGCCTGTAGCATATTTTGCGACTTATAATGCCATAAATGGCGTGCAGTGCAAAAACTCTGTAATGATCACAGGCTCACACAATCCACCGCAATATAATGGTTTTAAGATCACTTTGCAAAATGCCCCATTTTATGGCGAGGCGATCAAAGAGCTTGGGCAAGAGCTCATCGCACAGCTAGATTCACACCCATTTATCTCCTCTAGTACGGAATCTCACAAGCTTCCTGCGCTAGATTCGTATATCGCATTTTTGAGTGAGCAGTTCGCGCACCTTGCAAACTTTCCCTATCATATTGCTGTTGATTGTGGCAATGGCGTGGCGGGCGTGGCGATCAAGCAGGTACTAGAGAATCTCCATATCAGGCATGAGGCGTTGTATTTCGAGCCAGATGGGACTTTTCCCAACCACCACCCAGATCCAAGCGAAGAGGAAAATCTCCACGATCTCAAAGCCGCAATGGTGCAGCAGCAAATCCCTATTGGCATTGCCTTTGATGGAGATGCGGATAGGCTAGCACTGCTAAGTACAAACTACAGCTACAAGGGCGATGAGCTAGCCATACTCTTTGCACGCGAGATGGCAAGCCGTGGGCTTAAGCCCGTTGTCATCGGTGAGGTAAAATGCTCAAGCATAATGTATGATGAGATAAACAAAATCGGCAAGGCGATAATGTATAAAACCGGGCATTCTAATCTCAAAGTCAAGCTCAAAGAGCTAGGGGCTCATCTCGCCGCGGAGATGAGTGGGCATATATTTTTTAAAGAGCGCTATTTTGGCTATGATGATGCGATTTACTCGGCATTTAGGGCATTAGAATTGTTTATCAAAGCCACACCTCAAGAGATAGAATCCCAAATCGCTGCCCTGCCTAAGATGTTTTCTACTCCAGAGGAGAAAATCCCCACCACAGAGGAGCGCAAATTCTCTATCATCGCAGCATTGAAGGAGCGTTTGACAAATCCACCGAGCGATTTTCCAAAGATTCTTGATGTGATTGATATTGATGGTTTGCGCGTGGTGTTTGAGCATGGTTGGGGGCTTTTGCGCGCGAGCAATACTACGCCTGTGCTGGTTAGTCGCTTTGAAGCAAATTCACAAGAATACGCTATGTTGTATAAACAAAAAATGCTTGAACTTCTTGCGCAATGCCAGTGAGTGGGGGCAAGATCGATGGGCGCATTTTTTGAGCGATTTTTTGAGGATTTTACGCGATCTAGGGAGTTTGCGGATATAGAGTTACTCAATCCACTTGATATGCACCTGCATTTGCGTCAGGGTGCGATGCTAGAATCTGTCCTGCCTTTTAGTGCGCGGCATTTCGCACTTGGCGTGGTGATGCCAAACCTCAATCCACCCATTACCACTACAGCCCTAGCTCTAGTCTATCGCGATGAGATTGCACGCTTAAGCAGGGGAGAGGATTTCACACCTTTGATGACTTTGTATCTGCATGAGAATCTAAGCCTAGAAGAGCTCAAGGAGGCTGTAGCGCAGGGGATTAGGATCTTAAAGCTTTATCCAAAGGGTGCGACCACAGGTAGTGAAAATGGCGTGCGTGAAGTCCTAAGCGATCGAATTCTTGAGATTCTCTCTTGGGCACAGGATTTGGGCTTTATGCTTTCAATACACGGCGAGAGCAATGGCTATTGTATGGATCGCGAGTTTGAGTTTTTGGAAGTGTATGAATTTTTGGCGCGCAGTTTCCCGCGTTTGAAGATTGTCATCGAGCATATGAGCGATAGGCGTTCGCTTGAGAGTCTAGAGAAGTATGAGAATCTCTATGCCACACTCACGTTACATCATATACTTTTAAGCCTTGATGATGTGCTGGGTGGTCTTATGCAGCCGGATTTGTTTTGCAAACCTATGATCAAAACGCCAAATGACAGAGACGCACTGCTGCTGTGTGCGCTCAATGCGCACCCAAAGGTGAGCTTTGGTTCAGATTCTGCGCCGCATTTACAGAGCAAGAAATATTCTATGTCAGCCCCGGGTGGGATATTTTCTGCGCCTGTTGCACTTAGTGTGCTAGCGAGTGTGTTCGCTTATTATGACAAGCTAGAGAATCTCCAAAGATTTGTGAGTGATAATGCATGCAAAAACTATGCGCTAGATTCTATATTGTGTGATACACATAAGGTGATGAGGCTCGTGCCACAGGCGTGGGAGATACCTAGTAGCATTGTGTGTGAGGGTGATGCGATTAGTGTGCTTTTTGGCGGGAGGCAGAGTGTCTTTAGACAGGTGCGCATAGAATCTAGAGAGCTTTCAAATACAGACATATAAGGAGTGTGTGTGAGAAAATCTCTGTATTACTTGCATTTTCCCTATGTGTATATGGTGCTGTGTATCCTTGTGTATATCGTGTGCTTGCCGTTTTTGGTGGCGAGTGTGCTGCGCAAAAAGCATAAAGATTCTATTCCGCAGCGATTTTTTGGTGTGCATTTCAAGCTACCATTTAAGCCGCAGTATTGGTTTCATGCGTGTTCGTTTGGAGAGATAAAGTCGCTAGAGCCCATCATCTTGGCTCTGCTTGATAGCCCAAAGCCTCCGCGTGTGCTCATCACTACGATCACGCACACGGGCTATGCGGAGGCACAAAAGCTTTTTAGAGCTAGATTTCCCGCGCAGGTGTGCGTGAAGTTTTTACCTTTTGAGATTTTTTTGCCTCTGTGGCGTGGGAAGCTTAGTCACCTCAAAAGCCTTGTAGTGATGGAGGCAGAGCTGTGGAAAATGCTATTTTTCATCGCTAAATCCAAGCGTGCAAAAACCCTGCTACTCAATGCCAGAATCTCGGATAGATCCCAAAAAAGCTATGAGCGATTTATGGGATTTTATAGGGGGATTTTTGAGTATATTGATATGGTGCTTGCCCAGAGTTCTAAGGACAAAAGACGCTTGCAGGCTCTTGGTGCGCGTGATGTCAGTGTGTTTGGGAATCTAAAAATGCTCAATCCTCCAAAGGTGAGTAGGGCATATCGCAAAATCGCGCCGCTCATCGTGCTTGGGGCTAGCACACACAGAGGAGAGGAGGAGCTATTGGTGCGGAGCTTTGTGGAGTTTAAAGTACGCTATCCGCATGCCCAGCTTATTTTAGCTCCACGCCACCCGGAGAGATTTGAGAGTGTGTGTGAGATGCTTGGCAAAATAGGGCTTAAATTTGCGCGACTAAGCGATCTTGGCGATGAGATTAGAGGGGAGATAATCGTGGTGGATAGACTAGGGGAGCTTGTCAATCTCTACGCAATAAGCGATATCGTAGTACTCGGTGGCTCACTTGTGCCCAAAATCGGCGGACACAATCCGCTAGAACCGGCATTTTTCCACACAAGGCTTATAAGTGGCAAGCATATTTTTAACCAACAAGCGCTTTTTGTGTGCGTGCAAAATGCAAAACTTATAGAATCTAGCGAGCTGACCCAAACACTTTTGGAGTATGAGAGCTTATTGCCCGCAAGCGTGGAATTTCGCGCGAATGCGCTTGAGGAGATTCTCACGCTAATTAGGGGGTAGATTCTGCAAGAAGACATAAGTTGTAAGTGATTTTGTGGGTATCAAGTATAGATTTTAGGAGTGTTATGTCCTCCACTTCAAAATATATCGCAATGCCACAATCGCTTGAAAACTCCCTTGGTGTGGGCGTGAGTTTGAATATCACATCAAGACTTTTTAGCAGTGCTTCAGATTCAAACGCACTTGCGGTGGTAAAAAACAGCAAATACCCTTTTTTTATTACTCCACACATTTCAAGCCCCCTAATTCTTAGCAATCGCACTAATAGCTTTAAGACAGGATTCGATCTCTGCGTGCGTGTTAAACACTCCAGCACTTAAACGCACGCTTCCTCCATAGAGAAAACTCCCTAAGATTCTATGCGTTGCTGGATTGCAGTGTAGCCCCACGCGCACGCAGATTCCAAACTCCCTATCTAGCCTCATCGCCACTTCAGAGATGCTTTTGCCCTCGATATGTAGCGAAATCGTGGCATTGGCAGGGTGTGCTGCTTCATAGAGATTCACGCTCCTAATGCCCTTCAAGCCCTCGGTAAGATGTGCGCGCAAATCCAGCTCGTGTGTACGAATCTCATTTATACCTTTAGATTCTATCCATTCTAATCCTGCACACAGCCCAGCGATCCCGTGCATATTGGGCGTGCCACTCTCAAATCTATCAGGCAAAAACAAAGGCTGAATCTCCTCCTCGCTCGCACTTCCCGTGCCACCATAGATAAGAGGCTCTAGCCCCTCAAGTGCGAAGCTATCGCTCACCAGCAACGCCCCCACACCCATAGGCGATAAAAGCCCCTTGTGTGCGCTAAGGGCTAGGAAATCTACCTGCTTCATCACTTCACGCATTTCCACGCACCCCACGCTTTGCGCGCCATCAAGCAAAAACGTCACGCCCTCATTGCGTGCCAGCGCACTAAGCTCATCTAGGGGTATCATCGCCCCGCTTACATTATTGATATGCGCACAGGCTAGGAGTTTTGCACCCTTTAGCAATGCTCTAGCAGATTCCATATCCAGCTTACAATCCTGTGTGCAAGGGATTTGTCGAATCTCCAGATTTAGCCGCTCTTTTAGTGCATTTAGCGGGCGCATAAGTGCGTTGTGCTCCATTTGCGTGGTAACCACGACATCGTTTTTATGCAAAAAGCCCTGCAAAAGCGTGTTTATCGCCATCGTGGCGTTGTGCGTGAAAAACACTCTTTTGCAATCCTCTAGTCCCAGCAAATCTGCCAGCCCACGTCGTGCTTGATACAAAATCCGCCCAGATTCAATGGAGAGAGCATGCGCACTCCGCCCCGGACTCGCCCCCACACCCTCCATAAACGCACATACCGCCTCTTTCACGCCCGGGGCTTTGGGGAAGCTTGTGGCGGCATTGTCTAGATAGATTCTCATATATGCCTACTTTTTGGATAGCTGATAGGTGATTTCACCCTCGCTCTCAAGCACTTTTTGCACCTCATAGCCATAGTGGCGCGCAAGGCGTGCGATATTCTCACTCGCCGCCCCACAGCTACATAGCACCTTGATAGCACGTTCGCCCCTCTCACACAGAGGCTTGAGATTTAGCACCGGCTCTGGGCAAGAAAGCCCACGGACATCAAGTTTTGTCATTATATCCTCCTCTCTCGTGCAAACATCGCTACAAGTAGGCAAAACACGATTCCTATAAACACCGCCACGGGTGCATTTGCACCGATTCCGTTTGCTGAACTTGCAAGGCTGAAATTATGCGCAAACGCCGCGCCCATAAGCAATCCGAACACAAACACGCCCGCATCGCTATCGCCTTCACCGCTTAGTACCAGTTGTCTGCCCGGACAACCACCTGCAAGGCAAAAGGCAAGCCCAGAGAGTAGCATACCTAGAAAATTCCACACCCAATCATTGTGTGCGATAGGCTGATTACTAAATCCGAGGTTGAAAAACCCAAGTGCGAGATTTGTCAAAAACGCCGTGACTATCAGTGCTATGACACCTTGCAAGATGTGCGTGTCTCTAAGCAGTACGCTATCGCGTACCGCGGCAATGGTGCAAAATCGGCTTTTTTGGAATATCGCCCCTAGAAACAACCCCGCCACAAGCGAGATAAGAAGTGGTGCGTGTTGAGAACCCGGACCTTTTTCTGAAAATTTCACCGGTGCTTCTGAATCCACCGAGCCCCAAAGCAAAAGTCCAAACAGCCCCAGCACGAAAAGCGGGAAGACAAAGCCCACAATTTTGCTTGCAGGGTAGGAACGCCCTAGAGAAAATCCGCGCTTTAAGAAAAACACGCCGATAAGAATCCCACACACAAGCCCAGCAATCCCAGCAATAGCGCTTAAATCCCCCGCGCTAAATCGTAACCACATCCGCCACGGACAGCCCAAAAATACCAGTGCCCCAATCATCGCAAAAAATCCAAGCATAAAGCGCACCACCGGCGCACTTCCGGCACGCGCCCGAAACTCCCCAAATACAAAAGACGCCACCAACGCCCCAAACACAAGCCCAATAATCTCGGGGCGGATATACTGCACGATTGGGGCTTGGTGGAGGTTTAGCCCTCCGGCAATATCACGCGTGAAGCATGCCGCACAAACACCCATATTACCCGGATTGCCCAAAAAAACCAAAAGAGGTGCTATCACACCCAATGCCACACCTGCCAAAATAGGCCAAATTGCTAATCGCATACAAACTCCTAAAATGATGATAACAGCTTTGAAAAGTAGATAAGAAGAGCTGTGTGCTTAATCCTTAAGCCTAGAGGAGTGTAATTGTAGTGTGTATTTGATTGTGATTTGCTGAAAGGACTGCGAAATACTATCGTATCTGTGTTTAGGCATTTGGCTTTTCTAAAGAAATTCTGTTTTGGCAATAAATCGTTGATTTTGCTCTCGGTGCTTGGTCGTTTGCGCGCAGTCAAGTTCCCTTCGCCACTCGCTTGGCTCACATCACTGCAAGTCGAACCAAACAAATCAAGCAAAGATCGCGTGCAAGCCGAATCTTAGAATCTAAGAGTAGGGCTTACAAGCCTAATGAATCTTGTATATCATACAAACCATTTGGCTTAGAAACAAGCCATTTGAGCGCATTGATCGCACCTTTGACAAATGTCAGGCGACCCGTGGCATTGTGCGTGAGCTCGATATACTCGCCATCGAGGTAAAATCCCACATTGTGCCTACCCACCACATCGCCCCCGCGCACGCTCATCACGCCTATCTCATCTTTGCTACGCGCTCCTATGATACCATCGCGTCCGCTTATGCGCACATTTTGGAGGTCTAGTCCTCTGGCTTTGGCACAAGATTGTGCAAGCGTGAGGGCTGTGCCGCTTGGTGCGTCTTTTTTATGTCTGTGGTGATATTCGACGATTTCGATATCGCTGTCCTTGAGTGCTTGGGCGACTGTGGCAGAGATTTTAGCTAGGATTGCTACGCCCATACTCATATTGCTCGCATACAGAATCGGGCAATGCTCACTTAGGGCTCTAAGATTCGCAAAATCTTCTTGGGAGAGTCCGGTCGTGCCTATGACCATAGGTTTGTAGAGTGCTAGCTCCTGTGCGGTGCGTATGAGCTCTAGACTCCCTTCCTTAGATGAGAAGTCAATCACGCACGCACACGATCGTAAAAATTTCTCGATATTGCTTGCCACAGGGAGATTTGCAAGCTCTTCTAGGCAATCGCGCGCATACACGCTGCTAAGTTGTAGAGTATTATCTTTTTGTATTTCCTGCACGAGCAGTGTGCCCATACGCCCGCTCGCTCCAAAAATCCCAACTTGTATCATTTGATCATTATTTTGCATTTGATTGCTCCTTTGTGTTTGTGTGAAATGTAGCATTGCTTTCTAATGTGCAAATATCCCCAAATCCTGCCACTGGAATTCCCACAGATCGTATGAATCTCGCCCAATAATGCACCTGCGCGATTGTGGTAGCGATGATGACAATCGCCCTGTCTGAAAAATGCTCTTTGAGCCTTGTGATCATCTCTTTGGGGATTATGATGGGTGTGGCACTCACGAGGTTGATGTATTCGATGAGAATCTGCTCTTTGAGGCTGAAGCTTGGGCATTCTTTAGCTACGTGGTGTTGCAGAGATTCTATCTCATCGCGCGTGAGATTAGCTTTTTCATACTCAAAGGCATTCATATCGATACAAAACGGACATGCCACGAGTATGGAGACTTGCACCCTGATGATTTTTAGTATTCGTTTGGTGACTTCTTTATCATCGTGGGCGACAAGGGATTCTAAGATACCAGAGCTGATGGCTGCTTTGGGGTAGTGTGCTAGGATTTTGGGGATCATTAGGTCTTTTTTGAGGATCTTGCGTGAGAGCCACGCGCCTAGCTTGATATACCATGGAAGCTTCGCGGGGGGCGATATATAGGCTTTATCAAAATCTACAAAAAAGTTTTGCGTATCATTGATCATAAAACGCATAGATACTCCTTGGTTTTAAAATCCCCCTAAGTTTGGTTACTGATAGCTTCGCTTTGTGCTGCGGCGATGAGAGGATTGATCACAAGATCAAGATTGCCAGAGAGCATAATCTCTTCTAGAGAGTAAAGCGTGAGATTGATACGATGGTCGCTTAGGCGGTTTTGTGGGTAGTTATAGGTACGTATGCGTTCGCTCCTATCACCGCTGCCTACTTGGTTTTTACGTGCGGCGGCGTTTTGGTCGATCTGCTCTTGGAGTTGGGCTTCGTAGATTCTGGCTTGGAGGATTTTCATCGCTTTATCTTTATTTTTGTGCTGGGATTTTTCATCTTGCATAGATACGCTAATGCCTGTGGGTATGTGTGTGATACGCACTGCTGAATCTGTGGTATTGACACTTTGTCCGCCATGCCCGCCTGCGCGAAATACTTCGACTTTTAGATCATTGGGGTTGATATGCACCTGCACATCATCGACTTCTGGCATAATCGCGACTGTGATGGCAGAGGTGTGTATGCGCCCTTGGGATTCTGTCTCGGGTACTCTCTGCACTCTGTGTGTGCCACCCTCGAATTTGAGCTTAGAATACGCGCCTTTGCCTCTGATGAGCGCGATCACTTCTTTGTATCCACCCACGCTATTTTCGCTTGAGCTGATGATTTCTACCTTCCATTTTTGCGCCTCTGCGTAGCGACAATAGGTCTTAAACAAATCGCCCACAAAGATCCCGGCTTCATCGCCACCTGTCCCAGCGCGCAGTTCTAAATAAATATTTTTATCATCATTGGGATCTTTGGGGATAAGGAGGATTTTTATCTCTTCTTGAAGCTCTTTTGATCGTGTTTCAAGGTCCTTGAGCTCTTCTTTAGCAAGCTCACCTAATTCCTTGTCTTCTAAGAGCTGCTTGTTTTGCTCTATCTGCTCTAAGGTCGCTAGATACTCGCGTGCTTTTTGCACGAGTATCTCCATATCGCTTTGTTCTTTACTAAGGGTCTTGAGCTTGGTGATGTCGTTTAGAATCTCTGGAGTCTGCAGGAGGGCAGTGATCTCATCATAGCGCGCAATGATGGGCTCAAGCTTATCGACTAGCATTGTTATTCTCTAAAATTATGGATTTCTGTGGATTGTGCTATGTATTGCCATACCCAAAGTGTGGGCGTAGCATACACTGACTTAGGCACTTTGAGCGATTTTCTTGACGCTTGCGTTTAGTCGTGAGACTTTTCTTGATGCTGTATTTTTTTTCAAAATCCCTTTGCTTACGAGCTTGTGAATCTCCCTATTAGCCACTTTGAGGCATTCTTGGGCTTTTGTGAGATCTTTGGATTCTACTGCTTCGCGGAGGGAGCGCACCATATTTTTGAGTTTGGTTTTGTAATAGCGGTTGCGTTCGGTCCTAGTCTTGGTCTGTCTTATGCGTTTTTGTGCGGATTTGTGATTTGCCATGGGTCTAGTTAATCCTTTTATAAAAAATTTTAGGGCAGAATTTTGCCAAAGTTTTATTTAAAGAGAGTTTAAGCCCTAGAATCTTCGCTAGATTCAATCAACCAAATACAAGGAGTGACGATGAGCCAAGAGAAAATAGATAAAAAAGAAATGGATAGAGAAAAAACAAGCAAAGAAAAGGCGAATAAAGAAAAAAGACAAAAAATTTTTGGTACCGATGGTATGCGTGGCAAAGCAGGGCGATTTCTCACGCCATACTCGGTGATTAGGCTTGGTGCGAGTGCGGGGATTTATTTCCAGCAGAGAGCAAAGGCAATCCATAGTAATCGGATTTTGGTGGGCAAGGACACGCGCCGCAGTGGCTATATGGTAGAAAATGCACTTGTCTCCAGTCTCACTTCGGTGGGCTATGATGTGATTCAGATCGGACCTATGCCCACGCCGGCTATCGCGTTTTTGACTGAAGATATGCGTTGTGATGCGGGGATTATGATAAGTGCCAGTCACAATCCTTTTGATGATAATGGGATCAAGTTTTTTGACCACTTTGGCTACAAGCTCGATGAAGATTCTGAAAGACTCATAGAGGACAACTACTACGATGAGGAACTGCTCAATGCCTCGCTCAAGACGGGTTATGAGATAGGTAGCTCAAAGCGTATCGATGATGTCGTGGGGCGCTATATCGTACATATCAAAAATTCATTTCCTAAGCACCTTACGTTGCAGGGTATGCGGATCGTGTGTGATTGTGCCAATGGCTCGGCTTATAAGGTCGCGCCGACGATCTTTAAGGAGCTTGGGGCGGATGCGATTATGATTAATGATGAGCCAAATGGGCATAATATCAATGATCAATGCGGGGCGATGCACCCCCAGATCTTAGCACAAGAGGTCAAAAAATACCGCGCTGATATAGGCTTTGCGCTTGATGGCGATGCTGATAGGCTTGTGGTGGTGGATGATGAAGGCGAAGTGGTCAATGGCGATGCACTCATAGGCGCGCTTGCCCTCTATCAAAAGCAAAACAACACCCTAAGGGGTGATAAAATCGTGGCAACCGTGATGAGCAACCTCGCGCTAGAGGAGTTTCTAAAAACGCATGGTATCGGGCTAGAGCGCTGCAATGTGGGCGATAAATATGTCATAGAATCTATGCAAAAACACGGCTTGAATTTTGGTGGGGAAAACAGCGGGCATATTATCTTTGGGGATTATGCCAAGACGGGCGATGGGTTAGTCTCTGCGCTGCAGGTGCTTGCCTATCTTAAACAAAGTGGCAAAGCATCTTCTCTCGCGCTCAATCCTTTTGAACTCTATCCAAGCGAGATGATAAATCTTAACGTTTCTCAAAAGCTCCCGCTAGAGCAGATTACGGGGCTTGAAGCGATGTTAGATTCTATCAGCAAATCCGGCAATCGCCACCTTGTGCGCTACTCTGGCACAGAGAACAAACTTAGAATCTTAGTAGAGGGCAAGAGTGCTAAGAGTGTCAAAGCACAGATTCAAGAACTCGCGAATTTTCTTGCGCAAAAGCTGGGTTGATGCGCACAAAGCCTTTTATTTCTTGTGTATCTCGCACATCGCGCGTCAAAGTATTCGTGATGATTCTTGTGGCGTGTGTGGTCTTTGGGCTGGATCAGTGGTTGAAATATCTATTTTTGCAGGGGTTTAGCTGGGATTGTGTCGCACTCACATTGGGTGGTAATGCACTGGTGTATAACAATGGCGTGGCGTTTTCGATGTTTGCGTTTTTGGGCGCGTATCTCAAGTATATCCAAGTGGCTATGTTGCTGGTGCTACTGGGGTTTGTGCTCTATGGAGGGCTGGTGCAGAGGCATTACGCGGCATTTGGACTCATATTTGGCGCGGGTGGGAGCAATGTGCTGGATAGATTCATACATGGGGGTGTGGTGGATTATGTGTTTTGGCACTATGGCTTTGAGTTTGCGATTTTTAATTTTGCAGATGTGATGATCGATGTGGGTGTGGTGCTGCTAGTGTGGCAGATGTGGCGACATAAGAGTTAGTGAATCTATTATTTCAATGCAAGCTTTGCCATAGCAAAGCTTGCATTGAAATGATTAAGAATGGCGATTGTTGTACGCCTGCTCCCCATGCAGTGCCATATCTAGCCCTTGCACTTCAATGTCCTCATTGACGCGCAAATCCGTAAAAAGCGCGATAATCTTAAATATCACAAAGCTCACCACCGCCGAAAACACCACACACACCACAATGCTAAAAATCTGCTCCAAAAGCAAATGATAGCTTCCACTGATAAAGAGTCCTTCGCCGAGCGTACCTTCTCCTGTGGCAGTGGGATTGACCGCACTACTTGCGAAAAGCCCCGTAGCGATACCACCCCACACGCCACCTATGCCATGCAGGCTAAAGGCATCAAGCGAATCGTCCCATTTGAGCTTATTTTTAATAAAACTTAGCCCCATATAGCATACGATCGCTGAGATTGCTCCGATAAAAATGCTAGCATAGATTCCTACAAATCCGCACGCCGGCGTAATCCCCACAAGCCCAGCAACAAGCCCACTAAGACTTCCTAAAATCGTAGGGCGTTTGTGGATAGCCCACTCTAGCAAGACCCAAGCCAAAAAGCCACTAGCCGCCGAGATGATGCTCACCACAAAGGCATTGACTGCTATATCATTTACTGCTCCCGCACTCCCAGCGTTGAATCCCAGCCAACCGATAAGCAGCAGCACCGCACCCAAAAAGGTATAAGGAACAGAATGTGCGCCACTTGAGATGTGGTAGTTGTCCTCTTCTTTGCGAGCGCCCACGATGAGTGCACCCACAAGCCCCGCGACCCCAGCACTCACATGCACCACGCCACCACCGGCAAAATCCAAGCCCCCACGCACGAGTAAAAAGCCACTTTCACTCCAAATCATATGCGCCAAGACATCATAGACGATCGTGCTCCAAAAAATAAGAAATATCACAAGCACACCCAGCTTCACACGCCCCACGAGCGAACCTGTGATGATAGCTGAGGCGATGAGGGCAAACATCATTTGAAAAAGCACATACAAGATGTTTGGGATACCATCGTCATTATATCCACTAATACCCTCTAGCCCGAGATTCTGTAAAGTCCCCACAATCCCAAAACCGCTATCTCCGCCAAAAGCAAGTGAAAATCCTATCACAATCCACTGCAGTGTGATCACGCCAAAGACGATAAAGCAGTTCATAATGGTATTAATCGCGTTTTTGGTTCTCACCATACCCGAGTAAAACATCGCCAGAGCTGGCGTCATAAGTAAAACAAGCAAAGCACAAAGCATAAGAAAACTTGTGTTTATGGGATTCATAGCAGTCCTTTGTAGAGTAGATTCACGCGGGAATAATATTGTAGGGGAGCTGTGAATAATCTTAAAATGATGAGGATTATGAGATATGAAAGCAAGAGCATAGGCTTATGATCCTCTTACTCTTGCTTACTTGAGAATTGGAGGGATAATCAATGGTGTTCAAGATACGCAATAGCCTGTAGTGCGGCAGTAGCACCATCACCTGCGGCGCACACTACTTGCTTAGAAGCCTGCACGCGCACATCACCAGCAGCAAACAGCCCGGGTATGTTGGTTCTCATCGAAAGATCGACTTTGATACTATTCCACTCATCGCACTCACAGAGCATACTGCCATCGGGTTGTTTGAGAATCTGCGTATTGACATCATAGCCCACGAATACAAACACTCCAAACACCGATAAGTCGCGCACTTCCCCGCTTTTAGTATCTTTGATACTCACGCCGGTTACACCACTATTATCGCCTTTGATTTCTTCAATCACTGCGGGTGTGATGATCTCAATCTTGGGATTTTCTTTGACATGCTGGATCGTCACTGGTGCAGCGCGAAATCCATCGCGTCTGTGGATTAGGTAGATTTTGTTACAGATTCTAGAGAGATAGATCGCCTCTTCTAGGGCAGTATCGCCACCACCGAGCACCGCCACATCTTTACCTTTGTAAAAAAATCCATCACAAGTTGCGCAAGTGCTAACACCTCTGCCCCAAAACGCATCTTCGCCCTTCACATCAGAGCGTTTAGGTCGTCCACCTGCTGCGAAAATCACAGCTTTAGATTCTATCGCCTTACCATCGCTTTGGGTGATAATAAAAACATCGCCTTTTTTGCTCACCATACTGACTTCTGCCATCTCATGCTTTAATCCAAATCGAAAGCACTGCTCCTGCCAAGGCTCCATAAAGTCCAATCCACTTTTGATTTCTTTGACACCCGGATAGTTTTCTATCTCGCTGCTTCCTGTGATTTGCCCGCCGGGCATACCTTTTTCAAACAATACGACATTTTTGATACCGCCTCTTGTCGCATATAGTCCCGCTGTAAGTCCGGCAGGACCTCCACCGATAATTGCTAAATCAATCATTTTCTCTCCTTTGTGTTAAGATATCTCAAGGATTATAAGTCAATGCATTAAACAAATGATAATTTTTATTATTTATCCCTCAAAATTACCAAAGTTGAAATTCCGTCTTTGTGTTTTTGTAGAGACTGCGTGATTTCCCCCCTACATCATATTCGACTGCAAACCCATATTTCACGCTTGCTAAGCCGGATTTGCGGATTTTAGCACCTTCATAGGTTTCTTGTGGCACATTGAGTGTGCCTACTGAAGCTCCCACTCGTGGCGCGAGTTTTTTGCTCATACTTGCTTCACTCACCAAATCCCCGTCGATATACAGCGCTACATAGGTGATAGTTATAAAATCATCGGTTTTGTTATTGATATTGAGGCTGACACTACCCTTTCCTAGATTAAAGGTATTTGCACGTAGTTTAATGTCGCCATTTTCGATACTTACCGCCGGCATTGTCCTATTGGCAAGCACCACGCGCGCTGGAGTATCACCACGTTTGTTTTCAGCATACATATCTGCACCATTAGAGAGTAGGAGATTTATCATCGCGGTGTTTTTTTTCAGCACTGCATAGTGTAGGGGTGTGTTGCCTAAATGCTCATCAGCGACATTCACTTCAGCGCCCTTGCGTATGAGTTCTTTTGCCATACGCGTATCGCCAAGTGCCACGACTTTGAGCAGTGCCGTCTCGCCATGACACACAGCATTGACATCAGCGCCGCGCTCTATGAGTAGTCCCACGATCTCGATATTGCCCTTGCGTGCGGCATCATACAGAGGCGTACTCCCGCGCAATCTTGCCTCCACATCAGCTCCTAGCGAAATCCCCTTGCGCACTTCGGTGTAGTTATTGCTAAAGAGCATACTATTGTATCGATCGTTTGTCCCCAAGCTCACGCTCACAAGCCCTATGCACAGATATGTGATTCTTAAGATTCTACGCATATTCTCTCCTTTAGCCTAGATGTTTTTTTGCAATCGTTGCAATGCTTTCAAAAACTTCATCAAAATCCACGCCATAGGTGCGCGTATCCGCTATAGAAGTCATAAAATTCGTATCGCCCACATAACGTGGGACGAAATGTATATGGATATGCTCTGGTATCCCCGCCCCACCAGCTTTTTTGACATTCATACCCATATTGACACCGCTAGCACCATATTCATACAAGATCCCAAAGGCTTTTTGGCTTAGATTCTGTATATGTGCCCAAGTCTTAGAATCTAGCAGCTCCGGCGAGTCGCAATGCGTATGAGGGACGAGCAAAAAATGCCCGGGTGTATAAGGGTATAGATTCATCACGCCAAAGCACAGATCATCGCGGTAAAACACGCGGTTTTGTCGGTCGGATTGTGGTGTGGTGCTTATCGCACAAAACACACAAGAATCCTTGTGTGATCCGAAATATTCTTTGCGCCAAGGAGCGTAGATGGTGTGCATAACTCTCCTTTAGATAAAATTCGGAGCATCATTGCTAAAGAGGATCAGATCCCCGGGTAGAGTGCAGGCTTTGAGTATACCTTCTAGAGATTCTTTGCTGTGGAGAATGATTTTTTGCGCTTTGGAGATGTTTTTAGAAAATATCTTAGCATTGAGCGTGCCGGTGATGATCACAATATCAAAGATTTCATCGAAATACCTAGCAAGTTCGATGTTGGATTCTGTATTGCTCTCGACTATGCCGGGCGTTACCACGACCTTGCGCCCTTCATACAAAGACGCTAGGCGCGCTGCCTCAAGCATACCTTTAAGATTGCCATTGAAACTATCATCAAGGATAAGTTTTTGGTTTGTGAGAATCTTTTGCAAACGATGCGGCACGGGCTCGAATTTACTCACGCTGTGCTGAATATCACTCATACGCATACCAAGCTCTAGTGCCATACTCACTGCTGCAGCGATATTAGCGACATTAAACGCACCTAGAATCTGTGTGCTAAACGCATACCATTGTCCCTTATATTCTAGCTCGAAGCTCGTGCCCTCCAGTGTGGCATAGACATTTCGACAGCCTGTAGGATAAAAACTAAGGAGCTTTGATTTTTGTGAATCTAAGTCTTTTGGCAGGGCATTTTGCTCAAACACAAAAGCTTTGTGCAGGCGCGATGAGTTGAGAAGCTCAAATTTGGTGTTTGTGATGTTTTCTAGTGTTTTGAAATATTCTAGATGTTGTGCGCCCACCTCGCCGATGATCGCGTATTGCGGCTGCAAAAACTGCGCGATTTCATCGATATCACCTCTAAGGCGTGCGCCAGCCTCTGCGATGTAAATATCAGCGGTGTAGTCGAGATTCTCATTAATATCAGCCACGATGCCTGTGAGCGTATTGACACTACGTGGTGTGGCATACACGCTAAAATGCGTGCTTAGAATCTGAAATAAGAAGTTTTTGATACTTGTTTTACCAAAGCTTGCTGTGATAGCGATGATTTTTAAGCGATTCATTATCTCAAGTTTGTCTTTAGCGATTTGTTTATATTGCTTGAGTAGCACGCGCTCATAGAGATTAGAGATCACTACCGCAAAGAGCAGGGGCAGGATATGCACAAATGGATTAGAAGTCTCAAACAAAATCCCCAAACCCTCATCAAGCAATACAAAGATAAAGCACAGCACAAAGAAACGTTGCACGCGTTTGGTGACCTTGAGAGGCTTGTCTTGCTTGAGTCTCCAAGCTATTAGAGCGATGAGTAACCCCACTGCCACGACTACCACATATTCTTTGAATTCTAGAATCTGCAACATAACAGAGAGCGTTAAAGGCAGGAGAAAAAACCATATATGCCACATAAATTTATGGTGCATAAATATAATGCGATAAAAGCTGTAGTTATACCATTGCAAAAGCGTGATGAGGTAATATGCGAGCTCAAAGCTCAGCAAAAACCTCGCCACAATGCCTATAAAATCCTCTATGTTCATTATGCCTCACTTACTTTAAAATCACAAATCCGTTAAAATCGCGTGGCACGATCTTTTGGGATTGTATATGCACCACATCGGAACGTTCTGGTCCGCTGTGTAGATATTGCATAAACACATCGAGCACTTTTTGTTCCGCCTGTGCGTAGATTTCCACGCTACCATCTTCGAGATTGCGTGTGCTTCCTTGAATTCCTAATTTGTCTGCGTGGTATTTGGCAAATTTCCGATACCCCACGCCCTGCACCTTTCCAAAAACCAAAATATAATATGTCTGCATTTATGCTCCTATGGCGTTATGATAGATAGATTCTATAGATGTGGCTTGCTTGAGGAAAAAATAATGATCTCCTTCTAGTGCGAAAAACTGGCTATGGGGCAGTAGCGCGGCGATATTCTCTCCACTACTAAGGGGTGTGGCGCGATCGTCTTTGCCCCAAAACACATAGGCGCATGCTTGACATTGTCTAAACACCTCGCTAAAGTCTTCATCTACGACATTTTTAAAAGTCTGATACATCGCTTCATTGAGGTTGTGTGCATCTTGAGAGCGTAAAAACTTCGCCCCAATATTTAGTCGCTTGCAAAGTTTTGCAAGGAGGATTTTGGCGCGCACCTTGAAGGGCTTGGGTGTGATAATCCCTGCGCTGCTTAGGAGGATTAGAGATTTTTGAGCGAGCAAAGTCGCGATCTTACCCCCAAAGGAATGCCCTACCATAATGAACTCTTGTGAATCTAGTGCGCTAAAATGTGCGCGTATGTAAGAGAGGAAAGATTCTATGATGCATGCATAGTCGCGTGTGTGTAGAATCTGCTCATTAGCACTTAACCCAAAGCCGGGCAGATCGATGTAGAGATGCACATAATCCCTAAAACTCTGTCCAAAGGCAAGTTTCATCAGTTCCTTATTGCTCCCCCATCCGTGCAAAAACACGAGCACGCCACGGGGACTTTGGGCATTGAGATTGTGCAGCTCATAGCTAATGGGGAACGCAGAGTTCTGATAATAAATCTGTGTGAGCGCCATAGCTATTATTTGCCCTTAGCTCTTTGAATCTGATCTATATATTTGTAGCTTGGCTTAATGCGTCGTGTGGTGGGGAGATTCTCACTAAGGGCTTGGAGAGTGTGGGCAAAGTCCTCGAAGAGATAATGCGCACCAGAACCGGGGATAGGGTTTATTTCATTGAGATACACGCGATTATCAATCACAAAAAAATCGCATCGTATGATTGCACCTTCAAATGCATCGGCGTAGATTTTTTTGAAATTTTCTTGAATCTCTTGCTCAAGCTCATGGGATATATCTGCCCGCAGCACCTGCTCGGTGCGCGCAAAATCCAAATATTTATCCTCGAAGTTTAGAAATTGCTTTTTGCGTGGCTCTTCGATGATGGATAAGATCCACTGATCCCCGAGTTTGCAACCTGCGAGATTGTATTCTTTGACATCTTGGACAAATGGCTCGATGAGCACGCGTGTATCGTATTCAAACGCTTGGTCAAGTCCATAGCGTAGCTCGTTCTCTTGGGTCGCCACACTCACGCCGATAGAGCTTCCTAGTCTAGCGGGTTTGATGATGATTGGGTATGGAATAGTGAGGTGTGTAGTTTCAGATTGTGTGAGGATTTGGGATTGTAAGGTCAGCACACCTCTTTGGGCTGCAAAGAGCTTGGTGAGGGATTTGTCAAAGCTTAACACACAAGCCTGTACACGCGGCGCGATGTAGGGGATAGCATAAAACTCACAGAGCGCACTTAAGACACCATCTTCACCATCAGCGCCATGTATGAGGCTATAGAGCGTGCCGATTTTGAGAATCTTTGGTTTATTAAACAAGCCTTGTGGGTGATAGAATCCACCATTGCCCATAAAGAGTTCTTTGGCTTTTGTTTTATACAAGCCTTTGGCGAAAAATGATGATTTCATCTCATTATCAGGGATAAGCCAAAACCGATGCTCGCCATCTAAAAAAATATAATGCCCGATGTGCGCTCCCAGTGTCTTTTTGATCGCTATCGCGCTCACGATGCTGATCTCATGCTCATAGCTCGCTCCACCAAATAATATGCTGATATTCATCACATTCCTTTGCCACAATTTGAGGGTAGATTGTAGCTTGAAATAACTAAAAAGATTATTTATGTATGCTTTTTCACCAGCTTTTTACCAAATGCTATGCAGGGTTGCTCTATGTATTTGTGTAAAACATAGGCAACAAGCACGACAATACAGAGATTTAGTGCTAGATAAAGGTTTGCAAAGATTGGGTTATGAAAATCGATATAAAGTTTCTCATGTATGCGCACCATTTCCCAGTAGCCATATTTTGCAAACAAGCTCATCGCCGCTTTCATGATACTAATGACAAAATAATGTGAGATATAAATGCTATATGAGAGAGTGCCAAAGAATATGAAAAATCTAGATTCTAATACAGAGGTGATCCACCCCCCCCCCCCCCCCCCCACCAATCTTGATTCTTATACGGGGGGGTTCCCCCCCCCCCCCCCCCGAAGTCATGGCACGGGTGTATGATGAGAGAGCAAACACCAAAATAAGCGCACTAAAGGCAAGCACAGCATATTTCTCAGCACCATTATACACCACCCAAATACCCACAATAAGCGCACATAGTTCAAGTAGCGTGAGTGTTAGAGGTGTGAGATTTTTGTTTTTGCACAAACTAAACATAAGATATATAAGCATACCGCTACCAAAGTGCAAGACACCACTAGTGCTTTCATTGGTCAAAAAACCAAACCAATGCAAATACGCACCAATTACACACAATAGCACTATACTATAGCGCATAAACTTTGGTACAAACATCGCAAGTCCAAAAAGTATGTAAAGATACCACTCGACACTCAAGCTCCAAGCGGGGTTATTAAAAGAAAGCGGATATGTCCAAGAAAGCTAAGATTGGAGTAGCAGGATATTTGGCAGAATCTGATCTATACCTCTGTCTGCACTAAAAGGAATATTCTTAAAAAATAATCCAAGCTTATGGTATAGAACATAATTTAGGCATTCTAGGGCTAGGAAACATGCAAACACCATATAATATAGCGGCAAGATTCTAAAGCCTCGTGCAATCATAAAGTTTTTCATACTAAAAGAAGCCTTATCATACACATAGGCGATGACAAAGCCACTAAGAGTGAAGAAAAATGGCACAAATAAATGAGAATGCCTGAAAAACTCCCACTCACTAATAGCACCAACGATAAATAAATGAAACACCACTACACTGAGTGCCGCAATCCCTCGAAAAACTATCTAGTGCCCCTAAATGCGAATTTCTGCTCACCATAATTACTAAGCTTCTTTATATCGGAAACACACGGATACTTGGATCAAGATTCTCTTGCAAGACAGATTCTATAGCATAGAGTGTGCCTGTCGCCCCACTCGCACAGCCGCTGCACGCCCCAAGATAGCGGATATACACATCGATATGCCCATCACTAGAATCTTTAATATCCAAAATCTCCATATTCCCCCCATCCATCATAAGCATCGGGCGCACTTGAGCATCAATCACAGAATCTACCGCCTTGACTTTTTGCACCATGGTCATATCTTTAAACGCTAGCTCGCCGCTCGCACTTTTAGCGACATTGTCCTTGAGGACTTCGCGATCCATTTCAGAGCGCACATCGGCTAAAATATCCACTAGATAATATTCGCGCTTTTCATGCCCACCGGGTTTGATACAGCTTTTGCAAAACGCCCCAGCCTTGGTATAGTTGGTAATTTCCTCCACGCTTTTTAGGTCATTGAGTTTAATCACTTCTTTAATCGTTGAGAGGCTCACGCGCGCGCATTCACACACAATGATTTCATCTTCAAAATCCTCTTCGCTCTTGCCTAGATATATACCCGCTGCCTTTTTTATCACATCATATGCCATTACCGAGCAGTGCATCTTTTGTCCCGGGACTGCGGGCGTATCTGGATCATCACGCAATGCCCTCTCCACATCAAGATTGGTAATTTTTACCGCGTCTTGCACCTTTTTGTCAAGGCAAAGCTCCACCATCATATCGCTACTTGCAATCGCTGTCCCACAACCAAAGCTCTTAAACTTCGCATCGATAATCACATCATTAGAATCCACCAGCCAATACAATCGCACTGCGTCACCACAAGATTCTGCACCATAGTCTGCTACGATGAGTTTTGCCCCCCTAGCCTCTGCGTCCTTTTGTGTCAGCACGCCCAAATGTGTGGGGTTGTCCATTCTTTCACTAACTTTTTTGCTATATGCGTCCCAAAGCGCACCACCAAGTAAATCATTCTTTGCCATTTTTCTTCCTTATTTGTGATATTTTGAGTGTGAGATTCACTCATACGAGCTAGAGATGTTGCGTAGTCTCTCTACAGCTTTTTTGAAGACCTCTAGCATATATTCTATTTCCTCGCGTGTGTTGAATCTACTAAGTGAGATTCTAATCGCCGTATGTGCTAACTCCTTATCCGCACCGATGGCTACCATCACAGGATTTGCTTCCAAGTCCTCGCTTGCACACGCACTGCCTGTAGAGCAGGCAATCCCAGCTTTATTTAAATCCCATAGCATTGCCTCGCCTTCAATCCCACGCACGCTAATAAGCGTAGTATTTGGCACACGGTTTTCGCGACTGCCAACAACAAATACATCTTTTATCTTTAGTAATTCGTCCTCGAGGTAATCACGCATAGCCCGCACTTCCTTGTCCTCATACGCCAAGCCCTCTACGGCTAAGCGCATAGCCTCACCCATACCCACGATATAAGGGACATTGAGTGTGCCGCTGCGGCGTCCGCGCATATGCTCACCGCCATGTAATAGCGGAGTGAGTTCCACACCCTTGCGGATATATAGCCCACCTACGCCCTTTGGTCCGTGGAATTTATGCGCACTAAAGCTTAGTAAATCCACATTTGCCCTCTGTACATCTACAGGGATCTTGCCGATAGCCTGCACTGCATCTGTGTGGAATAATATGCCTTTTTCTCTGCATAATGCCCCAATTTCTTCTATGGGGAAAATCAATCCCGTTTCGTTATTCGCCCACATAATGCTAACAAGTGCTGTATCCTCGCAAATCGCCTCACGCACCTGCTCTACAGAGATATTGCCATTACTATTTATGGGCAGACGCGTTACGCGCACACCTAGAGATTCTAAAAAGCTGCAGGTCGCTCCTATGGCTGGGTGCTCCACCTCGGTGGTAACGATGTGATTTTTGCTACCATTATGGATAAGGTCAAAATACACGCCTTTTAATACCCAGTTGTTAGATTCTGTTGCACAGGAAGTGATGATGATGTCGTCCTCATCACTTGCGTTGATGCCCTTGTACAGCTCTTCTATCGCCTCATGGATAGCATGGTGAGTCTGTGTGCCGAATTTGTGCAAAGAGTTTGGGTTGCCATAATATTCACAAAAAAATGGCTCCATTACTGCCTTGACTTTTGGATCGACCATAGTCGTGGCATTGTTGTCTAAATACACGCTTTTCATCAATGTACTCCTAAACTTGATTCTGTGATGTTCTATGTAAGAAATTGTTGTGTTTAAAGCTAAAACCAAGAGACTAAAAACGCGGTGGATTTTACACAATGTTTATTAATATAGCGTTGTTGTTTGTAAAATCATTGGTGTTTTCTAGGGAGAGTAGGGTTTGGGTATTGAAATTGCTTTGGAGCTTGTGATGATTTTGGTATTTTAGGGCTTAAACTTTATGAGTATAATTGCGATAGTTGTGTAGCCCAAATTTTAGCTAGGGGGTTGTGAGATAATGCGAATTACCTTTGGGACCAAATATAACCAAATGAATTATTATCAGGGTACGATGCAGAGTAAGCTCTCTGATATCAATACAAAAATTGCTTCTGGATTAAAGATTCAATACGGCTATCAAGATAGCTCGGTATTTAATCAGAATCTAAAGCTTGAATATGAGGAATTAAACCTTGATCAAGGCATTGATAACTCTAGCACCGCCTATACGCGCACGCTTAATACTGACAAAGCTTTGCAAGAACTCTCTCAAACCGCTGTGCAGTTTAACACCAAGCTTATCCAAGCGGCAAACGACATCCACTCACCGGTTTCGCGAGAGGCGATCGCGCGGGATTTAGAAAAACTCAAAGAACATATCATCAGCATTGCCAATACCTCTATCGGTGGAGAGTTTCTCTTCTCTGGGAGCAATGTCAAGATCCGCCCATTTGAACCCGATGGCACTTATAAAGGTAATAATGAGCGCCTTGAATCGCTGATTAGCTCAAAGAATCTTATGCCATATAATATCACTGGCGAGGAACTGTTTTTTGGCAGAGATTCTGATAGTTATAAGACGATCACGACTAATATTAGAAAATTTAACCAAAGCAAGCTCAATCCCGACATAATGGATAGAATCCGCCGTGGCGACATACCCGAGGAAGTGTATATCAAAAGCACCGATACCCTGCGAGATTTGCTTGGTGATGATGATAGATTCACTAACAATAATGGCAAGGAATATTTTTATATGCGCGGTGTGCGTCCCGATGGCACGAGCTTTAAGAGTAAGTTTGCTTTTGATGTAGGGTTTGGTGATGAGAAAAATGCCACAAAGGTGCAGGATTTGCTCGATAAGATAGGCAAGGAGTTTGGCAATACTTCTAAGAATAAAGTCGTGGATGTTAGCTTGAATTATTGGGGGGAAATAGAGATAAAGAATCTTGCGCCGGGCAATGCGAATCTAGACTTTCATCTCGTCTCAAGTAATGCAGATGTAGAGAATCTCGATGATTTAGCTTCTATGGGTGCGCGCGTTACGAGTTTTCAAAAAAGCCCATTTATGGGAGAATACTCACAGCATATGATTACAGGATTGCGTGATAATTATGATCATAGAATCTCAAAAATCCCCTCGACATTTTTGACCAAAGACAACACTCCAGCCACTCTCACTACAAAGGTGCGTGATGTGCTGCCAGAGGGGATTGATACGCTTGTGTTCGCTGGCACGCGCCCAAACACAAATGATGGCAAGATAAATCCTGAATCTATAGAATCTCTAAAAATCACTATTGATGATTCTATGCAGTTTCGTGATGTGATCAAGCAAGTGAGCGCGCATTTTGGCGGTAACTTAGAGGGCGAGATGATCCATGGAGAGTTGGTTTTTAGGGACAATAATGTCAAAAACAAAGACAGGGATACTTACGATCCGCCGTTTAATGGCGAGAGCGGATTTAGTCTTTCGCTCTCTACTTATGGTGGTGGGGAATTGCGCAATGGACTTAGGAGCGACTATAAGGCAGAGTATGATAGGTTGGCGTTTGAAAATCGCGGCTCCAAGCTCGTGTCCAATGTACAGCAGATTCTTAGCGGCGGCATAGGGTTTGCCACCGATGAGACGAAGCTCTCTGAAGTCGCTGGGGGTAGTGTCGATGGACAAGTGTATAATTTGAGTCTTAGTGATCATAATGGTGTGCCACTCCAAGCTCGTGTAACCTTAAGTAACAAAGAAGGGTCGTTTTTGGTATTGCCTGATCCAAAGAGTGCGCAGGAGATTCACATTCCACTCTATAATCCACACGATGAGCCACCAGCAGTGAGTATCACAAAAGCCGACGATGTGACTTATAGGCAGCTTATGGACGCAATCGGGATTGCGCTTAATTATTCCAATCAAGATTCACAAGCCTATCTTGCTGCTGCCAAGCTTGATAATGGCGTGCCTACCCAAGAGGGCAAGAGGGTATTTGAATCTCTACTGCATGCACAGCAAGGCAAGATAGAAGTGAAACTCACATCGCAAGGACGCATACAAATCACCGATGAGATGCGATCTATTTCACGAATGAAGTTTATGATCTATAACGATCAGAGCAATGATTTTTCAGAGGACGCTTTGCGCAATCACACGACTTTTTTGACTTTTAATGCAAACAACGCGCTTACTATCGATCAGCCCGATATTAGTTTTTTTGATGGGCTTGATGAAATCATCAAGGCTGTGCGCAACGGAATCTATCGTCCGGATATATATGGGGAGAATTATGTCCCAGATATGCGCAATATCGGGATACAAAATAGCATTGAACTTTTTGGGCATTTTAGCAACCACATAGAAAAAATGATCGCTCAAAATGGTGCGCATGGAAGGAGTTTTGAAAACGCTCTGCGGCGCAATGAAGTGCTGAAAGTGCAAATCGCTTCTATCAAAAACGATAATATAGGCACGGATATGGCACAAACTTACAATCACTTCTCAAATCTTACGACAAATTACAATGCGGTTTTGGCCTCAACAAGCCGTATCAATCAAATGTCTTTGGTAAATTATCTATGAAAAATATACCTATTATTGGCTATCAGCATATTCGTGATGTTGCAGAATCTCAAAGTGTGAGTGTGGGGGAGTTTGAACGGCAGATCGCGTATCTCAAAAAGCGAGGATATGAGTTTTTGAGCTTAGATGAGTATGTGGCGCTAAAATGTAATGCGCAATCCCTAGAATCTAGCAAACAAAAATATGTGCTTATGATTTTTGAAGGTGGCTGGAGAGACTTTTATACCAATGCAGTGCCGATTTTGCAGCATTATTGGGCAAAGGCGGCGCTATTTATCGCGACAGAATGGATAGATGAATCTTCTAAGCAAGAGCAGCAAAATCCCAAGATAATACAAGATGCTAATCTCGCGCACGATGAGGCTATGTTAGCGCTTAGCGAGAATCCTCGCTCGGTGATTTGCACATGGGAGGAGTTGGCACAGCTCAAGGATATCATAAGCATAGGATCTATGACGCATACTTATCAGCTTCCAAACTATGTAATTAAGCCATGGCATGAGGATTTGCAGCTTTCAAAAGATCTTATCTCTCAATATCTTGGAGTGCATACTACACATCTACTTTGGCCCCGTGGTGAGTATGATGCGACACTTTTACGCACGGCTAAGAAGATGGAGTTTAATGCCTTTTATATCAGGCAGGAGGGACTGAATCTACAAGATTCACTACTAGAAGAAAACAAATACTACCCAATGTGTGATAGTTTGTGGCATCTCAAAAAATTTCTTTTTATTTGCGGTAGTTCTTTGCGTTATAAGACTTTGAAAGCCTTTTTATAAGGTTTTTTTAATTTTTTTAACAAAAAATCGTTTTATATGTTATAATGCGCAAGGTTTTTTTAAGCAATCTTATAAAATCTTGTAAGGAAAAGACAATGCGAATCTTGATTATAGAAGACGATGCGGCACTAAGCAAATCGCTAAGCGACACACTAAGTGTTGGTGGTTACCAAACGGATGTAGCCGAAAACATCAAAGATGGGGAATACTATATCAGTATCCGAAACTATGATTTGGTAGTGAGTGGTTATACACTCTCTGATGGATCGGGTGTGGAGATCATCTCCCAAGTCAAAGAAAAATCCCCGCGCACACCGGTGATCATCGTCTCTGACAAGGCTGATGCGGAGCGTGAGATTGAGGCTTTTAAAGACGGCGCAGATGATTTCATCGCGAAGCCTGTCAATATGAAAGTCTTGCTTGTGCGTGTAGAGGCACGGCTGAAATTTTGGGGTTCTAGCGTGATTGAGATTGAGGATCTTGTGATCAATCCCGATGAAGAAAAGATCACTTACAAGGGGCAGGAAATAGAAGTCAAAGGCAAGCCATTCGAGGTGCTTACACATTTGGCGCGCCATCGTGATCAGATTGTATCAAAAGAACAGCTCCTAGATGCGATTTGGGAGGAGCCAGAGCTTGTTACCCCCAATGTCATTGAGGTAGCGATCAATCAAATTCGTCAAAAAATGGACAAACCCCTTGGTATTAGTACAATCGAGACAGTGCGCCGCAGAGGTTATAGATTCTGTTATCCTAAGGCACCTAGCGAAAGCTAGTGCTTCCCTCTATTTCTTTAAGATTTCCACAGGGCTTTATTGTTTATATTTTTCTTTAAGTCTAGCTTGTATATAATGCCTCCGCTCCTTTATAGACCTATGCAATGAGTTTCTAGGACAACGCTTCAGGGTGGGAACACAGCAGAGCAGCCTAGATTTTTGTGTGCCGTAGGTATCTGTAGAGGGGTTTCTTCTAAGATTCTTACAATATTATGTTTTATGGTTTTCTTGTAAGAGTGTTTCTTATTTATTACTTCAGGGGACAATTCCCAATCGCTTCACTTACGCATTTATACAGCCTTTTTAGAATCTAGGATTTTGTTTAGATTCTGTAATCTCGCTGATGGCTGTAGATTCTAAAAATCCTCAAATGCTTTTGCTGCTTTGATCACATTACTTATGTTATTCCTGCTTATTTTATCGATTATGTATTGCGCTGATTTTTGGCTATAATGTGCCTTGATGGTATCATCACATTTTTTCACAAAGGAATAATATGACTTTTACTGGTAAGAATGTCCTTGTCACAGGTGGGAGCAGAAGTATAGGCGCTGAGATTTGCAAAGTATTGGCGAGCTATGGGTTAAAAGTGTGGATCAACTACCGCAGTAAGCCAGAAATCGCAGATGCGCTCAAACAAGAAATAGAATCTAATGGCGGAAAGGCGGCAGTTATACAGTTTGATGCGACCGATGAGGAAGGGTTTTTGAACGCTATTAAGGCAATCACAGAGAGCGATGGGGGACTAAGCTACCTCGTCAATAACGCAGGGATCACTAACGACAAACTAGCGATACGAATGAGCACGCAGGATTTTATGGATGTGATTGAGGCAAACCTCAAATCAGCATTTATCGGCACACGCGAATCACTCAAAGTAATGAGTAAGCAGCGTTTTGGGGCTGTGGTGAATATTTCTTCTATCGTGGGTGAAAAGGGCAATGCCGGACAGACAAATTATGCTGCAAGCAAGGGTGGAATGATCGCAATGACCAAGAGCTTTGCCTATGAGGGAGCACCTAGAAATGTGCGCTGTAATTGCGTGACACCGGGCTTTATCCGCACTGATATGACAGATACACTCAAAGATGATATCAAGGAAATGTATATCAAAAACATTCCTCTAGCGCGATTTGGTGAAGCCAAGGAAGTTGCGAATGTTGTGGCTTTTTTGCTCAGTGATGAGGCAAGCTATATCACAGGTGAGGTTTTAAAGGTTAATGGCGGGCTTTACATGTAGGTTACCCGCAAAGTTTAAGCTTATTTTTGCTTTTCTTAGCTATAATTTCGGCTTGTATGCAAGTTAATTCCAAACACAAGGAGAGTTTATGGCACTATTTGATGATGTAAAGGCAGTAATTGTCGAGCAGCTTGGCGTGAATGCTGATGAGGTAAAGGAAAATTCTAACTTCATCGATGATCTCAATGCAGACTCGCTAGATGTTGTAGAGATGATTATGGCACTTGAGGAGAAGTTTAGTATTGAAATTCCAGATCAAGATGCTGAAGCCATCAAAACCGTCAAAGATGTTGTAGATTACATCGAAAAAGCTAAGAAATAGCACTCTTAGATTCTCTTTTAGAGAGAATCTGTCTTCCAAATATTTCACAAAATCACACAAGGAGAATATGTGCGTCGAGTAGTAGTAACGGGACTAGGAATGATAAATTCATTAGGACTTAATAGAGGCGATTCTTTTAAAGCTATCGTTGAGGGGAAAAGTGGAATTAAAAGAATTTCTTGCTTCGATGTGGAGAATTTTCCTGTGAAAATTGCGGGGGAGATCACAGATTTTAACCCCGAGGAAGTTATGGATCCTAAAGAGGTTAAAAAAGCGGATAGATTCATTCAGCTGGCACTGAAGGCTTCGAGAGAAGCGATGTTAGATTCTGGATTGCTTGGTAGTGATGGTAAGGTGAGTGAGAGTATCGCTGATGATTTTGGTGTAAGCTCTGGCGCAGGTATAGGTGGGCTTGGCAATATCGAGAAAAACTCCATTGCGTGTTTTGAAAAAGGTCCAAGGAGGATCAGCGCGTTTTTTATCCCTTCTGCACTTGTGAATATGCTTGGAGGATTTACTTCTATTGAATTTGGTATCAAGGGTCCCAATCTTGCGAGTGTTACAGCTTGTGCGGCAAGCACGCACGCGATCATAGAGGCAGCGAAGTCCATCATGATAGGCGAGGTGAATAAGATGCTTGTGATCGGATCTGAATCTGCCATATGTCCTGTGGGCATTGGTGGTTTTGCGGCGATGAAGGCACTTTCGGATAGAAACGATGAACCACAAAAGGCCTCAAGACCATTTGATAAAGATCGAAATGGTTTTGTGATGGGTGAGGGAGCAGGTGCATTAGTTTTGGAGGATTATGAGAGTGCTAAGGCGCGTGGAGCCCATATATACGCAGAGCTTGCAGGATTTGGCGAGAGCGGCGATGCGAACCATATCACAACGCCAGCACCCGGTGGTGAGGGTGCGTTGCGTGCGATAAAAGCCGCGCTTAAAATGGCAAATGTCAAGATTGATTATATCAATGCGCATGGCACCAGCACCGCTTATAATGACCTATTTGAGACTATGGCACTCAAAAGTGCATTTGGTTCTAAAGATGGCGTTCCACCAGTAAGCTCTACAAAAGGACAGATTGGGCATTGTCTAGGGGCAGCGGGTGCGTTGGAGGCTGTGATCTCGATCATGGCTATGCAAGAGGGAGTGCTACCACCTACAATTAATCAAGAAACACCAGATCCAGAATGTGATCTTGACTATATTCCAAATATCGCAAGACAAGCGAGTATAGGTGCTGTTATGAGCAATTCTTTTGGTTTTGGTGGGACAAATGGCGTGGTGATTTTTAAGAAGCCCTAAGGTTTAGAAATGGCTACCTACCTTGATTTTGAACAAAAAATCAAAAGCTTGCAAGATGATATAGAATCCGCTGACATACGCGGCGATGCTGCAGCCAAGGAGATTTTACAAAAGGCTCTTGATAAGGAAATCTCACAAGTGTATGGTAATATGAGTGATTACCAAAAGTTGCAGCTTGCACGCCACCCCGATAGACCTTATGCGATGGACTACATCGACCTTATCCTTAAAGACAAATATGAAATTTGTGGTGATCGGCATTTTCAAGATGATAAGGCGATAGTGTGCTTTATTGGTAAAATCGGTACCCAACCTACTGTAGTGATAGGTGAAGAGAAGGGACGAGGTACGAAAAACAAGCTAATGCGCAATTTCGGAATGCCACACCCTGAGGGCTATCGCAAGGCATTGCGTGCTGCAAAGATCGCGGAGAAGTTTGGACTGCCAGTACTGATGCTGGTGGATACTTCAGGTGCATATCCGGGCGTGGGTGCAGAGGAGCGCGGGCAGAGTGAGGCTATTGCGAAGAATCTTCAAGAATTCGCGGCTTTGCAGGCACACACGATCTCTGTCGTGATTGGCGAAGGTGGAAGTGGTGGCGCACTGGCTATTGCGGTTGCTGATCGCCTTGCGATGATGCAGTATTCTATCTTTAGTGTTATATCACCAGAGGGTTGTGCAGCGATATTATGGAATGATCCGACCAAGACAGAAACCGCTACCAAGGCTCTCAAAATCACACCTGATGAGCTCAAAAATATGCAACTCATTGATGATGTGATCAAGGAACCTTCAGTAGGTGCGCACAGAGACAAGGTGGGTGCAGCAAAAGCCATAGAAGAATACTTTCTTAGGGCTATCGAAGAACTTGAGCATGACGAAGAGTATATGAAGAAGCGTTATGACAAGATTATGCGCTATGGGGTTTTTGGAGATTGAGATTCTATAGAATCTACCCCATCATTAGGTGTGCTGGTGAGAGTGATATCACTGAGATAATACCCATAAGACACAACACTCCCAAAGAATCGATTTAGATTTCAAGGCTCCGTGGTATTATCAATGATTGGGTAAGTGGCTTCCCATGAGCGATACAAAGACAGTACTTCCCACATAACGCGATGTAGATTCTATATTCACACTCCAGTTGGTGCAAAAATCTTGTGAATCTAGCACAATGGACTTGAGCAATGTCTATATGCAAATAGAATACAAGAAGTTGCTCTTGATGTATTATTTCTAGAGTGTGAGGATTGGGCGCGGGCTTATAAAAGCCCAAAATACAAAATAATTTAAACAAAAAACTTGTATAATCATAAAATCTTAATATGATTTTTTAGTGTGCGTATCTGTGCGTATTACATTTTGTTACAAAGATTAAAACTAAAGTTTCAGAGAAAGAGAAGGGATTTATATGGAGGGCATCACTCATCTACCTAGGGATTTACGAGGATTGTCTCATACGAGATTTTTTAGCACGTCGCATTTTGCGTTTGCCAAGTATGTGCAGACACAGAGCGGCATTAAGCAGCGGGTCTATACTGATATGCACTGCCTTGTGATTGTGTTGCGTGGTGAAAAAGTGATGCACACTAAAGAAGGTGATTTTGCCATAAAAACAAACGAGGGATTATTTCTGCAAGCAGATAATTATTGTCTTAGTAATATCACTGCGCTTGATTTGGGGCTGTCTGATGATTACAGAGGTAATACAAAAGTTGAAGTTAGTGATGGTGCGTATGAAGCACTTTTGTTGTTTTTTGATAACGTGAGTTTGTTTGAGTTTGTTGCTAAACATAGGGAACGCTTTAGATTCCACACCAAGGAGGGGTGGGGATCGCGGGTTTTTCATCTTCAAGATTCTGATATGCTCTCCACGATTGCGCGGAGTTTTGAGCTGTATCTGCAGGAGTTTAAAGAGGAGCTTGTGCCTTTTGTATCGCACAAGTTTGAGGAGTTGTTTTTGTATCTTAGCTTGCGGTATGCGGGGATTTTCACGCACTTTGTGCAGCAGATTATGCAGGGGTTAGCGCTAGATTCACATTTGGCGTTTTTGTATTGTCAGGAGGAGTTTGCCAATGTCGCGCAAATGGCAGAGTGCGCTAAGACTGATCAAGCGACCTTTAGCAGGAAGTTCAAGCAAGCCTTTGGACTCTCTCCCAAGCACTGGCTTGATGAGCGGCGGTTTGAAAAAGCGAAATTTTTGCTAGAGTTTTCTAATAAAAATATTAATGAAATTTGTGCAGAGTGTGGGTTTGGCTCACCATCGTGGTTTATTGAGAGATTCAAAACCCGCTACCACTGCACACCCAAGCATTATCAAAAATCAAAAAACTTATATTTTTCTTAGAGGAGTGAGTATGCAAGCACAAAATCAAGATGCTATCCCAGTGCTGACTATAGCTGGGAGTGATTGTAGTGGTGGAGCGGGGATACAGGCGGATCTCAAGACTTTTGGGGCGCACAATGTCTTTGGTATGAGTATCGTGCTGAGCGTGGTAGCAGAAAACACGGCGCGCGTGATCTCAAGCTTTGATATACCTACTAACATCATCGATGAGCAGTTTATGGCGGTATTTGAGGATATTCCACCCAAGGCTAGCAAGATAGGAATGCTCGGCTCGCGTGAGATCATCGAGTGTGTCGCGCACAATCTCGCGACCTATAAGCCACAAAATCTTGTCATTGATCCCGTGATGTTTGCCAAAAACGGCTTTGCGCTAATGCCAGAATCTATACGCGCGTTGTTTAAAGAAAAGATCTTGCATTTTGCCGATGTGCTCACGCCAAATATCCCGGAAGCACAGGAGCTATGTGGGCGTGAGATCCACACGCTAGAGGATATGAAGGAGGCAGCCAGAATCTTGCACGCGCTTGGGGCGAAAATGGTGCTGCTCAAAGGCGGGCATAGGGAGGAGGATTGCAGTGATGTGTTTTATGATGGTGTGGAGTTTCACACGCTGCCAGCCCCTAGGATTGAGACCAAAAACACTCACGGCACGGGTTGCACGCTTAGCTCGGCTATCGCGGCAAACCTCGCACTTGGCAAAAGTCCGCTAGAATCTATCAAAGCAGCAAAGGAGTATGTGTTTAATGCGATTTTGTATGCGCTTAATCTGGGCAAGGGCAACGGACCGACAAATCATTTTCATAGCAAAATACGCGGATAAAACTGCAGATTCCAAGCCCACCAGCGGCATTGCAGAATCTACAGAATCTAAGCCAATAGATTTGGGTGGTGTATGGTCGCGAAGCGATAAAACAAGAACGCAGTTCTTGCAATGAAATCTAAGAATCTCTTAGTTCGCGCAATGCAGATTCTGTAAGGTTGCAAAGATTCTAAACTCGCTATAGAATCTAACATTGTGAATTTTGAGTTTATCTACAAATTTTACCTATCCACCTGTAAGCTCTTAGTGTCCTGCTTGATTGAGTTCTTTATATGCATAGCAGCCAAACTCATTTCCCAAATCACAGGCTGCTTTACGATAATATTTTTTAGCATGCATAAGGTTTTTTTGGATAGGATCATTTCCATACCGATATGTTCCGCCTAGATTCACACAGGCATTGCTATAGTTGCTGCCGCAGGCTTTTGTGTATAGTTCAAAAGCTCTTATAGGATTTTGTCCCCTATCGTGCATTACGCCGAGACTATCACAGGCTTCTGCTTCTACTTTATTAAGTTGTTTTTTTGACATTGCTTTCTCACATACTTTGGAGTAATACTCTTTTGCTTTGGCATAATCCTTTATGTTATAAAATAATGAGGAGTTTATATGTCCAGCCGCTACACACATTTTTTGGTTACCATCTTTACACGCTACTGCAAACATTGCTTCAGCAATCGGGCAGAATTGTTTGTCTTTCTCGCAGGCTCCTTTGAGATAGCTTTCTGATTTTGCGAGATCTTGTTTTGCCCCTTGTCCTGTATGATAAAGTATTCCAATATGTAAGCAAGAAGCTCCTTCATATTCTGCTAGCCCATCCTCTGGATATGCAGCCACATCTTTACCTACTAGAGAAGAGTATTTTAGAGCCTTATCAAAATCTTGAAGTTCATCATAAGCAATTCCCGCCCATGTGCAGGCTGGTAGATTTTGAACACTACATAGTTCCTCTGCCATTTGAGCACAGGTATCAAAGTGTTTATTGTTACATGCTTGCTCTATTTGTTCAAGTGTTGGTTTTAAATCGGGTTCAATTGTTGATTCTGTGTTAGTTTTGCTTGTGGTCATAAACTTTCGCGCCATTTCTTTGTTTAGGGCTTTTGAGATGGTTTCTTCATTATCCCATACGACCCTGCCATTGTGCAAATCCGTGAGAGTGAGTAGTAGGGTATAATCCACGCGTAGCACAGAATCTATGGGCTTGGTGCGTGCTATGAGCTTCCCGCTAAGTGAATATCGCGGGGCATCGAGCGTGCCGTTTTCTTGTGTGGTGTAGGGGTTAAATCGCTCATCGAGGTTTCGTGTATCGCGGAGCATGGTATCGGCTTTGGCTCCAGAGCCAGTGATGGTGTTGGTGAGGATAAGCTTTTTAGATTTGGCGATTTCTCGTGTGAGTTTGCGAGCGAGGATCTCGATATCGATGTCTTCGTTTGTGGTATTAGTGATATTGCCAATAGCTAGAATCTGCCTATCTTTTATCCCGCGCACGAAGTCAGATCCTAGCAGTGAGTGTGCATGGGATTGCGCATAAAAATCTATGTCGTGAGAACTAGCCCAAATGAGCTATACTCGTGTGAATTTTTGATATAGGTGGGGGATTTGGGTGAGCAAGCTAGAAATGCAATAAGAATAATACATGATAAAGAGTGTCCGCATAAAAGCCTTTCTTTTGGATTGTATATTTTGTATTTTCATCCGCATTGCCTATGTTTTGTGCATATACAGCTTTAAAATCTAGGGATTATTTAGATTCTGTAATATTGCTGGTGCTTAGAAATACTCAAGCGCGCATTATAGCAAATTTGGTGGCTTATGAGGGTATTGTTTGCAAATCTTTAAGCGCTTTTTTGTATAATCCGCGCAAAATATTTCGGCAAGGATTTAGCATAATGGACACCCTCTCTCCTCAAGCATTTTTTATCCTCGTGAGCTTCTTTTTTACATTTTTGTTTGGGGTGATTGTACTGCTCTATTTGTTTGGTCCTACGCCTAAGAAAGTGGTAGAGGCGCAGGAGGAGGCACCATCGCCCCAAGATCGGATCAAGTCTATTATGGCAGTACTTGATGATCCTAAAAGCGATACCAAGGCGTTGCAGCGGGCTTACAATGAGTTTTTTGAGCATTACGATGAGATGGAGCTAAGTGATTATAAGAAAAAGTCTTTTTTGTTTGCGATCGTGGTGCATAAGCACACGACACATGAGCTTATCCTCAATGCCGATGCACTCTTGCGCAAGCTAAACCCCAGTCTAGAATACGAGCTGACTAAGACACTTAATCACGGGCTTGATATGCGCGGGATTGGGTGATTTAGCGGTTGTTTCGTAACTTGTTTTCAAAGTCTTTTTTGAGCTTTTCTTCTTTCTCTCTTAGGGCTTGTTTGGTGCGCTTTCTCTCCTCTATGCGCTCTTTTTCAAGCATTATCTTGCGTTCCCTGCTTTCGCGGATTTTTTGCATATATTGTTCGCGCCGTTTTGGGTCTTGATACTGGATAGGCTTCATAAACATCATACCAAGCACTACTATAAAGAGTACCAGTGCCATCGCAGAATCATGCCCCCCGAAGTGAAACCACAGCGCCCCCACAAGTGCGGCTATAAAGAATTTTAAAAAAAGCTTCATAATTGCCCTTAGTGCTTGTCGTCTTTGTGTTCAAAGAGATAGGCATTTTTGGGATTTGAAGAGAGGGCAAAAAATGAATGCTCCAGCCCCTCCATATCTTCTGTAGCGATCTCAAGCCCATTATAGAGATGAGGATTGCTGACATTGACAAAAAGCGAGATTTCTTGCACCAGTGTAGAATCTTGCAGCAAGATCTGCACCACACCCTCATAATCAATGCTTACCAAGCTCCCGAAGTTTTGCATACCAAACCCCGCTTCAAAGCTGATGTTATGCGCCCCAAGTTCGATGCTCTCAAATGTGTATCCAGCAAGCACAAACAGCGTGAGTGTGTCGAGATTTTGTGCGATATCTTGCGGCAGCGGCGGGTCAAAAGTCGTCTTAGAAATATCACACAAAATACTAAAAGAGATGTTTTGCTCAATTAAGAGATGAAGAATGTCTTTAGCATGTCTAGTGAGCAGGGCTTTGAGCTTGAGATTCTGACAGATCATATGAGCAAGCCCTCAAACTCACTAAGGAGTTTTTGCACTTCGGTGATCCCGATATCCCAAAACGCTCCATCTTCGATATCAAAGCCAAATTTTCTGATGAGTTTGCGCGGGCTTTGACTTCCACCAAGGGAGAGAAACTCGATATAGGTTTTGATAAATTTCTGTTGGTCTTTGGGTGTTTGCGCGCGCTTATAGAGTCCAAAGAGCGCGAGTACAAGTAGCTGTCCATAGCTGTATGCGTAGCAATAAAATGGCGAGTGGATAAAATGCGGGATATAGCACCACCACGAGGCGTAGTTTTTGGTAAGCTTGAGTGAATCTCCAAACATCTTTGCGTTTTCTTCTAGCCAGATTCTATCGAAGTCTTGGGCTTTGAGTTCGCCCTCTGCGCTGTGTATGGCGCGCTCGAAATTAGTCATCACGATCTGCCTAAAGAGCGTGGAGAAAATATCCTCTAGTTTCCCAGCATAGAGCGGTATGAGCTCTTCTTTGCTAAGTTTGGATTTGAGTGTATCAAAGAGCAGCATTTCTCCAAACACTGAGGCAGTCTCGGCGGTAGTGAGTGGCGTGTCCATATTGAGATAGCCCATTTTTTTGCTCAAACTTTGGTGGATCATATGCCCAAACTCGTGCGCAATGGTAAAAATATCGCGTCTTGAATCTGTGTAGTTGAGCAAAACATAGGGGTGCGCGCTAGGCACGGCACTATGGCTAAATGCTCCACCGCGTTTGTTGGGCTTAGGGTGTGAATCTACCCAACCATTTTTGATGGCTTCTTTGACGATGTTGCTAAAATGCGGCGAGAAAGATTCAAAAGATTCTAACACGAGCTTTAGCGCATCCTCATAGCTCACACTCTCCTGTGTCTTGGTCGCTAAGGGCGCGTATCGGTCGTAGTCTTTGAGAGTTTTTAGGTTAAGCAGCTTGGCTTTTTGTTTGTAGTATCGTTGCACAAGATCAAAGTGTGCATTAACAGATTCTATGAGGGTATCGACACTTTTTTGTGAGATGTGGTTGGCGATGTGGCGGAAGCTCTCACTTTTTGGGTAGCCGCGCAATGTCTTGGTGAGCGCGATATCTTTGCGCACAATATTGAGGATATAGGTGAGTAAATGGCGGGATTTGGCGAGCTTTTTGGTAAAAATCTTTTGGGCAGTTTTACGCATTTTTTGCTGTGGGTGGTGTAGGCGTGAGAGGATCTCCTCTTCGCTTAAGGGATTCTTTTCGCCCACATTGAATCTCATCTGTGCGAGATGCTCATCAAAAAGTCGTGCAAATGCATCACTCCCAAGGGATGAGAGTTTGAGTATGATCTGCTCCTCTTTGAGACTAAGGTTGTATTTAGCTTGCGTAGCGATGTTTTGGAGATAAAATTTATAATGCGGTGTGTGCTGGATAAAGCTCTGTAGCTTTTGTGAATCTAGCCGCGCGATCTCAAGTTCAAAAAACAAAATATCATTTTGGGCTTTATTGACTTTTTGCTCTAACTCGGCATATATCGCGCCATTTGTCGTATCTTGTGCAAAGATCAAGAATGCATAGGTCATAATCCTGCCGAGATTCTCACAGAGACTTTCGTATTCTTTGATCGCTGTGTTAAACTCACTGGGTGTGAGCGAATCTAGCCTGCCCTCATAGGTTTTGGCAAAATGTTTGCAGAGATTGTGCGTTTTAGCACAGGCGCTTTGGGCTTGCTTTGGTGAAGTAAAGAGGGCTTTTAGGTTCCATTGTGATTGCTTAGGGAATCGCATTCTGGTGGATTTTGTCTTTGTTGATTTTTTTGGTTGCATACTTTCTCCTTAGATTTCTATAAATTAGTCCTGTTTGAGAATCTCTAGCGCTTTTAAGAATGATATATCCTCCATCTGCATACCGCTTGTCATATTTTTGAGTGTTACGCTCTTTGCTTTAAACTCACTCTCACCCACCACCAGCACAAACTCATGCCCGAGCGTGTTGGCATAGCTAAAGGGCTTTTTGAGTTTCACGATATCCGGATACACTTCGATAGCGATCCCAGAGCGTCTGAAAGATTCTGCTAGGGTATGCACATAGGCGAGATACTCTTCACTCATACACACGATGAGCGCGCGTGCGGAGGTGGATTTGCCCTCTAGGAGATTTAGCTCTTTCATCGCGGCGATGAGTCTATCCACGCCGATAGACGCCCCCACGCCACTCATATTTTGTTTAGAAAAAGTCTTGGTAAGATTGTCATAGCGTCCGCCAGAGCACACACTACCAATACTTGGGAGCTGTGTGAGGATTGTCTCATACACGATCCCTGTGTAGTATCCAAGTCCTCTAGCGATAGAGAAATGCACGCGGTAGCAGTCTTTGTCCATTTGTAAGAGGCTTAAGATCTCATAAAGCCGCTCAATATCCTCAATGCCCTCTTTGAGCTCATCATTCCATTCCTTCAAGAATGCAATACTTTCAAAAAACTCCTTGCCTGCACCATTTTGCTTGATCGAGACATATTGTAGAATTTCTTTTGCTTTTTGCTCTTGTATGCCCAGCTCGCTGTGCAACTCGCCAAGCACACCTGCTTCGCCAATCTTATCTAGTTTGTCAATGATGCGCAATGTCGCGTTGATGTCTTGGGGCTGTGTGATACCAAAGTGCTTGCAGATGCCATTTAAGATCTTGCGGTGGTTTATGCGTATGCTAAACTCATCAATCCCTAGATTGACAAGCGAAGCGTAGATGACCTGCACGATTTCCGCATCGCATGAGAGTGAATCACTTCCGATAAAGTCAAAGTCGCATTGTGTAAATTCCCTATATCGCCCCTTTTGTGCTCTCTCACCACGAAATACATTGCCGATAGCAAAGCGTTTGAAAGGAAGCTGGAGCTGGCTTTGGTATTGAGAAATAAAGCGCGCTAGGGGTACAGTGAGATCAAATCGCAGGGCGACATCGCGCTCCCCCCTGTCTTTGAAGCGATAGAGTTCTTTTTGAATCTCCTCACTTCCCTGCTTGATGAGCACTTCCGCGTATTCTAAATGCGGTGTTTCAATGGGCACAAACCCAAACTTCAAAAATACTTCACTCACCTTTTGTAGCAGGGTTTTTTTTGCCATCGCCTCCTTTGGCAGGCAGTCTTTGAATCCACTCAAGGTCCGAGGGGTTATCAGCATACATACTCCTAAAAATATCTTATTGGTATTCCTTAATTATATCTTAGTTCTTTTGAATTTTAGTTAAGCTTTGGGGAAAATTTAAGCTCTAAACCTTGATTTCGTAGGTCAAGATTCTGCAGTGG
The DNA here is from genome assembly GCA_944325775.1 of uncultured Helicobacter sp. Taxonomy (GTDB): domain Bacteria; phylum Campylobacterota; class Campylobacteria; order Campylobacterales; family Helicobacteraceae; genus Helicobacter_F. Next base: position 85,140 of record CALVBL010000003.1, read on the forward strand.
GCATTGTCGGTTATGTCGCGAAGCTCTAAGTCTTCTATTTTTATTTGACTGCAAAGTTGCTTGGCAAATTTGCTATCGCTCGTGGTGAGTGAAACCACCCCGCTTGCTTTGGGATATGTAAGTGCTAGCTGACGCAGATACAGTCCTCTGTAAAGTTTGGAAGCGTGACTTAGTTTTTTGCCATTTTTGAGAAACACTACTTGTGTGTGAGGTATGCTAAGCGGATAGACTTTAGTATAGATTTCAGCGCGCAGATCAAGCACATTGTGTCCAGTGATCAGTGTGTCCATGTCGTGTTTTTGTGCTGCATATAGAGTTTTGAGCGAAAAGTCCTCAAATCCAGCACCTTGGTGGAGTTTGTAAAAGGGCAACAAGTCGCTAGCGCGCACGAAACCAAAAAGATTGCTACAAATAAGCACAGAGCGCAGGATAAACTCCTGTGAATCTAAGGGCAATGTGCCAAAATCTAGTGCCTTATACGCCACACCATTATAGAGCTCTATGGCACGAAGGCGCGGGGCTTGGAGGAGATTTTGAGAAAGCGTGAGTGAATCTAGCTCAAGGTGCTTGGTGCCAAGAATCTTGCACACAAGCGTATCATCACCACTTTGGAGTGCTTGCAGATAGGAGCGTAGAGCCTCTTGTTTATAGCGCGCAGTGCTAAAGAGAAACTCTAGTGTGCATTGCTGTTTAGGTGTGTTTGGGATTTGCTTACCCTCGCTGGGGCTAAAGAGAATATACATAATCGTGTGAAAATCTTAGAATCTAGCTGCTAGAGCGATAGCGGAATTGCCCCTTGCGCAGCACCATCGCGAGCCCACCGATACTAAGCAGCCATTTGTTTTCGATGGTGTTTTTCATAAATGCCGCCAACTCCCCTTTGATATTTTTGCCAAACACCACACCCACACCATCGGTATGTCCGATACTGCACATAGTTCCGCGATGGACGAAATGAAAGTCTTTGGTATTGGATTTGCCAAGAATGAGGTTACTAAGATAAGCACCCACGAAATCACCCATTTGTGCAGAGAGCTGGGCAGTGGGTGCGTGGATCACATCTTTAGTCGTGGCAAGCGCGCTATCGCCCACCACAAAGACTTCGGGATACTCAAAGCAGCGCAAGTGTGAATCTACAGGAATCCTCCCGCGTTTGTTGGTAAAGCTTGAGTGCTCAATCACATCACTCCCACGCACGCCCGCACCCCAGAGGATTGTGTTGCCTTTGATTTCTTCTTGTTCGCCACTATCGTAGCGTTGGATCACCACACCATCGCTTTTGCATTCTTTGACTTCCGCGCCTGTGATGATTTCCACACCCAGATCTAGCAATTTCTTTTTTGCCGCGTCTGCAAGGGGTTTTTTGAAAATAGGCAGAATCTCTTCAGAGCGTCCTATGCAGATCACGCGTGGGATTGCGCGGTCTATGCCGCAGATCTGACACAGATCATCAAGCTGTGAGGCAAGTTCTCCGGCGAATTCTATACTCGTAAATCCCGTGCCACACACGATAACCCGCAGATCATTGTCGTTTTTGGTGAGCACATAGTCTTTGAATTTATTTTCGATGTGGTCAGTGAGTTTGAGGGCTGCATTAAGGGAGGAGAGCTTGTAAGTGTGTGTATCCACGCCCTTGATCCCGAAAGTCTCGGGCTTAAACCCAAGTCCGATAACAAGATAATCATAGGTATAATGCCCCGTGCGACGACACACCACATCTTTGCTCTCGGGGTGGATTTCTAGCACTTTGTCTTTGATAAATGTGATTTTGTTTGGGTCGAGAATCTTGCGATAATAAATCCGTGCTTTTCGCGCGCTGAGTGTGCCTACAGCGACTTTGTGCAAAAGCGTAGTCTGGTAGTGATAGTCGTGTTTGCTAATCATTGTGATTTGTGCCTTGCCTTGTGGCAATTGTCTCTGTAAGCCAAGCGCACTTTTGAGCGCACCATAGCCACCGCCAAGGATCAGAATCTTTGGTAAATCTTGCGTTTGTGCCTCTGCCATGGTCATTCCTTAGATGTAGTGAAGATTGCAAATACTCTTAATTGTAAAATTTTTTTGCTAATTACACAAGATATTTAGTAAATTTTTATTTATCTTTTTTCGTTTTTGCACAGCATGGGTTTTATACGATCGCTAGGATTTTTGTTGCAGGGTTTTCCCCATTTTGATACAGGGTTTTTCTATATATTTGTGTAAAACATAAGCTAGTGCCACCACCACACAGAGATTTAGCACAAGATAGAGATTTGCAAAAAGAGGGCTATGAAAATCTATATAAAATCTCTCATCTATGTATCTAGTTTCAAAATACCCATATTTTAAGAAAAACCTTGGGAAAACATTGATAATGCCTATAACAAAAGCGTGTGAAATGTAAATACTATAAGAGAGCGTGCCAAAAAATAAGAAAATCTTAGTTTCTAGCAAAGAAACTATTGCCCCCCCCCTAGAGGCATTAGCACGAGCGTGTGATGAAAGAGCAAAGGTTATGATGAGGGCACAAAACGCAAAAATCGCGTAGGAATTGAGATTATAGACAACAACGCAGATTCCTGCTGCAATGGTGAGGGCTTCGAGTATAGTCAGCACAAGGGGGGAGAGAAAGTTTTTGTCTTTGCATAGCACAAAAATCGTGTGCATAAGGCAACCGGCACAAAAATACATAATGCCCTGTGCGCCCTCAGCACTTAAAAATCCCCGAAAATGTGCATACATAAGCACCACAAGGACACATATCGTACCATAGCGCACAAACTTTGGTGCAAACATGAGGAGTCCAAAACCTATATAGAGATACCATTCTACGCTTAAGCTCCAAGAGGGATAGTTGAATGATAGTGGGTAAGTCCAAGGAAGCCACGACTGCAACAAAAGGAAGTTTGGCAGAATCTGATCTATACCATTTTGCTTGCTAAAAGGGGCGTTATTAAAAATCCCAAGTTTATAATATAAGACATACTTAAGGCACTCTAGTGCAAGAAATGCAAGCAACATCACATAATACAGCGGTAAGATTCTAAAGCTCCTTGCAATCATAAAATGTTTGAAGTTAAATATCGCCTTGTCATACACATAGGCAATCACAAAGCCGCTTAAAACAAAGAAAAAGGGCACAAACAACGCTGAATGCCTAAAAAAATCCCATTCACTGATAGCCCCAACAATAGATAGATGGTATATCACTACGCTCACTGCCGCAATGCCCCTGAAGCTATCAAGAGCCTGAAGGTATTGTGTTTTCATTTTTCTCCTTTGAGGTGCTTGTTCTTATCTAAGACTAACGCAGTTTTTGCAATGCAGATTCTATATAGGCAAAAAATATTTTTTCAAGATGTACATAAATGCAACGCACAGGATAAAATTGACACAAAAGCACAGCGCGAGTTTGGGTAGCCAAAGCATCTGAATCTGCGGAGCGATTTTGGGCAGTAGGTTTTGGGTGTGTTTAGCATCGCGCTCCTCCTTTAGTTTGTAGCGCAGTTTTAGTGTGCTTGCTTTTCCCACATCGTGCCCTGTGGTGTGTCCATAATCTCAATGCCCATAGCGCGTAAATCCTCGCGGATAGAATCCGCGCGCACAAAGTCTTTTTGTGCCTTTGCTTCAAGGCGTTGGGCGATGAGGGATTCTATACGCATTTTGGTAGATTCATCGACACCAAGCTGGAAGTAGGTGGTAGAATCTAGTGTGCCAATGCCTAGCAAAATTTCAACCAACGCGAGATTATAAGCGCTCTCTTGCATAAAGACATTATCTTTTGGATTTTTATCCAAATGCTCATTCGCGCTACTTATCATTTCTTCGATCACGCTTAGAGCTTTGGAAATATTGAGATCATCATTGAGAGCCTGCAGGCATTGGGATACAAACTCCGCGTTTGCCTTGCCCACGCATTGCACCCAGTGCGTGTGAATCTCACCAGCACTCTGAATCTTTGGCACATACAGCAGCGATGGTTTGAGACGCTTTTTTAAGCGATAGAGCTTATCTAGGCGTTTTTTAGACACGAGCAAGTCTTGCTCATTAAAATCCAGCACAAGCCGATAATGCGTGCCCAACAAGTAGTTGCGCACAATCTCGCCGTGATAGATTCTAAGCGCGTCTTTGATAAAAAAGCTATTGCCTAGACTCTTGCTCATTTTTTCACCATTGATATTGACAAAGCCATTGTGTAGCCAATATTTGGCGAGCTCTTTGTTGGTGGCACAACGCGTTTGTGAGGCTTCGTTTTCGTGATGAGGAAATAATAGGTCTGCCCCGCCCGCGTGAATATCGATCCTATACTCACAATCCTCATACGCAAGATGTTGCTCAATCATCGCCGAGCACTCGATATGCCAGCCCGGTCTGCCTTTGCCAAGCGCACTCTCATAGCCGACATCTCCCTCGCCTTTGTAGCCTTTCCACAGCGCGAAATCCTTGCTCTCTAGCTTGTCGCTCGCAGATTCTATGCGGCTTTTGGTGTGGTCTTGATTGTGCTTAGAGAGAGAGCCATAGTGAGAATCTTTAGCGATACTAAGATACACATCGTTATTTTCTCCCTTATAAGCGTAGCCTTTGTGGAGCAGGGATTCTATCATAGAGATGATTGCTGGGAGGCTTTGGGTGGCTTTGGGCTCTAGATCAGCACGCAAGACTCCTAGCGCGTCCATATCTGTGAGGTAAGAATCTATATAGTGTGTCGTAAGAGATTCTAAGCGCGCATATACATCGCCAGCTTGCAGGTTTGGTAAATCCTTTGGTAAATCTTGGATTTTTTTGATGATCTTGTCATCAATATCTGTGAAGTTTTTAGCAAAGCACACTTCATATCCATTCGCTATAAGGACGCGCCGCCAGAGATCAAAGGCGATAGAGCTGCGCGCATGCCCTAAATGCGCATGATCATAGACGGTGGGACCGCAGACATAAAACCGCACCTGTCTTTCTTTGAGGCTATTAAAATCGCATTTTTGCTTCTTGATACTATCATAGATTCGGATTGGAAGTTTGGGTTGCATTGCATTCCTTTTATGTGAGTATGCCCAGATGTTGTTCATAGAGTTTAAAAATATACAAGATACATATCTCCAAGCCCGTAATTATAGCAAGTAAAATCCAGCCTTTTGTGTTTTTTAGCATAGGAATGAAATTTTTGATCCCAAAGATTCTAATCGTGAGGACAAAATACAGCACCCCACCAAGTGAGGAAGCCAGTGCTAGCCCACTCGCGCCCAAAGGGCGCATAAGTATGAGTGAAAATCCCACGCCACATAGCAGTGAGATAGCAGAGATTTTTGCTGCTTTGCCTTGCAAATTGTGCGCATACAGCCAGAGGGAAAAAATCCGCGCCAACCCATAAGGAAGCAAGCCCAGCATATACATACCAAACGCCATACCTACCGCTAAAGTATCTTCACGCACGAATTTATTGCGCTCAAAGAGTAGCCATGTGATTTCGTCTTTGAGCATTATGCCGCCTACCACGCACACCCACAGCACTAGCAGCAAAAACCAAAACGAATTTTTCATTAGTGCCATGGCTTGCGTGTATTGGGTATTTTTGACGGCTTTAGCGATCGTGGGAAAGAGCGCGGTGGAGATAGCGATAGCAAAGAGTGCGAGCGGGAGCTGAAAGATTCTGTTAGCATAATACAGATAACTAATTGCTCCAGCACTAAGGTATGAAGCGATGACGGTATCAAGAAATGAGGCGATTTGTGCAGTGGAGCTACCTAGCATAGCAGGGAGAAAGCGCGCAAAAAAGGATCTGATATCTTGGAGGATTTGTCTGAATCTACGCGTCTTGGTGCCACCTTTTTGGTTTATGGCGCGCCACACTTCGGTGATTCCCACACTAAAGAGCCGACCATACCCAAGTCTAAGCAGTGGATAAAAATGCAACGCGATTTGGGCAAGCCCACCACAAAGCACACCATAGCTAAGGATATAGACTGCGCGCATATCATCGATATCACGCACAAAAAAGAGCGCGATGATCATACAGACATTAAGCAGAGCGGTATTATACGCGCTCACCCAAAAACAGTTTTTGTATTGCAACAGCGAGCTTAAAAAAGTCGCGACAAAGATAAGCTCTAGATACCAAAAATTGATAGCGACAATGGGCTTAGCAAGTTCGATATTTTCTTCAGAAAATCCATTGGCAAGAGCTCTAGTCACCAAGCCACTAAACTGCCACACAAAGAGACTAAGAAGCAAGATAATGCTAAAGAATATCACAAACACCAGCACACTGAATGCACCCTTTTTACGTGCTTGTACGAAGTTTGGGAGGAAGCTCTGCACAAACGCGCCTTCAGCGAAGATTCGGCGGCAAAGATTGGGGAATTTGAACGCTACAAAAAAAATATCACTTACAATCCCAGCACCCAAAAACGACGCCATACACAAATCTCGCACCAACCCAAAGACACGAGAGCACAAAGTGCCAATGCTGTTTGTCAAAAATGCCTTGCGTATCACAGATCCTCTTTTAGAAAAAATAAATTTAAGTGTAAAAAGGCTACAATTGAGCATTATAACATTAAAAGCTTTAAGGGGAATATGGATGCAGGATTTTCACTCTGTGGTGGCGCGCGAAGTCCAAGACATTAGAGAGTGTTTGGAGAGTGTTTGTGCTACATACGCGCTTGATGGGGCGGTGTATGAGATTCTGGCGATTCATACTTTTAGGCAGGATAACAATCAGCAGACAAAAAGCAAGCTAAGCATAGAGGAGTTTGCAAGTCTTATGGAAGATGAGGGCGCGTATAATGCGTCGGGATTTGAGATTAGTCAGAGTTTTGATATTAGTGTGCGCGAGGCTAGTGAGAGTGATTTAGTGCATTTTGTGGCATTGGAGCTAGATGAGTATTCTCATACACTCACGCTTGTTTTAAAGCAGGGCTTGGAAATCGCTAAGGAGCAGTTTTGGGAGAATCTCTACAAAGAGATAGAGTGCCAAAAAGCTCTGTGTGGCGTGATTATAGAGCCCATTGATGAGGTGCTAAAGCCCGGTGCGATCGCCCAGCTCAAAAAACAATGTGGTGAGCTCACGGGTGTGCTTGAAAATGATGTGCGGGTGGAAATCTTGCGCGCAGGTGTGTATAAGCCCCAGATTCTATCAAATGCGGTGTTGCTACCAAAAGTAGCGTGGGAGCGCAAAAATGCTATGAGTTTGGAGATCGCATCGTATGCAGTGGATATACAAGAGGAGGTTTTGCGCGTGAGTGTGCCACAAAATGGTGTGAGTGGGAGGAACTTGCAGGGGCATTATGTGGAGGCTGAGGGTGGCTCTGAATCTAGTACGGATTCTAATAAGCCTTTAGCGATCAAATGCGACGAAAGGCTCTTTAGCAAAACAGAGCGGGAGGATAGCATCATCTATACTGCGCTTAGCAAGGGGTATGTGTCTTTTGGCGATAATACGTTAAAACTCCTTGAATTGCAGGAGTTTAAAGAGATCAATATGCGCTCAACCGGAAGCCTTGTGGGTGGGATAGAAAAAGATATGATGATCACCATCACGTGCCCAAATCCTCAAGATGATGCGCTAGGGCAGGGCACGATACTAGAAGCGGCACAGATCGATATAGTAGGTTCTGTGGGGGAAAAGGCGCAGATCATCGGTGTGGATGTGAAGATTCACGGGCAGACACACCAAAGCTCAAGTGTCCGAGCAAAAACTTGCGAGATTGATTTCCTCAAAGGCAGCGTGCGCGCACAAGATATCAAGATCAAGCATTCAGAGATGGGGCATATTGATGGGCGTGAAGTCGAGATCGATGAGGTAAGTGGCGGCAGCGTGCGTGCGAAAAATCTTAGAATCAACAAACTGCACTCCCATGCCAAGCTATATGTCTCTAGCACACTAGAGCTACAAACGCTTGTGGGAAGCGAAAATGAGATTTATCTCACGGCGGGATATTATGAGCTACGCGATATTATAGAGCATAGCAACGCCCAGATAGAGCGTTGTATCCAGAAAATAAACACTCTCTTGCATTTGCTCAACAAAGACAATGCGCTCATCAAGCAGAGCAAACCCATCATCGCACAGCTAAAGGCGATCATAGAAGAAAAAAAACGCCTAAAAGAGCCAATAGATCCCAAAATCACCAAGGCAGTGGCGGAGTATATTATCACGCTCAAACGCGCGCGTTTTGTCAAGGAGCGTATCCTCTCGCTTCAAGCCGATGCTAAGGATAAAAACAACGCTCTGCAGAAGATCGATAAAACACTGAAAGAGGCAAAAATCATCACCCACAGCCCGTGGAAAAACCATAATGAAGTGTTTTATGAGTATCTATTCCCCAAAAAAGGGCGCGATATGATCACACTCCAAGATAGCAAGCAAAGCCATATCATCATCGACAATCAACATCACAAATTGCTCCTCGTAGATACGTTACCAGAATCTACAGAGTCAAGTGAGCAGTCCGCTAAACCAACTCAAGTCAATGCACGAGTTTCACAAAACAAGTAAGAATCTAAATAGCTAGGAGTCTTTTGGCAATTCGTATGAGCTTGTTTTTCACTCTCACTAAAAGCGGTTTTTTGAGGGATCTCTCAAACGCGCAGATTCGATTAAGGGCAAGTTCAGAGAGCTTGATCTCATTGGGATAGGTGATTGGGAATTTGGTATTAATGGCACGCGGATTATAGACATTGCCCTCTTGTGTGCAATGCACACCGCTTCCATCAAAGCCAAGCTGATAGATGTATGAAGTGCTAGGTGCGAGGCTGAGAGCATTGTGCTTGTAGGCGATGAGGTAGTTAAAGATCGCCCAAGTTTTGAGTTTGCCCTTTTTATTGAGGATAAACTGCTCATAGTAGCGCAAGGTACCATTGAGATTGATCGCTTTGATATCGGCTTTGTTGAAGTTTTGCTCCACCCATTGGATATCGCGTTTAAAATACTGCCACCTATCACTCCAGCTAGCCCAGCCCCAGCAGTGTGGTATAGACCAAAAATAGCTATCGCCTAGATCCTCAGAATCTATAGGATACGACCATGCGCTAATGCTCCAAACTCGTTTTTCTCGCTCGTAGTGATCAAGCGCGTCATTCATATAGTCCAAAAACACAGGTGAGACGAGGATATCATCTTCTAAAATAATAGCTTTGCCATATTGCTTCATCGTGGTAGTGACACCATCGATGATAGAATCTGCTAGACCAAAATTATGAGGGCGTTCAATAATGGTAATGCTTTTGAATTGCCCCCCCCCTTGTGTGACTATAGATTCTCTAAGTGAAGTTATGTATGCACGCACAGCATGGACTTGATGGGCAGTTTCTGGGGTTTTGGGTGCGTCTGAATAGATAATGAGATCACTTTGTGGGCTTAGGGCATTTTGCATCAGACTCTCAATAACCTTTTGGGTGTGAGTGAGGCGGTTATACACAAAAAGCACGATAGGGGCTAACATTGCATTTCTTTATGAGAGTTCTAGCATTCTATCTAGGGCGATTTTTGCCCAGTGCTGCGTGTCAGAATCTAAGAGCACTTCATTGATTGGCATACCATCTTCATACGCCCTCAAGCAATCCAGCAAGTCTTGCAAGGTCGTTTCATTCATCGTGGGGCATTCGGGCTTAGAAGCTGAAAGCACGAAGGTCGTGTTTATGCCATCAAGCTTTGGGCGTAGGCGATTGACGAGATTAAACTCCGTACCGACCGCTACTCTTTGCTCCAAAGGCAGGCTTTGCACATATGTAATGATCTGACTAGTCGAGCCCACAAAATCCGCGATGTTTACCACGCTAGGATCGCACTCTGGATGCACGACTATTTTTATGTCTGGATACTTCTGCCGATAAAATTCCACATCACTCACACTAAAGAGCTGATGCACCGAGCAAAACCCATCATAGCAGATCACATCACTCTCTAAAATCTCCTCCCTACCTGCACTTCCTAGCACGCACGATTTTTTGTTATCTGCTATGGCGAGATTCTGTCCTAGGCATTTATCAGGGAGGAAAAAGATTTTTTTGCCTTGAGCCTTGGCGTAGTCAAAGATTTTTTTGGCATTGGCACTGGTGCAGACAAGCCCACCCATCTTGGCAACTTTGGCTTTCACATCAGCATTAGAATTGATATAGGTAATAGGGAAAATCTCCTCTTGTGCTATGCCATAGCCTTGCAGTGTGGCGATACTTTTGCCAAAATACTCTGAATCTATCATTCTTGCCATAGAGCAACACGCCATTTTGGGCATAATCACGCGTTTTTGTGGAGCGAGGACTTTCACACTTTGTCCCATAAAAGCCACGCCACAAAACACGATGAGGTTTTTGGGGCTTTGGGAGGCTTTGCGCGAAAGCTCAAGACTATCACCACATAAATGTGCGAGAGCCACAATCTCATCGCGTTGATAAAAATGTGCCACCAAGAGCGCATCAAGTTTGCTAAGCAGGTCTGTGATCTCTAGAGTGAGTGTTTCTGGTGTGGCTGACATCATCGCCTCCTTATGTTAAAATCCCGAGATTCTGTGCGTATCGCACTTTGTCCCCACTCTGAATCTGTGGTGTGAAATCCTCAATAAAGAGCACGATCGTTGATCCCATATTAAACATACCTAGCTCCTCGCCCTTTTTGACGGCAATGGGTGCGGCGTAGGTGTAGGTCTCATTACCTTTTTTGGCATTGGTGTGAATCTTTGGCTCACAATGAAAGATTATCGAGCCTACATTGAGCGCACCCACCGCGATAAAATACAGCTTCTTGCTATTATGCATTGTTGCTTTGAGCACCACGCGCTCATTACGGACAAAGAGATTAGCAAATTTTTTGAGTGCCGGGATATGCACCGGGAGCAGCTCACCACCAAAATACCTGATCTCTTCAATCTGCATATCACAAGGCGCGTGATAGCGATGATAATCGCGTGGGGAAAGATAGAGATTGATGTAAGCAAACTCTATGTTTTTTGGAATCTGTTCGCCTAAAAGATCATTAATATCATATGTCATACCCTTGATCTGCAAAGCTTTGTGCTGGGAGGTTTGAGCAGATTCTGTAATGAGTGAATCTGTGGGAGAGATAAGCACATTTGGCGTGGTATCAAAGGTGCGTGGGGATTTGAGCCTGCGTGTAAAAAGCTTATTGAGAGTGGTGAAGTTTTTGCTCTCTTCAAATTCGCTAAGATCGATACGAAAAATCGCGACATACACGCGGTTTATAAAGGTTTGAATAAATGTCGGAAACGCAGTGGAGGCAAATGCACCAAAAAGGCGTGAGATGAGGTTGGTCATAGAGAATCCTTTTTGTTAAAAGTGGCTTTATAGAGGGTTTTACCGCGTATAGCAAAGCTCCAAAAAAGTGGCGTGTTGCACACGCACAGGAGGATCTTGATCGTGTAGTCTGATAATGCCATAAGTATCACATCCCCGTGAGGCTGGATAAACAAAAAGGCGATATGGAAGAAAATCATCGTATCGACGAGTTGAGAAAGGAGGGTTGCGCCATTGTTACGGAGATACCAGATTTTTGGGAATTTTTGTTTGAGATAAAAAAACACATACACATCAAGCACCTGTGAGCAGCAAAACGCACATACGCTCGCGATCGCAATGCGAAGCTCTGCGGTAAAAATACTAGGAATAAAAGCTAGAATGAGCCCTAGACGCAAGGTTTTGAGCACTTGGGTTTTACTATATTTTTCGCTTAAAATATTCATAAGCAAAAAGCTTAGCGGATAACATAGCGCTCCATAGGTCAAATGTGTGCCAAACACGGGGTATTGCACACTGAAATTTGAGAGCACGATGATGGCGGCAAACCATATCGCAGAAAGAACAAATGTGCGTCTACTCATCTGTGTCATAGTAGCCTACTGCGCGTATTCTAGGAGTTTTTTGTATATGAGCACCCCTGTGCGATTAGCCAGCTTATCCACATCGGTATTATCGGGGAGAGATTCTGAGATCTGCGTGGCGAAAGTGGGATTGCCCTTGCAGTCAGTGATGGTGATGTTTGCTTTGATATTTGTAGTATTTGGCATAGTAAAAGAGATACGAAACTGTTGTGAGGCTTGTGAATCTAGACGATAGAATTTTACCAATTCCTTTTGGAGATGGGTTGTGAGTGCAGATACACCCTCTTGTGTGGGATTTTCAAATACAAGTGTGATGCGAGGTTTGGGCGAGTTGGATTCTAGTATATTGGCATAAAGCAGGGCAGAGGCATTGCTAGAAACTCCCAGAGCATCGAGATAATTCTGCGCCCCCAATGCTTTGCCAAGCTCTTGGACAAGTGTATTGTATTCTTTGAGCGTGATGTCTTGGCAGGTGAGATTGAGAGATTGTAGAGCGTTAAGTGCGCTTTCTTGCTCCTTTTTGAGTTGGGTAATGAAATCTTGTTTTTTGACTATCGCACGCACAAAATACGCGTTCCCAACGCGCTCTGTCTGATAAGAGACATTGCTTAGTGTGGTTTGAGTGATGTTTTTTTGGATTACTTGCGACATATCACTAGATTCTATGCCATCGCTGTATTTTTGCGACAGACTCGTGCTTGAGCTCACATTGACCTGTAGGTGTGAGAGCATATCGGTGATCGCGTTGTCTTTAGCGCTTTGGAGGTTTTTATCACTTGCCACACCATAGAGATTGTCTTTGTCACTTTGGCTTTGATAATACCAGTTTGGTGGCTTAGGTGTATCTTGACAACCTAAAAAAAACAAAATCCCTATCACCACACACAATATCCGCATTATTATTCCTTTGTGCTTTGTCTCTGCCTCAATTATTTGATTTTATATTACCAGCTTACGGATCTATTTGAGCCTACTTTGATGATATTTGCTTCATCGTCCCACACGACCTCACCCGTAGCTAGATCCACAAGTGTGAGTAAGAAAAAATAATCCGTGCGTTGCTTGCCGCTGACGGTGACATTTTTTTGCCAAATCTTGCCAGAGAGCGAGAGTTGCGCGCCCTTGAGTTGTCCTTTTTCTATCACACTGTATTGGTCAAATTCATCATTTCCACGCGTTTTTGCTCTCACAGAATCTATCATCTTATCGCCGCTTGTGCCACTGCCAGAGATTGCAAGAGAAAGTTTGAACTTCCCGCTATTGCGCATATCTCGTGTAACCTTCCTGCTGAGTTGCTCCACATCGACATTTTGCATTGTATCATTGATGATATCCGATATTACGAGCACCTTTGGCTGTTTGATGGCTTGCACATAGCCACTTGAGAGTAGAGAAGCGACAGATTTCTCCACCACGCTTTCTATATCGTGATAATCCAGCCCCATACTTGCATACGCTCGTGAATCTTCCGCATTCACATACTCCGGTCCGCTGTTGCACGCGCTAAAGATAAACATACTCACTATGCTTAAAAATACTATCAAGATTTTTTTCATTTTCTGCTCCTTTGGTCTTTATAGAATCTCATTGCCCACGCAATTTTTGGATACTGATGGTTGTTGGGCGTAACCGAATGTAGAGAATGTTATCATTTTTTTGACATAAAATCAATTTTTCCGCATTCAAATCCTGATTGTCCTGAGGCTTGCACGTTGCAGAGATTTCGAGATTTATTAGTGGTTTTTGGTTACCTATCAGCTGGTAGGATCCCGCAGCATTTGGAATCTGCACCGCGTGAATTTTTTTGGGTAGCACGCTTGAGATTCTCACATCAGCTGAAGTCGTGCTAGCAGAATAAATCATACCCGCCAAGCTTCCATAAATCCCTGCTTGATCGCTTAGCACAGATTGTGTCACAGCTTTGAGTACTGCCGAGCTTATGGCTCTAGCCACGATAAAGTCAAATTGCGCTTGAAATTCATTGGCGATCACGCCCTCAAGATCTGCGATTGTAGAGGCTTTGAAAGTTTTGTTGTTGCCTTTGACATTGAGATTGGTGTAAAACTCCTTGCCATCTACGAGCTTGGGAAGTGCTATACCCACATGTAGCACGTTGCTGCTCACTAGATATGTGGGAAGATTGATAGAGACTTCTTCTTTTGTGGGACTCATACCATCTTCGATGATAAGCCATGTGTATGTAGTACTATCGCGTCTTTTGCGAGATTCTAGCACGCGTATATCCTCATCTATCACCCCTGCTTTACTCATACCATAAGATTCTTTGTAGAGGTCTATGGATTTTGCCCAGTCAGATTCGAGCATAAAAAACAAAGCAGAGACATAGCTCACTGCGGGATTGATGAAGTTATTATAAGCTTGATATGCGTCTAGATTAGAATATTGCTGCGCAAGGAGTGCTTTTGCCTCATTGGCAGTGTGGTTTCTATCGACTTTTTGCATATTGCTATCTTGCTTGTTTTGCGATTCTTGATCGGCAAGGGCTTGTTGGATATCTTTTTTGAAGTAGTCTTTGGCTCGTCTTTGGCGGTCATTGGCGCGGTTAAATTCTACCCTTGCGAGGGCATTTTTGCCCTCTTTCATCAGCACAAGTGCCTTGTAGTAGTTCATCAGCACACCCTCATAGATGTTGCCACGATAGGTTTTGACATTCTCATTGACCATTACCGCTGCTGCACCGCTAAAAACCCCAGAAAACAAGCCCTCTTGCTCGTATTGACTAAAGATTTTTTCGCTCTCATCAAGGAGCGTGAAACTCTCTTGATTGTTCAGCTGCGAAGCCACGATACCAGATTCAAAACCCCATAGCACCATATCATCTTTGTCATCGTATTTGGACTTAGCGAAGTCATACGCGCCTTGCAGATCCCCGCCATAGTATTTGTTGTTAAACTCCTGCATAGCGCCCTGATGTGAGCAGCCACTGATGCCAAGTATTATCACAAAAAGCGTGGCAAGATAAGCTGATATTTTCATCATTTCTCCTCGTGTTGTGTTCTCAAATGCAATAGTCCCTAAGTTATCAGGGCTTATACCCAGTCAAAGCGCGGCATTGTATAATCCCAATCCTTAAAAGAGGGTAAGGTGTCAGTCCTCTGTGGATTATTCTAGATGTAGCGAGAATTTTAAGGATTAGCAAGATATAATCCACGCTAGATTCATTAGACTTTATTATTGAAGTTTCACATTCTTTTGTAAGGGTTACTTGATGTATAAACAACGCGTTTTAGAGGCTCTGCAAGCCATCAAGCAAGGCGAGATGATCATCATCATGGATGATGAGGATAGGGAAAACGAGGGCGATTTGGTGATGGCGGGGATTTTTAGCACGCCGGAGAAAATCAACTTTATGGCAAAAGAGGCACGCGGACTCATCTGTGTATCGCTTACCCAAGACATCGCCACACGCCTAGATCTTGCGCCTATGGTGGAGACAAATAGCTCCAATCACGAGACGGCTTTTACGATCTCTATCGATGCAGCAAGTGCCAAGACAGGTATCTCCGCGCATGAGCGGGATCTGACTATACAGCTTATGTGTCAGGATTATAGCACACCAAAGGATTTTGTGCGACCCGGGCATATCTTCCCACTCATCGCTAAAGAAGGTGGTGTGCTCGTGCGCACAGGGCATACAGAAGCAAGTGTGGATATTTGCCGACTTGCTGGGCTAAAGCCTATTAGCGTGATTTGTGAGATTATGAAAAACGACGGCACAATGGCGCGCAATACAGATATTATGGCGTTTGCCAAAGAACATAATCTCAAGATTCTCTATGTTTCAGACCTTATCCAATATCGTCTTCAGTATGAGAAGCTCATCGCACTGCAGAGTAGGGTGGAAGCGCGATTTCTTGACAAGCCATGTCTCAAACACACCTTTGTCGATCACATTCAGCATCAGCATATTGTGTATGTGTTTGCACAGAATCTCACACAATCTCAAACGCCGTTGGTGAAGTTTCACACGATTCAAAAGGATTATGAATATTTTGAAGATTCACTGCAGGCACACGAGGTGTTTATGCAGAGTGTGGAAATGCTCCAAGAGGAGGGTGGCTATCTCATCTGCCTTGATACCAAGCCACAGCAGGATCTAAAGACGCTAGGGATCGGGGCGCAGATCCTGCGGGAGCTGGGTGTGGAGGAGTTTAGGTTACTGCACTCAAGTGCAGAGAGTGCGAGCAAGGCTTTTAGCACGCTTAGTGGATTCAATCTGAATCTAACACAAAAGGTGTTGCCCCATGAGGGTGAAGCGAGATAAGATCGTGCAGAGTTTGTTGGTAGGGATTTTCGGGCAGGAGCGATATTTGAGCACTTGTCTTAGAATCTTATGGATCGGATTTGTATGCATCGGAGGAAGTGCGCTAGCCAGCCCCCCCCCTCAATCCTATACCCTATCAGATCTATCAGAGATGAGTGCCACACGCGATTTAGGATCTAATACAGAATCTACCACTAGCGGCAGGGCAGAATCTAAACGTTCTCAAGATTCACATACGAGTCAAGGCGTGCCTACAGATGGAGACATGCATGAAGATATGCGCGCGAGGCAGGAGCAGATTCGCTCTTTGCAGACCCAGATACAGCAGCTTCAAGATCAAGTGGATACGCTAAAAGGCACACTTCCCTCCGAGAAAGCAGAGCGCAAACGTTATGGAATCTTTATCGGTGGGGGCTTTGGGGGATTGCATATCTATGATGAGAGTAGGGGAGAGGATTTTAGTATCGTGCCTTTTGTGTTAAGGGCGGGATATCAGCGATATTTCGGGTTTTTGGGAGTGAGGGCGTATGCCGAGAGTGCGAATGGTGCGGAGACGCACGAGGGCGATGAAGATGTGATGCATATAGGCTATGTGAATCTCCACTCACTTAATTTTGATGTGATGCTTGATGCGCATTTTGAGAAATTTTCTGTGGGTGTGTTTGGCGGGATTTCGGGGCTTTTTGCATTGTATAGAAATCAGCTGCAATACGATGATGAGTATTCTGTGACCTATAAGCGTCATAGTAACTACTTGAGCGCGTATAATGTCGGTATGGCTTTTACATGGCACCAAATTCATAGGATTGAGGCGAGTTATAGGATTATGCCCACACAGGAGAGTATCAGGGCGGGCAATATGCTCTCACTTGTGTATCAATATGTGTTTTGATGAGTGCATAGGCTAAGATTTAATCCCTCGATCTGCCTCACATCAAGAATGAAGCGCAGCTTGGAGCAAAATCTGTATATTTGAGTGCGCGTGATGGTGCGATTAAAGGTATCCAAGAAGTAAAGTATAGGCAGACACACCCAAAATCTTAGAATCTTAAAACCACTATCATGGTGCGAAAGTTGCCATGACTATGGCTTAAGCAGGATTTTGCTTTACGACAAATGCTACAAGCAAAAACATTATCACAAAGAAAGGATTCTAGAAACTTTTGGACAATGGAAGTGATTGGCATATAAGCTCTATTTTGAGAAAGGCAAGCAACACTAACTTTAGCTAGCGGCAAGGACGCAGCACTTTTCAAAGGACGAAATTTCTTTAAAAGACTTGAAGAGCTTGATGTAAGCTTTGGGTTTCTCATCGGTATGCTGAAAAACATTGGAGCAAACATAAGGAAATTTATTATTTTGCTTGCTTTATTTATCCTCATTTAGTCTCTTTGGGTGTTTTTGCTGTCCCCAATCTGTCCCCCAATACAAAATATTTTGCAATATTTTGTGTGATTTAAATGAGATTGTGCGTGGTGATCTCTCAAAATCAAGAGAGGGGGTGTTTAATACCATAAAATAGGGAGTTTAGAGGCTATTTATGATTAAAAAATATTGTGAGTGATTGTTTAAGGTTTGAGAGAACTTGCATAATGGTCGGAGTAGCGGGATTTGAACCCACGACCTCACCCACCCCAAGGGTGTGCGCTAGCCAGACTGCGCTATACTCCGAAAGGCGCAATTATAGCAGACTTTCCTCAAATTGCGCTTAATGCTATGTTTCCAAGTCACAAAGCGGGAGAGTGGCAATGAGCTCAATGCGTTTGGTGTGGCTCACAAAATCTAGATTGTCATTTGTATTACGGCTTTGTTGTGCATGGTGGCGCTTGCAATACACTTCATCGCGTCTAATGTAATCAATATTTTTTCTGCGAGCCATCAATCACGAGTCCATGAAAATTTCTTAAGTTTAAGTAAAAACCTCGTGTTGGATTTAAATAATCCAGATTTGAAAGGCAACCACTCAAACAGCCAACAAGCGAGACAATCTATCATGGCGAACTCAAAGCAGGTTATGATCTTTTACATTTTTTAAATGTGTCTAATGCCATGCTTTATACGCAGGCAGGAGTGGGGTATAGATTCTATTGTGATGGGCTTTTGTCTATGGTGCATCATCAGGGCTACTTGTATGTGTTGCTTGAGATTGAAGGCGAAGTGCGCCTAAAGCAAAATCTTGGCTAGTCAGTGGCGTTATAGTGAGGATTTGATAGCTAGACAAGATTCTGGATTTGGATTGAAGTCTTTTGTGGGTTTGAGTGAGCTTTAAGAGTAAAGACGAAAATATCAATACCATAGACTAATGTATGAGTTCTGGAGTATTGATGCCTCGCCCTCAAGTACATTTGCTACTTCGAGTGAATGGGATCAAGCGGGTATCTCTATGAGCCTAGAAACAAAGCACACTATCATGTTGCAATATCTGTATAGCTTCTAAGTATTGCTTTGTTAATTGTTCTCTAGTGCCTCACATTCAAAGTGCAGTTTTCCTTTATCATCATAGAATCTATCACTGCCCACAACGTCTTCTTGGATAGTGTATTCGATCGCAGTACCATTGTCTAGCATAAAGCTCACAATCCCACCCACAGAGCTAGATCCGGGTGTGGAAGTTTCTATCTCCACTACATCATCAAATCTATCCAAATATGCGATTTTTGCGATAAGTTTGCCTTTTTGAGGTGTAGGCAATCCCTTTTTGTCATACGCCCATGCAGGATCGCCGTTTTTATCGTGTTTGACTTCATAAAGTTTGAAGTCCCTTGCACCTTGCGTGCCAAAGGAGATGACATCAAAGTTATTTCCTTCTTTGACTTTTAATGTATGGATTCTACCCCCAAAGCTTTGTGCGCTTGAAGTTTCTCCCTTTGGCACATAGTCTTTGGAAACCCGCACTGCATATATCTTAGAATCTATCTGCTTTTGCGTGAAGCATGGGGTTTCTTGGGCATGCAAGCCATACAGAGATACACCTATTGCCCATACGCTCCACAACCATAGTTTTGTTTTCAAATGTATCCCCTAATAATAAAAGATTAGGTTTTGGAGTAGTTATTTGCCACTTAGGTTTTTGATGTATTGGTCGGCTAGATAAAGCCCATTGCTTTGTTCGCCAATGAGCTTGATTTTATCAACAATTCCTCTAAATAAAGCCTCTTCTTCGTGTTGTTCGGCGACATACCATTGCAAAAAATTAAAGGTTGAATAGTCTTTTTGCTCCAGCATAAAGCTTACCAAGTCATTGATGGATTGCGTGATGGATAGTTCGTGTTGGTAGGTTTTTTCAAACACATCTAAGAGGCTTTTGAAGTTAGATTCTGGCTTTGCAACGCTTTGTAGCTCCACCACAGAATCGGTTTCATTAAGGTAGGTGATGAGTTTTTTAGCATGGTTGCTTTCTTCTCCAGCGTGTTCGAACAAAAACTGCCCCGCACCATCAAATCTATTGCGAAAGCACCATGAACTCATACTAAGGTATAGGTTTGATGCAAACATTTCTTTTGTCACTTGGTCATTGAGCTTTTTGATGACTTCTTGTGATAGCATAATAAACTCCTTAAATCATAAAATTGACATACTATTATAACTTGTAGCAATAATGACTGTCAAGATAAAACACAGATATAAAACTTGTAATTTCCTACCAAATATCAATGTTTTTATTCCAAAATTTTTCGACAATACCATTTTCAAAATTCAAAAATAAGAAAAATACGGCTGATGATTCTAGGCTGTTTTTGGGAAGTTTAGGATAATACTTAAGTGTGTTTTGAAAGATTTGACAATCGTTTTGTGGGTATTTTTGGGGGGTGGTGGATTCTTCGCTTAAAAGTCGCGACAAATCCACTTAAAATTTAATTCTTATCCTTATCCACTAGCTTACCAGCACCAATCCAAGGCATCATCGCACGCAATCGCTCGCCCACTTGCTCGATTTTATGATTTGCTAGATTCTTGCGTTCGGCATTCATTCGTGCATAGCCTGCTTTTCGCTCTAGGATAAAATCTTTTGCAAATCGCCCCTCTTGAATGTCAGAGAGAATCTCTTTCATCGCCTTTTTAGATTGCTCATTTATCACACGTGGACCGCTTACCATATCGCCGTATTCTGCGGTATTTGAGATAGAATAGCGCATAGTCGCCAAGCCTCCCTCATACATCAAATCAACGATGAGCTTTAGCTCGTGTAAGCACTCAAAATACGCCATTTCTTCAGGGTATCCTGCCTCTACTAGCGTCTCAAATCCCGCTTTGACAAGGCTACTCACCCCACCACAAAGCACTGCTTGCTCACCAAATAAATCCGTCTCTGTCTCATCTTTGAAAGTTGTCTCGATGATTCCGCTTCGCCCACCGCCGATTGCAGCGGCATAGCTTAGGGCGATTGCCTTTGCATCGCCCTTGCTTGTGTCCTGCTCCACCGCGATTAAATCTGGAATCCCACCGCCTCTCACAAACTCGCTTCGCACAGTGTGTCCGGGGGCTTTTGGTGCGACCATAATCACGCCCACGCCTTTTGGAGCTTTGATTTGCCCAAAGTGGATATTAAAGCCATGCCCAAAAGCGATGATTTTATCCTCGCTCAAATGTGCTTTAATATCTCTCTCAAACACATCAGCCTGCAGCTCATCGGGGATTAGAATCATCACCACATCCGCCCATTTTGTCGCCTCGCTGACTTCTAGGACTTTGAAGTTTTTTGCCTCTGCCTTACCCCAGCTTTTGCCGCCTTTATATAGCCCGATGACCACCTCCACGCCAGAATCCCTTAGATTCTCCGCGTGTGCGTGTCCTTGACTTCCAAAGCCGATGATGGCTACCTTTTTCTTTTGGATAAGCCCCAAATCACAATCTTTATCGTAATACACTTGTAATGCCATTGCTAACTCCTTGCAAAATTTATACAAACGCACTATTAGACCAAAACTTGGATAAAAAATTTATAAAATACCAGATTGACATGGCAAATTATTTGGTAACTGCTATAATATCGCGCTTTTAGAATCTAAGCCAGACGTGCTTTAAAGATGTGGGCTCAAGCGGCATTGTGGCATCAATGCGGCGTTAATTGAGATGGTGGCACTAAGCTATAATCAAAATTTAGAGGTAATATGATGAAACTTTGGCTTGTTGTTGGTGTTATTTTTATCGTTTTAGCGTTGATGAAGGTCTATGCGTATTATAGATTTTTGTGCCATAGCTTTGTGTTTAGAAATCACAGGATTACACTTGTATTTTTACTTTGTGCGCTGTATGCGGGAGAGCTGGCATTTTTCTTTTTGGCAAAGGATCGCGGGTTTGATCATCACACTTACATTGCGCTTGGGTCGTGCGTGATCGTGAGCTATGGTTTGTTTTTAGCGTGTATCATCGGCGATGTGTCGCGTAGTGTGGGCAGGGCTACTCTGCGTGGTGCGATGGCTAGATTCGATTTAGAAGTGCTAGATTCACAACGGCGCAGGTTTTTAAAAATCGTGCTCGATTTGGGAATCCTAGCACTTTTTGTCTTCTTTAGCACCAAGAGTATCAAAAACGCCCTTGCTATCCCCAAAGTGCGCGAGGTAGAGGTGGAGCTAGAGGGCTTGGAGACACCCAAAAACATAGCGATGATTAGTGATGTGCATATTGGCAAGATGATTCAGAGTGAGTTTGTGCAAGGCATGGTGGATACTATCAATGCGCTTAATGCCGATGTGGTCGTGATCGTGGGGGATTTGGTCGATGAGAACATCGCGTTTGTCAAAGAGTTTTTGCGCCCGCTCAATGAGCTTAGGAGTAGGGAGGGCGTGTATTATGTCAGTGGCAATCACGAGTATTATCATGGCATAGAATCTATTAGCGCGTTTTTAAAAACCCTCAATCTCAAAGTGCTAGAAAATGAAAATATCGAGCTAGAGAGCTTCAATCTCGCGGGTGTGAATGATCTAGCTGGATTACGATTTGGGATCTTGCCCCCAGATCTTAGAGGCGCTCAAAGTGGGCTAAACCCGCAAAAACCAAGTATCCTGCTAGCACATCAGCCCAAGTTCGTGCGTCAAAACGATGTGAGCGCGTTTGATCTCGTGCTGTGTGGGCATACGCATGCTGGGCAGGTGTTCCCACTCTCGATTTTTGTATGGCTGGATCAACATTATATCCATGGGCTTTATAAGCTAGATTCTAAAACACAGCTATATGTGAGCTCTGGGGTTGGATTTTGGGGACCGGCGATGCGCTTTTTAGCCCCAAGTGAGATTGTGAATCTAAAGCTTAAGCCCAAGACTAAAACATAAACGGGACTTAAGCGAATATCGCTTAAGCAGAATTTTGCTACAATCTTAGATTTTATCACGCGCTAAGGCTTCAAAGCCCTAGCAAGATAAGGATATATGATGAATCTATTTGACGCAGTGGTGCTGGGCATCATAGAGGGACTCACGGAGTTTTTCCCTATTTCTTCCACGGGGCATATGATTTTGGCTTCTAGTGTGCTTGGGTTGCCCCAAGATGAGTTTTTAAAAACCTTTGAGATCGCTATCCAGCTTGGTTCGATTTTGGCGGTGCTTGTGCTGTTTTTTCGGCGATTGTTACAGGGGGTGGATATTTGGATCAAGCTCTGCATAGGCTTCGTGCCTACAGGGATTTGCGGGCTATTTCTCTATAAATACATCAAACAGCTTTTTGATGGCTATGTCGTGGCGATAATGCTCATTGTGGGTGGGATCGTGTTTTTGCTCATCGAATACAAGCACAAAAACAAATCCTATCAGATCAACGACATCACCCAAGTGAGCTACAAGCAAGCTCTCATCATCGGGCTAATGCAATGCCTCGCGATGATACCGGGTACTTCACGCAGTGGCGCGACGATCGTAGGCGGCTTACTGATGGGGCTCAATCGCCGAGTGGCAGCGGAGTTTTCGTTTCTCTTAGCACTGCCTACAATGTTTGCTGCTACGAGCTATGATGTGTATAAAAACCTCCATATCCTAGATATGGCAAATGTTAGCATTCTCCTTGTGGGTGGGATCGTAGCGTTTGTGTGTGCGATTGTGGCTATTAGATTTTTCTTGGCGTTTGTTTCGCGCTTTAGTTATGTGCCTTTTGGAATTTATAGAATCTGCATAGGTGTGTTGTTCCTTGTGCTTTTTGCAAGCGGTGTGTTTGATGCGCATTCCGAGCTTTTTGTGGGTTAGATTCTCTAATATTACTGGTGGGTTTAGAATCTGTTGTATTGTATTTGTGTGCGTGGGTGGCTACGCGCAAGCACAGGATCGGTGGTTTGGGTTTGGACTAAGCCTTAGTGGTGGCTATTATGGCTATGAGGAGCCACGAGTGATGAGCATTAGCGGTGCTATGTATGGTGTGAATGGCTATGTGAGCGCGATGCATCATAGATTCAGACATCAGCTCAGCGCGAGCTATTTCAGCGGGATCACGCGCTATGAGGGAAGCGAGTGCAGTATTGCAAACCCCCCTGTCTGCACGCCATTGCGCAGTACTTCGCAAGATTCATACTACACATTAGAATACCGCTTTGGCACACTTGTGTATGAGGATAAAGAGAGTTTTGTTTATGCTGGGGTTGGACTTGGATTTTGGGATTTGTATAATTCTATTAGCGCGAGCAGTGGCTATGATAGGGAGCAGAGCTATGTGTATCTGCCTGTGTTTATCCACGCTCAATACGCCTTTTCGCAGGATATATCTGCGTATGGGATCCTAAGCTATCAGCAGCTAGTGCGTGGCTACAATACGAGTCATTTCCGAGATATTGGCTTTGATAATGATCTTTTCTTCACGCAGAGCAGGGGTTATGGAGTGCGCCTAGATGTAGGGCTAAAGCGTGATTTGTGCACCTATGGCTATGATGGTGTGGTTGTGTTTGGGCTGTATATGCAGTACTGGAGTATAGCAGATTCTAGCACAGATGGCGCGTATCGTAATGGTACATTATATGGCTTGTATCACGAGCCATACAATAGCACGAAAGCTGTGGGTTTGAGCGTGGGATATGAGTTTTAGAGATTATCATTAATAATGCAAGTTTGCATCACGCAGATTTGTGTATCGATCATAAAGAGCGAATCTTCAATCGCTCCGCTTACGCGTTCATACAACAAACTTTCAGAATCTAAGAATCTTTGGTATCGCCACCTCAATTAAACGCGATTTGGGCTAACGCATTTTCTATAAACCAAATTTTATACAACCACACCACTTAGCACCAAGATTCAGCCTACAGCAGTATTTTTGGATCGCGTTTTGATTTGGCAAACTCCACGATCTTAGCGTGAAATCGCGCATACACATACGCTAGATTCACATCTTGCCCATAGAGGGCACACACGCGTGCTAGATTTTCTTCTACCCCGCGCATAAAGAATCTCTGCAGCTCATCATACTCTTGGATCTCCACCCCAAGCGCGCACAAAAACCTATATGTGTAGCGATCCACCACCATCACTTCGCGCCCACACATATAGTTGAGCACGCTATCTGCGCTCTCGCGCCCCAAGCCTTTTTGGGCTAGTAGCCACTCGCGACTAAGGTTTTGGGTGATAGATTCATAGCTGTCAAAATCCTCTAAGAGATGGCGTGCGATGAGGATAAGTCGCTGTGCCTTTTGGTTTTGTAAGCCTAGGATATGTGAGCTTAGGATTTCTTGGGATAATGCTGCGATGTTGCTGATAGCTTGCATATTGCGCGATTCATCACAAAAATCCTGCCTAAATTCCCCACTGAATCTAGGCAAAATCCCAGCCTTTCGCAGTGAATCTAGTGTTTTTTGCACATTTTCCCATTTGCTATTTTGCACCAGCACGCTGCCAAGCATAACCTCAAAACTCCCAGCATTGACCCACCACCACTGCGGCGCACCCTCAAGGAGTTGTAGCGTATGTAATCGCTCCAAAATCTCAATAGAACTCATACGCCATACTCACCATACACGCTTTTGAGGTAGCTTTGGAGGTTGTGGAGCACGGGCTCCCATTTGCCCATATCACTTTGCGCAAAACCTAGGATATTCTCATACCACACGCTATCTACACCTTTATCATAGCGCCAATCAAAGCGCTTGTGCAAAAGCACAAAGACATTTTTGCCAAGGCTCGCAGCTAGGTGTGTGAGCGCAGTATCGATACTAATCACCATATCCATACGCTCCAAGATCTTGCGCGTCTGTAAGAAATCAGTCATCTCCTCCTTGCAATCATACACGTCAAATTCCGCACACAGCTCATTATCAATCCCGCTGTAATTGAGCGAGTAGAGCTCTACTTTTGTGCGGTTTGGGAACACCTCGCGCAGCATGGATAAAAGTGGCTTAGGCTCGATGTTTTTTAGCTCTGCTTCAGGGAAATGTGAATCTGTGTGGAAGCAGATCCCCACCTTTAGGATACTGGGCTTTATCCCATAGATCTCCTCGATATCCCCGCGCACGAGCGCACGCTTTAAGATGTTTTGATACTTGAGATAATGCTGTGGGTGCTGCACCTGCTTAGCAGTGCATATCCCAAGAGCCAAGGGCAGTGAGAGTAGGGAAATACTCATATCTATAGAATCTAACTCTAACTCTTGGGAGCAGACCTTGATATTTGTGAGATTTTCAAACGCATCAGCAAAGAGGTTTTTTAGTGGCTCTTGCACGCACAAAATTACTTCTTTAGCGATATTAGCAAGCTGTGGCACAAATCGTCCAAACATAATGCAATCTCCAAATCCCTGCTCATAATGCACAAACACAACCTTATCTTTTAGATTCTCTATATCTTGGGATTGTTTATTCCAGAGGTTTGGGAGCGCGCTTGGGAGCATATTGTCAAATTTCTTACGCATTTCATACGCGCTAAAGCCCTCGGCAAAATGATGATTTTTGAGCAAAAAATGCGCGTAATTGATGTGATACTCCGCCCTCTTAGAATCTAGTGTAATAGCGCGCATATAGCAATGTTTAGTCTTGTCAAAATCCGCATTTAGATAATTGAGCGCATTGGCGTAGTTAAACAAAAACACGTCATCGTTTTGAAATGCGGGGGCGATTTCCTCAAAAATCTCAATGGCTTGTGTGAAAAAGCCTAGCTTGATGTAGGTATTTGCGAGATTCACTCCGGCTTGGAGAAAACCCCTTTTATATGCCATTTCATAGAGTTCTATAGCCTCTGGAAATCGCGCTAGGGTGACTTGGGCATTGGCGAGATTAAACATCGCGCCTAGGTCATTGGGATCTAGACGTAGTGCCATCGTGTAGTGATCCACCGAGCTTAGCGAATCGCCCGCATCGACATAGGCTTTTGCGAGGTTAAAATGCAGTGTGGCATTTTCGTTTAAAATCGGTATCGCTTCTAGGGCTTGGTGTAAGATGGTGATGGCTTCTTGGGGTTTATTATCGCGACGATATGCCTCGGCTAGATTGAGCCACAGTCCCTCGCACATACGCAGGCTATCGCGCAAGCTTACGCGTAGTGGGTCTTCTAGGGATTTTTGTGAATCTTGTGTTGAATCTTGTGCATGCGACACGTTGGATTCATCATTTTTGTGCAAAACCTGCACTTGCAGGCTTTTGAGCTTTTCGCGTGCGAGGTGCAGTCCCTCTGCGAGATATTCTATGGCGCGTGCGTATTCTTTGAGTTCTATCATGGTGATGCCTGCGAGATTCCATGTATCTATATCAAAATGATCGAGTGTGAGAATCTCCACGCATAGTCCCACGCACTCGCTGTAGTTTTTATTGGCAAATGCTTGTGCGCAGAGGTGTTTTTTGGCAGATATGTTAGTTTGCATTGTTTTACCTTGTTATCTCCTGAGTTAAGGCATTGGGCTTTGAGCGACAAATGTTTGTTGCTTCGTTAAATTCTAGAATCTAAAATTTTAGATCCCTAGACTCACCTCCAGCAAAACTCACTCCAATTCTGCTATAATTCTCACCCTTATCTTAAATTTAATCGCATACAATGGAACAAATATATGGAAAATACTTTTGATGTTATTGTCGTGGGTGGCGGACATGCTGGGCTAGAGGCAGCGATCGCAAGTGCGAAAATGGGTGCTAAGACACATCTTTTCACAATCCTTATCCAAAATATCGCTCTTGCGAGCTGTAATCCCGCCGTGGGTGGGCTTGGTAAAGGGCATTTAGTCAAAGAAATCGACGCGCTTGGGGGCGTGATGGGGGAGATCGCGGATTTGTGTGGATTGCAATTTCGCACGCTTAACGCCTCCAAAGGTCCTGCTGTGCGTGGCACACGCGCTCAAATCGACATGGATATGTATCCTATCATCGCCAAAAAATTCGCGCTAAATACACCAAATCTCACAATCTCTCAAGAGCTTATCACGGATTTGTTACTACACCAAAATGTGCAAGGTGGCTTTGAAGTCGTAGGTGCCAAAAGCAATCTGGGCAAGCAATACCGCGCAAAATGCGTGATCCTCACTACCGGCACATTTCTCAATGGACTAATCCATGTGGGTGAGACCAAGCTAGAAAATGGGCGATTTGGCGAGCTTAGTGCGCGCACCTTGAGCGATTCGTTTCATCAGATCGGGCTAGAGGTAGGGCGGCTAAAAACAGGGACTTGTGCGCGTATTGATGGACGCAGTATTGATTTTAGTGATCTTGAAGCACATAATGGCGATGAGAATCCCCCGCATTTTAGCGTGCGCACCAAGGACTTTAATCCCACGCAGATTCCGTGCTTTGTTACCTATACTAACCAAAAAACTCATGATATTATCCGTCAAAATTTTTATCGCGCGCCACTTTTTACGGGGCAGATTCAGGGGGTGGGACCGCGCTATTGTCCTAGTATCGAAGACAAAGTCAATCGCTTCGCGCACAAAGAGCGACATCAGCTTTTTTTAGAGCCCCAGACACGAGATTGTGTGGAGTATTATATCAATGGGCTTACGACCTCACTACCTGTGGAGGTGCAGGAGGAGATGATTCACTCTATTAAGGGCTTGGAAAATGCAAAGATTACGCGCTATGGATATGCTATAGAATATGATTATATCCAGCCCACCGAACTCTATCACACACTAGAGTGCAAAAAGTGTGCAAATCTCTATCTAGCCGGGCAGATCAATGGCACGACAGGCTATGAAGAGGCAGCGGCACAGGGGATTATGGCGGGTATCAACGCGGCGTTGAAGATTCAGAGCAGAGAGCCATTTATCCTGCAGCGCAATCAAGCCTATATCGGCGTGATGATCGATGATCTTGTTACCAAGGGCACTAATGAGCCTTATAGGGTTTTTACTTCGAGGGCGGAGTATCGGCTGCTACTGCGTGAGGATAATGCGTATTTGCGGCTGGGGGAATATGGCTATGAGTTTGGGTTACTCACGCGTGAAAACTATGAGCAGATTCTAAAAGATAAGCAGGATATTGCTAAGAGTTTGGAGTTTCTCGCACAGACTTTCATCACGCCTAGCAAGATGCATAAGGAGCTTTTGGATTCGCTAGGGTTGCGAGGTATTGGGGATAAGACATCGCTATTGCAACTCCTAAGTATCAATGATCCGAGCCCACAGGCTTTGGAGAAGCTCTGTGCTCACTTTGGGCTAGACATCACACACCTAAGCCCCCAAGCTATAGAGCAGATGTGTATAGAATCCAAGTACGCAAACTATATCATCAAGCAGCAAGATTCTATCAATAATATGGAGCAAATGCTAAAGATGGCGATCCCTAAGGATTTCAAGTTTGATGGTACTCCGGGGCTTAGCCTTGAAGTGATTGAGAAACTTAAGAAATTTCAGCCAAAGTCACTTTTTGAAGCCAGTGAGATTAGCGGGATCACGCCCGCTAGCCTTGATGTGTTGCATCTGTATATCCACCTACGCGCTAAGGGACAATGAGGGATTTGCAGTTTTCTAGGTGGCGTTTAGAATCTTAGATTCTGAAAATTTGCTGTATGCACGTGAAGTGGAGCGAAGAGCGGATTCACGTTTCATGAGCGATACACAAGTCTGCGTGCTGCAAACTTGCATAAAAATATGACAGGCTCTTAAATTTCCACAAATGGTATTTGCAAAGCTTTTGCGGTTTGAGATCGCTGCTGATTGAATGCCGCGATATTTTGCTCTAGAGTGTTTTGGTATGAGGGGATCATCTCTTTGAGCTTGTCATAATGCGTTTTGATCTCTGAAGCAAAGCATTTTTCCAGCACTTCAAGGATCACATCTACAGAGATGGACGCACCCGGTGATGCTCCAAGCACGGCTGCAAGGGATTTATCAGCAGAGACGACAACCTCTGTCCCAAACTCTAGGAAGCCCCGACCTTGCGCGTTTTTCTTGATGATTTGCACTCTTTGTCCAGCGATTTTGAGCTCCCAATCCTCTTGTTTCGCGCTAGGCATATAAAATTCTAGCTTGTCCATACGCCCGTTTTTGCCTAGGAAGATCTGACGCACGAGATATGCGGTAAGTGGGATATTGTCGATTCCAGCTTGTAGCATGGGCAAAAAGTTATTAAATCGCACAGAAAGTGGGAAATCTAGCAAGCTACCATTTTTGAGAAATCGCGTATTAAAGCTCGCATAAGGTCCAAACATCAGTTCTTTTTTGCCACCGATGATGCGTGAATCTAAATGTGGCACAGACATCGGTGGATCGCCCACAGAAGCCTTACCATAGACTTTGGTCGCATGCTTGTCGATGAGGTCTTTGTTGTTGCATGCAAGCCACAAACCGCTTACAGGAAATCCTGCATAGCCTCTCCCTTCGGGTATCCCACTTTTTTGAAGCAGTGGGAATGCCCCGCCTCCAGCGCCTAAAAAGACAAATTGTGCTTGCACCTTTTTGCGCGTGTCGTTTTTGGTATCATTGATTTTGAGCTCCCAGCCTTGAGAAGATCTATTGATATCAGCAACTTTGTGTGAGAGGAATATCTCTACGCCGCCTTTTTTGGCAAGGTTGGCTTTGAGCTGGGTTACGATCGCACCAAAATTCACATCACTCCCACCATCCATAAAGGTCGCTGCCACAGGCTGATTGGGATCACGCCCTTCTATGATGAGCGGTGCCCATTGTGCGATTTGGTCTCTGTCTTGGGAGAAAAGCATATTTTTATAAAAGGGCGACTGACGCAATACCTCGAATCTATCCTTGAGAAATGCGACATTAGAATCTGCGACAAAGCTTAGGTGTGGCAGAGGATTGATAAAGCTTTGTGGTGCATCAAGGAGGTTGTTTTTGACACAATATGCCCAAAATTCCTTGCTGAGTTCAAATTGTTGATTGATCTTGAGTGCTTTTGAGATATTGATAGAGCCGTCTTTTTGGCGAGGTGTGTAGTTGAGCTCACAAAGGGCTTGGTGTCCTGTCCCAGCGTTGTTCCAAGCCATACTGCTCTCTAGTCCTACATCATCAAGCATTTCGTAGATATGGATTTGTAAAGATGGTTGGAGTTCTTTGAGGATTGCGGCGAGAGTGAAGCTCATAATACCACCGCCAATGAGTGCGATTTGCGTTTGTTCGTTCATTGTCGTCTCCCTACTTGTTTGGTTTGCATTAATAATTTATACCAAAAGTTGTTTATTTAGGTTAATAAAACCTAATTTTTGTGTAAAGAATTTACCAAAAGTAAAAAAATGGGGCAAAAGCACCAAGATTCACTCAAATACAATCACACAAAGTTTATACACACTCGCACAAAGCGAGAATGCATAGATCCCAATGAGCGCGTATCGGTGATTTGTGAGGCTTGTGAGGTCAATGAGTTTGGTGCCAATAGCTACCCCAATCATCGCAAAAATCCCCACTATAAGCCCTTTGTGCAAGTCGATGAGGTCTTGAGAGTAGAGTGAGAGTGAGCCAGAGACAGAGGCAAAGATAATAAAAAATAGCGAAATGGGCACGACTTTTTTAGAATCTAAACCTAAAAAATACGCAAGCAGCGGTCCGATGATAAGTCCTCCACCGATACCTAAAGAAATCGCAAATACTCCAGTAAGTGCCCCGACACCGATCATCACGAGCTTTTGCTGACTAGGGTCTTTGATGGGTGGGTTGGGGTTGGCGGTGGTTTTGGTGTTGAAAACATATTTTTTGAAGCTCACGGAGGTGAAGAGAATGAAAAGTAGTAATAAAATCGTGCTATGGATATGAGCGACGATAAGTCCGCTAAAGCTCGCGCCTATGAGCCCACCTACACCGACATAAAACCCCGCCTGTAAATCAAGCTTTTTGCGCCAGATATTGAGTATGCTTCCAAAGACTGATGAAAATATCATCTGCACGATAGAAATCCCTATGGCGTATTCCATACTGATACCAAAAAATAATAGGCAAGGCACGATGATCACACCCCCACCGATACCAAAAAACCCCGCAGCAATGCCACTAATAAACCCGATTAAGGCAAATATGCCCTCCTGCAGTATAGAATCTAGCACGCAAGCCTCCTTGTAGTTTATCTTAACTATTGCAAAAGCGCTAGGGTAGCACATCAATGCTTAAGATTGTAGTAGCGCATAGTGAGCGGGGGAATTGTATGTATTGTCTATATTATTTTTACACAGCAGTAAGCTCACAAGTGATTTGCAGATTAAAAATCTCCGCTCTTAGTCGATTTATGCTATACTTTAAGCCAACAGCGAAGGTGGAATCTTGTTTGCTTCGTTTTGGTCAAGTCTAAACTTAGAGAGTTCGCGGAGATGAATGTAGCACTAAATGAGAAATATATCCAGATCACTGTCGAAGATGATAATACTTTTTTGCACAAGGCTATCGCGTATGCCGAGAAGTATTTTTCTAAAAGCTATCGGCTCTCTCGCACTGTGCTTATTTTAGATGATGGCGAGAGATTCAAAAAAGACTATCTGATCAACTGGGCGTATCATGTGTGCCTGCAAAATGAGCAGAGTGCCCAAGCCACAAACCAAGAAATGCAGGATCTGGAGTATTTGCTTGATT
This sequence comes from uncultured Helicobacter sp., assembly GCA_944325775.1. Lineage (GTDB taxonomy): Bacteria > Campylobacterota > Campylobacteria > Campylobacterales > Helicobacteraceae > Helicobacter_F. The sequence goes on from CALVBL010000003.1 coordinate 117,132, forward strand.
TTACATATTTGCCTATCCGTATCAAGATCGTGGGCAAAAACTCACTTGTGGAGCGTGTCAAAATCTCTCTTCGTATCCTCAATGGCAAGCGCGTAATGCTCAAAATGAGCAAATCCAATGCCACTGCAAGGCGCTACATCGCCAATCTCTTTGATGAATATTATATGGGTTGTGATCGTGATGAAATTTACCTAGATAGCACTAAGCCCTATTTTTGGGATAACATCATCAATCTCGTGAGTTTTAAGGTAATTCATAATGTGATTTTGGACTTTGATTATGAGAGTTTTAGAAATCGCGGGGGAATGGGTGGATTTGGTGATAGTTTCCTCACAGACCAAGAGCGTGAGTTGCGCCACAGCTATATGATTTTAGAATCCCACTATCAAGATGATTTTGAAGTGGTCAAAAAGCGTTATCTGCAGCTAGCTAAAGAATACCATCCAGATAATGTTTTTGGGCAAGATTCTGAAATCATTGAAAGCTACAACGAACGCTTTAGAACCATACAAGAGGCGTATGAAAAAATCCGCAATACGCTCAAAATTGCCTCGTGAGAGTTGTGAGGGATTAGATTCTAAAAATTTAACTTAATTTATACTGCTGTTTGTGGGTTTAGAATCCACGCAACCCACGCTACCTGCGCGGGGTGTTTATGAGAAATTTAAGCTCTAAAAGCATATAATTGCCCCCTGCAGTCTATCTTTAAATGTATAAGGAACCCAAAATGAGCAAAATCCAAATCGACAAGCAAGCGGTAGAGAAGTTTTTTGAAGCATGCAAGATGCATGAAGTGGAATTTATAGATTTTAGATTCACAGACATTAAAGGCGTGTGGAACCATCTCGCTTTTAGTGCAAGTGCAGTAGATGAAAAGACTTTCGAGGGTATTCCCTTTGATGGTAGTTCTGCACCGGCATGGCAACCTGTGGATAAATCTGATATGATCCTTATCCCCGATCCTGTGCGGTATTTTATCGATCCATTTACTGCTGATACTACGATGGTGGTGTTTTGTGATGTGTGGGATATCTACAAAAACCAACCTTATGAAAAATGTCCTAGGAGTATTGTCAAGCGAGCTATGCAGTATCTCAAAGATTCTGGGATCGGCGATGTCGCGTATTTCGGACCTGAAAATGAGTTTTTTGTCTTTGATTCGATTAAAATCAAAGATTCTGTGAATTGTCAGTATTATGAGATCGATACCGAGGAGGGTGAGTGGAATCGCGATAAGGAGTTTGAGGGCGTGAATATCGGGCATCGTCCGGGCACGAAAGGTGGGTATCTGCCTGTGGCACCGGTGGATTCTATGGTGGATATCCGCGCTGAAATGGTCAAAGTGCTCAACCAAGTGGGATTAGAGACTTTTATCGTGCATCACGAAGTCGCGCAAGGACAGGGTGAGATCGGCGTGAAGTTTGGTGATATGCTTGAAGCGGCTGATAATGTCCAAAAACTCAAATATGTCGTCAAAATGGTCGCCCATCTCAATGGCAAGACTGCGACATTTATGCCAAAGCCTCTGTATAACGACAATGGAAGTGGTATGCATACGCATATCAGTATTTGGAAAGAGGGCAAAAATCTCTTTGCTGGCAACGCGTATGAGGGGCTAAGCGATATGGCATTACATTTCCTAGGTGGCGTGCTTAAGCATGCAAGGGCTCTAGCGGCTTTTACCAATGCAAGCACGAACTCTTATAAGCGGTTAATTCCGGGCTTTGAAGCGCCGAGCATTTTGACTTATTCTGCACAAAACCGCAGTGCAAGTATCCGAATCCCTTATAATAGTGGCGAGAAGGCAAAGCGAATGGAGTTTAGATTCCCAGATAGTTCGAGCAATCCGTATCTTGCATTTGCGGCGCTTTTGATGGCGGGGATTGATGGGATCAAACAAAAAAGTGATCCGGGCAAACCAATGGAGATCAATCTCTTTGAACTTAGTCTTGATGAGATTCGCGAAAAGGGCATTAAGCAGCTGCCACATACATTGCGCCACGCGATCGAGGAAATGCTCGTGGATAAGGCGTATCTAAAAGAGGGCGATGTGTTTAGCGAAGAGTTTATCCAGACTTATAAGCAATACAAGTTTGAGACAGAGATCTGGCCTTGGGAAGGGCGCCCACACCCATTTGAGTTTTTAACGACATATAGTTGTTAGGTTCTTAGAGTTTTATGCAGGTTTGCTTTTGGCAAACTTGGTATCGACAATGAGGGTTTTGCCCTTATTGCCTCTCCGCTTGTGTGATCATGTAACCGATTTTTAGGGAGATTCTAGAATCTTCTTGGTGTCGCTGTGTCATAAGTGCGATGTGGCAATGGAGTAGATTCTGTAAATCTAATGCAGTTTGTTGATCGATGTGAATCTCTTTAGTGCTTTGTATTGAAAAGTATCTTCCAGATTTTTAGAATCGTATTTTGTAAATAGCGTTTGTAACGTGCTTTTTGTTTGTTGTAAGAGAATATGCGTGAATCTCTCTTGCTGAAGGTGCCATTGTGCTTTTTGTATTCGAGCTGGAGACTTGCAATCTGCTGTGCTATAAGCTCTAAGTATCGTTTGCAAAACATTTTTTGGGCAAAAGAAATATCACTGGTCGCCATAGAGCGAAAGTACTCCTGTATGTGTGTATAGATGAATCTGTGATCTTGTATGTGTTGCACAATCTTTGTGGTGGTGTTGGTTGCACTCATGGATTGCGTGTGTATGCGATATGTGATGAGTGGAGCTTGAATCGTAATGACGTTGTGTATGAGATTGCTGTATGCGGCATACAGCAGGCAATCCTCGGCTACCCCAATTCGTATATGGGGATTTATGAGGTCAAAAGCCTTAAGATAGAGATCTCTTTTAAAGAGCTTGCTCCATATATTCCAGTTTATCCACGATTTTTTGAGACAAAACAGATAGAAGTCATTGATATTTGTGTAGATTGCATCACGATAATACTCTATGTGGTGTGTGCGAGAATCTTGAAGGGTTTTATAGTCAAAACAAACTAAATCTACCCCCCCCCCTTAATTGCGGCATAGAATCTACACAAGTTTGCAGGGCATTAGATTCTAAAAAGTCGTCGGGATCAAGGAACATAATATATTCTCCCTGCGCGACTTTCACACCCTCTGCTCGAGCTGCAAAAAGTTGAAAGTTTTCTTTATTATGCACGATTCTTATGCGAGAATCTTTTGTGGCATATTCTTTGGCTATGGCTATGCTATTATCACTTCCACAATCATCAACCACAATAATTTCTATATCTCTAAAGCTCTGCTGCACACAGCTCTCTAGTGCCTCTGCAATGAATTGTTCTACATTATAGGTAGGCAAGATGATTGAAACAAGTGGCATAAAAATCTCCTTATGGGATTTAAAATATTAGTGTAGTGAGTGACTTAGAGGGAATCGCCGTCAAAATATACGAGCGCAGAACCCCAAGTGAATCCGCCCCCAAAGGCATCAAGCAAGAGCAAATCCCCATTTTTGAGCTGACCTTGTCTATAAATCTCATCAATCGCCATGGGGATTGACGCAGCGGAGGTGTTGCCATATTTTTGCACAGTGAGCACGATCTGATCTGGCGAAAAATCTAGTATTTCCCCCACTGCGTTAATAATGCGTAAATTCGCTTGATGTGGCACAAAGAATCTCACATCTTGGGGTTTTATGGCATTGTTCTCTAGGATATCCTTCACATCTTGAGCGAGGGTTTTGACTGCTTGTTTAAAGACTTCATTACCCTTCATTTGTAGGCACTGCTTTGGTGAATCGCTCGTGGCATTGAATCTAGGTGTATAGAGCAAATCCCCATATTGTCCATTGGCAGCGACATGCACATCAAGGATAGATCGGGATTTCTCCGTGGTGGCACTCACGATGGCTGCACCACCCCCATCGCCAAAAAGCACACAAGTGCCCCTATCCTCAAAATCTAGCACAGAACTTACCTTTTCTGCTCCTATGATTAGGATATTGCTGTATGTGCGAGATTCTATAAAAGACTTAGCGATATTAAGGAGATAGACAAACCCGCTGCAAGCGCCACTGATATCGAACGCGGGCTTGTTTTGGATACCGAGCTTATATGCGGCAATGCACGCAGTAGAGGGCATTGTCAGGTAATCTGGGCTTAAGGTAGCGACTATGACCGCATCAATATCACTAGGTTTTAGATTTGCACGCTCAATGGCGAGTTTGCCCGCCTCATACGCGAGATCGCTAGTGTTTTGATCTGGATTAGCAAAATAACGTGTTTTGATACCCGTCCTTTTGCTAATCCACTCATCGCTTGTGTCCAAAGTCTTTTCAAAATCTGCATTGCTGATACACCGAGGAGGAATGTATGAAGCAATAGATTTGAGCGAAGCAAAAACTTTTTCCATACTATTCCTTAGCGCGATTCAAAGACATTCTGCAATTTTGTACAGATTTGAGAATCTAATGCGTGCAAAGCCTGATAGATGGCGCACTCTATGGCACGGGCATTTGAGCTTCCATGGCTGATGATGACGACTTTTTGTACCCCTAGCAATGGCGCACCACCATACTCACTATGATCAATTTTTTTCTTAAGATTTCTAAACACACCCTTCATCAATAAGGCACCAAGCGCCCGAATTGGGCATTTTTTGATCTCTGACTTGAGTATGTGAGAGATCGCACTCGCCACGCCCTCACTTGCTTTTAGCACAAGATTGCCAGAAAATCCATCACACACGACTACATCAACACTGCCATTAAAGATATCGCGCCCTTCCACATTGCCTTTGAAAAACGCAAACTCCTTAAGCAAGGAAAAAGTTGCTTTCGTGAGCTCATTACCCTTGGTATCCTCTTCACCATTAGAGAGGAGTCCCACACGCGGATTTGCATAGCCCATCACACTTCTAGCATATTCGTGTCCCATAATCGCAAAATCCACTAAATATTCGGGCTTGCAATCTGTGTTTGCACCTGCATCAAGGATCATACTAGGATTTTCGTTGATAGTGGGCATGGTGGTACAGATAGCCGGACGCGAAACACCCTTGATACGCCCAAGCTTAAGGGTCGCAAGACTCATAGTCGCACCACTGTGTCCGGGCGATACGAGTGCATCGGCTTTGCCCTCACGCACAAGCTCCGTAGCGATGAAAATAGAGGTTTCCTTGCGCTTTGAAGCGCTTGCAGCACTCTCTTCCATCTTGATGTAATCCACGCAATGCACGATCTGTACGCGGCTCGCCAGCTCGGCTGGTATCAGCGGAGCGACCTGGGCTTCATCACCCACGACGATAGCTTCAAACTGCTTGTGTTTCAGTGCTTCGACGACACCGAGCACAATAGGCTCTACGCCATAATCTGCACCCATCACATCAATGGCAATCTTTTGCATCAATACCTCCCATTTTCGCTACACGCATTATGCGTGCGACTCCTGTCTTATTTGTATTGTCCGCTAAATTTATTGATGCGATGAGGCATCTTCCAGCTGCCATCTTTGTCTTTGATAGGCATAGCGAGACTGACTTTATAATGTGTTCTTCGCTTTGCTGCACGGGTTTTACTCACTCTTCTCTTTGGAACTGCCATATCTTTCTCCTTTTATGTGATAATCCATTTTAATAGATTCTATCTCGCTTTGCAAGATATACTCTACATCTATAAAACCATCGAAAAACTCAATAACATCAAGGCTATTAAGCTTACTTTGGCTTTGTGTATCCCAAAGACCATCTGAGATATACAAAACCAAAGATTCATCAAAATGCTTCATAAACACCTCACCGCTTCTATCACACACAAGCTCCAATTCGCCATTAAGCCTACCATCAAGCTTGCATATTTGAGAATCTACTCGCACCAATGTGCCACTAAGCTCCAAGCCATCAGATTCTAGACTGAAGGTTTTGGGCGATGAGGTAATTTTTCTAAAAGCAATTTTCATGCGTTTTATATCTTAGATTCTAAACGCGCGTAGATCCTAAGTGAGATTAGCAAATCTCTCGCTTAGCGAAGAAAAAGGCGATTTCGTTTTTTGCATTCTCAAGGCTATCGCTACCATGCACAGCGTTTGCATCGATACTATCAGCAAAATCCGCTCTGATCGTTCCTGCTTTAGCTTCTTTAGGATTTGTCGCACCCATCAGATCACGATTTTTTGTCACAGCATTATCGCCCTCTAGCACCATTACCACCACAGGACCGCTCACCATAAAATCCACCAAATCATTAAAAAATGGACGCTCCTTGTGAATTGCATAAAACTCTTTAGCATCGCAACGCCCGAGTTGTAGCTTTTTCATCGCTGCGATGCGCAAGCCATTGCTCTCAAACCGATCGATAATCTGACCAATCACACCTTTTTTTACTGCATCGGGCTTGATGATAGAAAGGGTCTGCTCCATATTCAACTCCTAAAAGAAAATTAAAAAGTCAGGGATTCTAGCATAAATAAGTTTTTTTTAACCTTAGAAAATACTAAGTCGTGTTTTTGTGAGGTTTGTAGGTTCGCTGGAGTCGCCGCGTGTAGCGCCTATATATCACGCTTGATAAAGGACAGAGCGTAGTAGTGAATCTTGTGTATGCAAGCCTTGCATAGAATGCCTTATCAGCACTTTGTCCTTCCTGCACCGTATTTCTTTTCTATAGCATCTTTGAAAAACTCTCTTTGAGTCTTTGGGATCTCCTCTGGATGGTGGAGGCGCATATGCTCTAAATACTTGTCATAGCTAGGCATGCCTACAAGCAAGTGCAGGAATCTATCAGATCGCCGATAGATCACACGCACCACATTCCAAACTTTAGCAAACCTCATTTGTGCACAGCAATTTTGCCGTCAAAATCACTGGTTTTGATATAAGGAGATTCATTTAGTGGTATGGTAGGCTTGTTACTTGCTGCTTTGAGGCAGATTCTGATACATTGCACAAGAATGAGATAGGTCACAAACATAAAAAATCCGCACAAGATAGCATTTAGCAGATTATTGCTTGCTATGAGGCTTAGTTTTTGTGCCTGTGCGGTTAGCGAAGCTATGAGATCAGGATCTGTCTGTGCGGCTGCCTCGGCAAGTTTAGAAGCGGCGGCTGCTTTGTTATTTTGCCATGTAGCAATATGACTTACAGAATCATGAAGTTTTTCGCCATTGGCAGGAAGTAGTTTTAAAATCCCCGCATAAAGCGTGCTTACAAGTACCCAAACAGCAGGCAAAATCGCGATCCACGCTTGTTTGCCTTTGCCCATTTTAAAGAGCACCACAATCACAGTGAGCAGAGCCATGCCCGCTAGCATTTGGTTGGATACCCCAAAGAGTGTCCAGAGTGATTTTACCCCACCTTGCGGATCGGTAACGCCCTGATAAAGGATATAGCCCCAGCCAATCACACACAGCAAAGTCGCTAAGATTCCATAAAAAATCGAATGGATATTGCCAAATGGCTTATAGACATTGCCTAGCACATCTTGGACCATAAATCTCCCCGCTCTAGTCCCCGCATCGACAGCTGTGAGAATAAAGAGTGCTTCAAACAAAATCGCAAAATGATACCAAAACGCAATAGAACCCTGTGAGAATAGCGGCACCTGCGAGATGATAGTCGCTAATCCGATAGCAAAGGTAGGCGCACCACCGGTTTTGCTTAGGATCGTCTTTTCGCCAATTTCATTAGCGGTGTTTAGAATCTGCTCAGGTGTGATGACAAATCCCCAAGAGCTAATCGTCTGTGCTGCTGTCTGTGCCGCGGCTAGAGCGTCTTTGAGCGCACCACCTTCATAAAACGCCACTGTTCCTAGTGCAGCGGGCGCGACATTGACAGAAAAATACAAGCCCGGTGTGAGAATTACCGCCGCGATAAGCGCCATAATCGCCACTGCAGATTCCATAAGCATCGAGCCATAGCCCACCATTCGCGCGTGGGATTCACGCTCTAGCATTTTGGGCGTCGTGCCGCTTGAGATGAGCGCGTGGAATCCACTTATCGCACCACAAGCAATGGTGATAAACAAAAACGGAAAGAGCTTACCGCTAAAAACAGGTCCGCTCCCATCGACAAACTTCGTAACACTTTCAAAGCGCACATCAGGCGCGACGATGAGTATCCCCGCAGCCATCAGCACAATCACGCCAATCTTTAAAAAGGTGCTTAGATAATCCCTAGGAGCGAGCAAAAACCACACCGGCAAAATCGCCGCCACAAACCCATAGCCAATCATTACATAAGTGAGTGTAACAGGGCTTAGTGTAAAAAGCGGTGCGAGCGTCTCACTCTCTGCCACCGCACGCCCATAATAGAGCGCTAAAAGCAACAAAGCAAAGCCGATGATACTCGCCTCCCCGATTTTGCCCGGGCGCAAAAACCGCATATGGATACCCATATAGATGGCAATGGGGATTGTCATCGCAATCGTGAAAAGCCCCCAAGGAGATTCTGC
>CALVBL010000004.1 GCA_944325775.1 uncultured Helicobacter sp.
GAGAGTGGCGAGATACGCAATGCGCTAGGGCGAATGCTCTTTAGCGGGGAGGAGCAGGAGAAGTCTATAAACGCGCTTAGCGGGGGTGAGAAACACAGAATGGTGCTTAGCAAGATTATGCTTGAGGGTGGGAATTTTTTGGTGCTTGATGAGCCCACCAATCATCTCGATCTAGAATCCATCATAGCACTGGGCGAGGCACTCTATCGCTTTAGCGGTAATGTGATTTGTGTCAGTCATGATAGAGAGCTTATCGATGCGTATGCTAATCGTATCATCGAGCTTGTGCCTGTTGAGGGTGGCGCGGCAAAAGTGATAGATTTTCGCGGGAGCTATGAGGAGTATTTGGAATCTAAAAGTTAGATTCTATGATTTTGATGCGATACACGAATTCGGAGTTGATGAGAGTGCAAATCCAGATTTAGATCTACTGGATTTGCAAAAGCCCGATGTGGGCGAGGGGATCTCTAAAGCATGGGGCTTTAGAAATTATACACATAGCTTGCGGTGATGACAAACGGACGGCGCATTGTGGTGCTGGTGGAGTTGAGATCGATGGATTGAAACACAACCCCCATCAGCGGTATATTTTCTGGATTCATTAGGGGTGAATATCCGCTGCCTTCAAAAATCGTAGAATCTAGCATATAGAATTTCGCGCCGAGCTCGATCCCATGATGTTTAGCTAATACACCGCGCAAGCCGATATTGAGGATCGTCTGGAAATTCCCATAGCTCTCACTGCCCTGCGAGGGCTTGTATTCTTTACCATTAGCCACCCATGTCTCGCCACCGATCGCCACACCGGCAAATATACCAAAGCTCTCATTTTCATTATCCACGAAGTTATAGAGCAAGTCCGCACCCACGCCATAATCAAAGAAGTGATTATAATAAGTCTTGCCCGTGCCGGTGAAAATCGAACCATTGGCGACTAAATTCGTCAGAGAAAATAAGCCTTCCCCATCGTAATTTACATTTTTCATACTGCCGTAGCCATAGCCAAAATACACATACGGACGCACGCCAAATCGCCCGCGCTCACCAAACATAAACTTATATCCGCCTTTGAGATAAAACGCTGGCAAGATATTATCCGCAGTGATATTACCGACCAAAGGCGTAGGTTGGGAAGGGGTAACTGGATTTGTCCCGGGATGAGTGTGCCCAGTCGCATCAATATCTTGCTGAAACTTCGCCTTGCTTAGTCCCGCTTCGATGCCTAGAAATCCGCCGCTTTTCTCCGCATATAGTGCGCCACCAAGCAGAGCGATACTCAAAGTGATTTTTGTGAAATGTCGATAGAAATTCATTCAGAAGTCCTTGTGTGAAGATATGCCCAGAAGGCTATAATGGGTATTATAACAATGGAGGGTATGAAGTAATCGTTTTTTTTTTTTTTGTGAAAAATTTGTGAATTTTGTCACAAATTGATACATTTTTATGGGATTTTTACAGAATCTAAGTGGCTAGATTCGATCACAAATTGCATTAAAACAACAGAATCTGCTCGATGATCTCTGATAGCACCTCTTGACTTAGCTCCAAAAATACCGGTGCAAACTCGTGCATATTGCTGATTTCCTTTTCGCGCACGATCACGCCATTTTTGATTAGGCTCGTATCTTTGGCGTTGAGCAGGTCGTAGTGCATACTGAGTGTGGCGTATTCTCCGCCCTCTCTTTGGATAATGAGAATCTTATCGATATGGAGCTTGATGATTTTGCTCACTTTTACGCTTCCAAATGGCGGCTTGATGAGGCTTAATCTCCGCTCGCTCATCATCGCGCCTAGCGTTGAGATAAGCATTTCTTTGGGCTTGCTCACCCATTGGGCGTTTGGCAGGATACGCGTGCGCAATGTCTGTGAATCTAGCTTGTAAATATCGGTGCTATCATAGGGCATCGCGGCGCTGATGATCGTGCCATAGCTTTGCTTGGGGTTTTTGAGGATTTTTTGTGTGTGCATAGAGATGTCATAGAATGTGATTTCTGGGATCTCGGTCTTGATATCCACACTCACGCACCCTGCGTATATGGCTATGATAAATCCCACGATTAGGTATTTTGCTCTCATTTTCGCTCCTTATGCGGCTTGGCTTGGTGTGGCTCTGCGCGGTTTTGGTGATATGGCTCGCGCTTTACTCATCGCTATCTTTCTTCTTGCCAAATAGGCTGTCATAGGGGTTTTTCTCGATTTTATCCACCAAATGTGTGGCTTTAGAAAAGAAATGATCGACTTGCAGGAGTGTGTCTTGGAGTTGTAGTAGGCTAGGGTTTAGCATCGCGCGCACATCGTATTGTCCGGCTTGGAGATTGACATCGACGATCTTGGTGATAGAATCTAAGCGTTTGGTGATCCGCGCCATATCTTGGCTGATCTGTGAGAGATAGAGGAATGTGTCTTGGAGGTTTGCGATAGTCTGAGGATTGGTGAGGTCGCTGATACCATTCATAACATTGAGGCTCTTATCACCGATTGCCTCGACTTTCTGGAGGAGGACATCAAGCCCACCTTTTTTGAGCTCGATGATATGTGAGGTGTTTGGCTGCGTGCTATTGCCCTGAAAAAACGCGAGGTAATTTGCCCCTGCAAGCCCGCTAGAGGCGATACTCACATACGAGTCTTCGCGCACTTCTAAGTTAGAATCTAATGCAAGTGTGATTTTGATGATCCCTTGTGTGAGGTCCTCAAAGCCCACATCGGCTATCTTGCCCACCGCGATACCTTTGAATTTGATAGGTGTATTGATCCCCACCGAGGAGGCTTCATCTTGTGTGAGGATATAGTAGGTGTTGTATTTATCGGTGCTAAAGTCAAAGCGTCCTAGCCACAGCACAAAGACACAAAACCCTATCACAATCCCAAGAAAAACAATCCCAATGCTCAAATATTTGACATTGCGTTCCATAACCCTGCCTAAAAATGTGAAATCTAGCCAAGTATGATACCAAAAAGTATAAAACAATAAGAAGTGTGATGCAGTGTGTCAGTCAATCGCGAAATCCACGATATGCCAAGCTAAAGTATAAGTCAAACAGATGGTGTGCTCGGAGGGATTCAAACCCCCGACCTACAGGACCGCAACCTGTTGCTCTATTCAGCTGAGCTACGAGCACATAAAATTTCAAAGGCGGCATTATATCGCGCTATTCCTTAATATTTGTTTTAGACTTTTTATCTTACAATGCCGCTCTAATCTTATACAAGAAAGTGGGTGATGAATATGCCGGGTATCAAAGTACGCGAAAATGAGAGCTTCGATGAAGCTTATAGAAAGTTCAAAAAACAAACTGATAGAAACCTTGTCGTTACCGAGACACGCGCTAGAAGGTTTTTTGAGCCACAAACAGAGCGTCGCAAAAAGCAAAAGATAAACGCTAAGAAAAAACTTCTTAAGCGTCTGTATATGCTCCGCCGCTACGAGTCTAGACTCTAGGCGGTTTGCGCATTTTTACACATCGGCGCGTGTCTATGCTGGAGGCGCGCCACTCTCAACTCTTCTGATGCTAAATAATAACCTAGATTTTCATCTTTTATGTGATCTTTGAATGATCGACTACATTTGTGCTTGGTCAATATCTGAGATTCTGATCTGCCATAGCAAAACTTGCATGACATAAACGAGCCTAATGCAAAAAGTGGCGCGTATCGCTAAAATACATCGCTATACCAAACTCATCGCACGCCGCGATCACTTCATCATCGCGTATGCTGCCACCGGGCTGGATCACTGCTGCCACTCCAACGCTATGTGCCATATCGATGCTATCGCGGAATGGGAAAAACGCTTCAGACGCTAACGCACAGCCCTGCAGATCTAGCCCCATATCTTTTGCCTTAGCGATAGCGGCTTTTGAGGCATCTACTCTGCTTGTCATACCCATACCTATCGCCACTACCGCGCCATCTTTAGCATACACGACACAATTTGATTTCGTGAGTGCAGCGACTTTGTAAGCGATCTCTAGATCCTTGAGCTGGGCTGAATCTGCCGCCTTTTTGCTCACAAGTCTAGCGCCTGATACCTCATCATCGCGCACGTCGTCGCTCTGCTGATACACAAAGCCCCCTTGGATATGTTTAAAATCATAGCTATCACGTGGCATATAGAGCACTTCGTCCTTCTCACAGACAAAGATCTTGGTGCGCTTTTTAGATTCAAATATTTGCAGTGCGCTCTCACTAATCCCTGCACACACGATCACTTCGATAAATATCTCGCTCATCTTGCGCGCTAGATTCTCATCAATCACGCCATTTACTGCCACCACGCCACCATACGCACTTATACTATCGCACGCAAGCGCACTTATGTATGAATCTAGCAAGCTCTCTTTGATCGCAAAGCCACAGGGATTGCCATGCTTGATGATACACACAGCAGGTACTTTGCCAAATGCGCTTGCGATGGATACTGCCGCATTGATGTCTGTGAGGTTATTAAAGCTTGGCTCACCTTTTTTTACTTGCAAATGCTTGCTAAAAAACTCGCCAAACTCATAGAGTGCGCCTTTTTGGTGGGGGTTTTCCCCATAGCGCGTATCAAAGACTTTTTTGCCCACGACAAACTGCCTATCCCCAAAGCCATGCTTAAATCGCTTGTTCATATAATTAGCAATCATCGCATCATAGCTCGCGGTGTGTTCGTAGGCTTTTATCATCAGCTCTGTGCGAAATTCTAGGGTATTTTTGCCCGCTTTGAGGGATTCTAGCACGCGCGTATAGTCACTAGGATCGGTGATCACCAGCACATTTTGGAAGTTTTTGGCAGCTGATCGCACCATCGCCGGACCGCCTATGTCGATATTTTCAATAATCTCATCAAAATCCTCCGTGCGCTCGATCGTTTGCTTGAAGGGATAGAGATTCACACACACGATGTCGATAGATTCTATATTATGCTCTTGTGCGCTTTGGCGATGTGTTTCATCATCGCGCCGATACAAGATCCCGCCGTGAATCTTGGGGTGGAGTGTCTTGACTCTGCCATCAAACATCTCGGGGCTTTTGGTGTGCTCACTTACTTCTTTTGCGCTCACACCCGCTTCTTGCAGGGCTTTGAGAGTGCCGCCCGTGCTTAAGATCTCATAGCCTAGATTCACTAATCCCCTGCCAAATTCCACAATACCATCTTTGTCGCTGACACTTAGTAGTGCATACATTATTGCTTCCTTGAGTTTATTTTATGCTGACTTTGCTACAATACAAAGGCTGATTGTATCCTATATCGCGTATGAGGAGGCTTAAATGATTTGTGTCTTTGATATTGAGACGATCCCTGATACCCACCTGCTTGCCCAGACTTTTGGCTTTAGTGGTAGTGAGCTTGAGATTTGCGCCCAAGCCTTTGCCCACCAAGCTCAAAAAAATGGCTCGGAGTTTTTGCCTATCCCCTTTCATCGTATCATTAGTATCTCTAGCGTGCTGTGCGATGATTTTGGGCATTTTATCAAAGTCGGTAATTTCGGTAGCAAGGCAAAAGAGCGATTTTTGCAGGGTGGTGGTGAGGTGGATAACGCGTCGCTTGATGTGCTAGAATCTGGCTTGTTGCAGGAGTTTTGGGATTGGTTTAATGCCAAGCAGCCAAGTCTTGTGAGTTTTAATGGTCGGGGCTTTGATATGGTGGCACTTAGTTTGCGTGCTATGCGCTATCATATCCAAGCTAGCGCGTATTTTGAGATCGACAATCCGCAGTATAATAAGAATAAATGGGAAAACTACCGCCAACGTTATAGTGAGCGATTTCACACGGATTTGCTCGATAGTCTGGGAGGCTTTGGAGCGGTGCGCGGACTTAGCTTAGATTCTGTATGCAAGATGTGTGGGATTGTGGGCAAATACGATATGAGTGGCTCGCAGGTGTATGAGGTGTTTTTTGACCCCGCATTTGGACGCAAAGAGGCATTAGACAAGATACAGGAGTATTGTCAAAGTGATGTGCTCAATACCTACTGGCTCTATCTCAAATACTTGCTACTAAAAGGCGATTTGCTGCTAAGCGATTATGGGGTGATTTTAGAGGAGTTTAGGGCAAAGATCCCAAAGGATCAGGGCTATTATGAATCTTTTAGCACGCAAATCACACAAGAGATTGAAGGTTTAGAATTTGCTAGATGAGCAGATTCTAAACCTACTAGTGGCGTTATAGAATCTAGAGAATCTAAGACAATAGATTATGACAATACATGATCGCGCAAGTGGATCGAGGCTAGATTCACTCTAGCCGATCGATACACAAGTTTTGCTGTAGCAAAATTTGCATTAAACAAAAGGTGAATACGATGGACACCCCATACACGACCAAAAACGGCGAACTTACGACTAAAGGTGCGCTCATTAGCGAAATAGAATCTCTTCTCAACACCCTAAGTGTGAGCTCCCATGCTACGAGCTTGAGCCCTGAGATAATGCGTGCGCTTGCGTGCGAGGATCTAGAATCTATCCGTGATAGTCTGCTTGCAAAAGACCACATAGCCCAGCACTCCGAGTGGCTTAAGGGATTAAGCTCTAAGGATTAAGCCCAAAAATGCTACAATGCGCACACTTAGCAATTTCACACAAGGATATAGTATGAAGCCTACAATGCTTGTCGCTCCGAGCTTGCTTTCGGCGGACTTTTTGAATCTAGGGCGCGAGGTAGAAGCCATCTGCGCGACACAATGTGATTATCTGCATATTGATGTGATGGATGGGCATTTCGTGCCAAATCTCACGATCGGACCACTAGTAGTAGAAAAAATCGCCAAAATCGCTACCAAACCGCTTGATATCCACCTGATGACGCGCAATAGTGAATTTTTTGTCAAACTCTTCGCGCCGCTTAAGCCAGCATTTTTGAGTGTGCATATAGAGGAAGTGTGTCATCTCGATAGACTCATAGAGGAGATTCGCTCCTATGGTATCAAAGCCGGTGTAGTGCTAAACCCGCACACAAGCTTAGATTCTCTGCGCTATATTTTGCCAAAGCTGGATTTGGTGTTGCTTATGAGTGTCAATCCGGGATTTGGCGGACAGAAATTTATCTCATATAGTTTGCAAAAGCTGCGAGATCTGCGCATACTGCGCGATGAACTAAATCCAGAGTGTCTCATAGAAATCGATGGAGGCGTGAGCGCGGAGAATATCGCGCTTATCAAGGAGAGTGGCGCGGATATGGTGGTAGCGGGGAGCTATATCTTTGGCGCGGAGGATTACACCAAAGCTGTGGAGAGTCTTAGAATCTGATATTGGATTGTAAGAGCTAGGTTTTGTGTATCGGGGCTTTCGTATCGTAGATTTTATCTTAGTTAGCTTAGTTACCCCAAAGGTTTGGCAAAAGCCAAAGCCTTTAAGGAGTATGCTTAAAACACACCTTGATCGATCATCGCGTTAGCGACTTTTCTAAAGCCCGCGATATTTGCGCCAAGCACGAGGTTTGTAGGCTCGCCAAACTCCGCTGCAGTCTGACTTGCGTTTGTGAAAATACTTCTCATAATGCCCTGAAGTCTCTCATCAACTACCTCAAAACTCCAAGGATTCATACTTGCATTTTGCGCCATTTCTAGTCCGCTCACTGCCACGCCGCCAGCGTTTGCCGCCTTGCCCGGACCATAGCAGATTTTTGCTTGGATAAAGTGATGCACCGCTTCGATAGTAGAAGGCATATTTGCGCCTTCACTCACGCACTGACAGCCATTTTGGAGCAGGATTTTTGCATCTTCTAGGCTAAGCTCATTTTGAGTCGCACTTGGGAAAGCCGCGAAGCAAGGAATTGCCCATACGCCATTAGTACCGGGTTTGTAGTCGCTAGCTTTGGTATAGACTGCGCTACTCCTTTTGGCTGCGTATTCTTCAAGTGAAGCGCGCTTGACTTCTTTGATCTCTTTAAGAAGTGCGAGATCGATGCCCTCTTTGTCATAAATCATACCTTTAGAATCACTCACGGTTACGGGTTTTGCGCCGAGTTGCTGGAGTTTTTCGACGGTGTAGATTGCGACATTGCCACTGCCTGATACGGTGCAGACTTTGCCCTCTAAGCTTTCGCCACGTGCTTTGAGCATTTCTTGTGCGAAATACACACAGCCATAACCAGTCGCTTCTGTTCTTACCAAGCTTCCGCCCCACGCAAGAGCCTTGCCAGTAAGCACACCATCGAATCTGTTGGTGAGTTTTCTGTATTGACCAAAGAGATAGCCGATCTCACGCCCACCGACACCTATATCGCCTGCAGGGACATCTGTGGTAGCGCCGATATGTCTGTATAGCTCATTCATAAACGCCTGACAGAATCTCATAATCTCGCCATCGCTCTTGCCCTTGGGATCAAAATCACTGCCACCTTTGCCGCCCCCCATAGCAAGAGTTGTCAGAGAGTTTTTGAAAATTTGCTCAAATCCCAAAAATTTGATCACGCCTTCATTCACACTTGGGTGAAATCGCAAACCGCCCTTATACGGACCAATTGCCGAGCTAAACTCGATTCTATATGCACGATTGACTCGCACCTTGCCTGCGTCATCGACCCAGCTCACACGGAAATGAATCTCGCGATCTGGCACCACGAGACGCTCTAGGATAGCATTTTGCTGGTACTTCGCGTTTTTCTCAAGCTCGGGCTTGAGAGATTCTAAAACTTCCTCTACCGCTTGATGAAACAACACCTGTGAAGGATAGTTCGCCTTTACTGTAGCCAAAACTTCTTGTGCATATGACATAATGCTCTCCTTAGTGTTTAATTAGCTTGTCTCGTCTCTGTCATTTTAGAAGCCCAAAATCTATGTCGGAGAGCAAGCTCTTGGATTATATCTCATTTTTTTAGTTGTCAAGTCAAGGGGGAGAAAATTTCAGGGAAATTTCAGGAAGGTGTGGTATTACGAAACATTCGCATAAAGCATTTGTTTTTTACTATTTTTCAAGTATAATTGCCGCCTTGTTTGTGCAAATTTTATAGAAATTCTTAAAAAAGAGCGTAACCAAAATCATATGAAAACATATCTAAGACTGCTTTTTGTGCCATTTGTGCTGTGTGCGGGGATCGCCCATGCTGCACAGATTAGCGCGATACATTATGAGGGTAGCACTTCCATATCCGATACCCTCGCTGCTGAAATCTCAAAACTAAAGCCCGGTGATACACTTGATGTGGATAAGGTCGATGAGGCGATTGTCGCGTTTTTCAAGCAAGGGTATTTTGAGGATATTTATGCGACTTTTGATAATGGAGTTTTGACTTTTCATTTCAAGCAACGCCCTAAAATCGCTAGTGTAGAGATCAAAGGTTATGGCAGCGAGCAAGAAAAAGAGACTTTATACAGCCAAATTGGTATCAAAAAAGGTGATAGTTATGATGAAGTCAAGCTAGAGCGTGCCAAGCTCATCATCAAGACGATTTTAGAATATCAAGGCTACTATGGTAGCGTGATACAAGAAGAGATCACGCCCGTGGGCAGTGATGGCGCGTATGCGATCACACTTAATGTCAATCAAGGCGAAAATATCATTATTACCAAGGCTCATTATGAAGGGCGTGAAAAGCTTAGTGTGAGTGAGATTCAAGAGTTGACTGCAAACAGAGAAAAGCAGTTTGCTGGGTGGCTATGGGGGCGAAATGATGGCAAACTCAAGCTCAATGACTTAGAGTTTGATAGTGCGAGAATCCAAGATGCGTATATGCGCAAGGGGTTTTTGGACGCTAATGTGTCGCCGGCATTTTTGGAAGCGGATTTTAACGATCATAGCGCGGAACTCTACTACAAGATAGAAGAGGGCGATCGCTATAAAATCTCTGAAGTCAAAGTCGTGCTCCAGACCCCCGTAATCTCTGAAGAAAAGCTTCTAAAAAAACTCAAGATTCAGACAAAAGACTACTTTAATATCGAAAACTTGCGCGCGGATATGGAGATCATCAAGCAAGAAGTCGCCGACCTAGGCTATGCTTTCACGCGTGTATCGCCGGATTTGGACAAAAACACCACAGATTCTGAAGTCAAAGTCATCTACTATGTGCAAATCGGACAAAAGGTAAAAATCAACGATGTGATCATCACGGGCAACACTCGCACCGCAGATAAAATCATTCGTCGTGAGCTCCTCTTAGCTCCCGGCGATGAGTACTCACTCTCCCAGCTCCGCCGATCTGAAAATGCCCTCAAGCGTCTGGGGTATTTTAATAAAGTCGAGATACAAGAACGCAGGGTGAGTGAAGATTCTATGGATTTGCTCGTGAATGTCGAGGAGGCGCGCACCGGCGAGCTGATGTTTGGCTTTGGCTATGGGAGCTATGATAGATTGATGGTCAATGCCTCCATTAGAGAGCGTAATCTTTTTGGGACAGGGCATAGTGGGCAGCTGTATGTGGATTGGTCGTATCGTAGGCAACTCTTTAATCTCACGCTTACCAATCCGCGTATTTTAGATTCTGAATATAGTGAATCTGTGAGTGCGTTTGTCTCGACATATTGGAATTGGGATTATCGTGAGCAAACTATCGGTGGGAGTGTGAATTTCGGACGCCTCATCACCGATACCTTTAGGGTTTCTTTGGGTTATACACTTAGCACCACGCGGATCTTAGGATTTTATCAAGAAGCCACAGAAAATGCCTACAAGCAGTATTTCCAAGAAGCCTACAAAAGCGGCATCACACCACTTGATGCACCGCTAAAGAGTGCGCTTAGCCCAAGTATCTATTTTGATAATACCGATGACTACTACTTCCCCAAAAATGGTATCATCGCTTCAGCCTATGCCGAATACGCCGGGCTTGGTGGCGAGGAGAAATACACCAAAATCTACGGGAAGTTTGCCGGCTACAAGCACTTAAAAAGCCTCATAGGGCTGGATCTGATCGCGCGCTACAAAATGCAAGCAGGTATGATCATCGATCAAGGCTATGCGTCTATCACGAGTAAGTTTTATATGGGGGGTATCACGAGCGTGCGGGGCTATCAGATCAGCTCCCTTACACCACGTTATTATCCGACAGATGGGAGCTATCCGCAAGGTATCCGCGTGGGCGGTAACTATATGATGACAAACTCTGTGGAGCTTAGTTATGGAATCTTAGAAAAAGCCCAAATGCGTTTGGCAGTTTTTTATGATTATGGTATGATAGGTGTGGATTCTATCAATGAGACGGTGCGCCAATCTTGGGGGCTAGCCATCGAGTGGGTGAGCCCAATCGGACCGCTGGTGCTTGTGTTCCCACAAGCTATCAACCCCCAACCCAGCGACTACACTTCGTCGTTTGAATTCACTATGGGGACGAGATTTTAGATTCTACATAGAGCAAGGAGATTCTATGAGCAACACACCGATATTGACACACAGGCGCGTGAGCAATGCAGAGATTTTGGATCTGATGAAAAACGCTTCGCTAAAAGATCTGGGCATACGCGCCACACAGATTCGCGACGCACTCCACCCAAGCCAAACCATCACTTTCGTGGTGGATAGAAACATCAACTACACCAATATCTGCTGGGTGGATTGTAAATTTTGCGCGTTTAAACGGCGTATCAATGAAGAGGGTGTGTATATACTAAGCTTTGATGAGATCGATGCCAAGATCGAGGAGCTCATCGCCATCGGTGGCACACAGATCCTCTTCCAAGGCGGCGTGCATCCTAAGCTTACAATCGAGTGGTATGAAGATCTCGTGCGCCATATCCACCAAAAATATCCCCAAATCACTATCCACGGCTTTTCTGCGATCGAGATAAACTACATTGCTAAAGTCTCTAAGATCACTATCCCCGAGGTGCTCAAACGCCTGCAGGCTGCTGGTCTTAGCTCTGTACCGGGCGCGGGCGCGGAGATCCTTAGCGATAGGGTGCGTGATATCATCGCGCCCAAGAAACTTGATACACGCGAGTGGCTAGAGGTGCATGAGGAGGCGCACAAAATCGGTATGAAAGGCACGGCGACAATGATGTTTGGCAGTGTAGAATCTGATGAAGACATTGTGGCACATTGGGAAGCTCTGCGCGATCTGCAGGATAAATACCACGGCTTTAGAGCATTTATCCTCTGGAGCTTTCAGCCGCACAACACCCCGCTCAAAGAGGAATTTCCAGATATTAGGTGTGCTAGCTCACATCGCTATCTACGCTTGTTAGCGTGCAGCAGAATCTATCTGGATAATTTCATCAATATCCAAAGCTCGTGGGTGACGCAAGGCTCATATATCGGGCAGCTAGCTCTGCTCTTTGGGGCAAACGACCTAGGTAGCACGATGATGGAAGAAAATGTCGTATCCTCCGCAGGGGCATGCCACTCGATGAATGAACAAGAGATGATAGCGCTCATCAAAGATCTTGGCTATCACCCTGCCAAACGCAACACCGCTTATGAGATTTTGCAACGATACTAAGGGGTTGGTATGTCACGAAGATTTTACATCGGTGTGTTTGGATTTTTGATCTTTATTGGAGGTTTGTATATGGTATTAAAAAGCAATAATTACATAGAATCTGAAGATTCTGCCCTAGAATATGTGCAAATCAATGGTGTGGATGTGCCGCTGATATTTGAGCAGAGTGATCTCATTCCCGTGGGTAAAATCGAGCTTGTGTTTGAAGGAGGTGGGAGTATCTATGACGCGATCAATGCCAAAGATTCTCTGCCAAATCCCAAAAACGCCACAGAGGCTAAGGCAGGGCTTGCCAATCTCGCTTCAGCACTGCTCAATGAAGGCACGCGGGAGCTAGGCAATATCGCCTTTGCCGACAAGCTGGAATCTAAAGCCATCACGCTCGATGTGGGCACAGGTGCGCAAACTCTTAGTTTTGATATTTCGTTTTTGCGCGAGCATAAGGACTTCGCACTTGCCTGCCTAGTGGATTTGCTCAAAGACCCCAATACCACACAAGAGAGCCTTGAAAAAGTCAAAACCATCGCCAAAGCCACGATTTTGCGTAAGGAAAATGATTTCGACTATGTTGCGCGCACCAATCTCAATGCCATATTTTTCGAAAACACACCTATGGAATACCCCAGTATGGGGAGTGTGGAGAGCGTGGATTCTATCAGTTTAGGGGATATTGAGCAGTATTTGAGTCAAAACCTCGTGCTCAATCGCCTCATCATCGTAGCGGGCGGAGATATGGAGATTCAAGAGATTAAAGATCAGCTTGCCAAAGAGCTTAGCTTCTTGCCGCTAGGCACTGCCCCCACCAAACCCACCATCAAGCCCCGCGCTATCCCAAAGGAGATTGTCGCGCACAAGCAAACCCAACAAGCCTACATACACTTTGCCTCGCCATTTGACGCAAAGACTAAAGAAAACTACAAAACAAAAGTGATGAGTTTTGTGTTGGGTGCATCGGGTTTTGGCTCGCGCATAATGGAAGAGGTGCGTGTCAAGCGTGGGTTGGCATACAGCGCGTATTTTAGTATCATAGGTGGGAGCGATGTGGTCAATTACGGCGTGGGCTATCTGCAGACGGGACTAGATTCTAAAGACAAGGCGATCAAGGTCGTGCAGGAAGTGATGCAGGAATTTATAGACAAGGGCATTACACAAGAGGAGCTAGACGCTGCTAAGGCGTTTTTGCTAGGGAGTGAGCCACTGGGTGAGGAGACGCTCTCGCAGCGACTCAATGTCAAGCTTATGAACTATATGCGCAATCTGCCGCTTGATAACCACAAAAAAGACATCGCCAAGATCGCTCATCTCTCGCTCAAAGAGATCAATGATTTTATCGCCAAGCACCCAGAGATCTTGAAGCTTAGTATTAGCTTTGTAGAAGAGCAGTAGATTCTATCATTTTGATACAAGTTTTGCGTGGTAAAACTTGCAATATCGGGGTTTGGGGCAGAGCCTCTCACTCCTCCGCTTTGTGTGTATACACAGAATCTAGAGCAAGATTCTAGAATCTCTTGGTATCAGTGCGTCAGGAACGCGATTTGGGCAAATGCATTTTCTATAAACCAAGGTGGATTCAGAATCCACAACACTCAATAATCCTAACAGGGCTTTGCCAGATTCACATCATGAGTGTGTAAGCATAGAATCTAAGAGAGATCCAAAGTCCTAGATTCACAAATGTGGTTTAAAACTTCTTGTCCGCTAGATTCTCATTGATAGAATCCGCCAAGCTCTGGACTTGCTGCGCGATATGGTGTGTGTTGTGCGCGGCTTGGGTATTGTGCTGATTGCTAGATTCTAGAGCGCTCATCGACTGATTGATCTGCTCGATCCCTTCACTTTGTTTGGCGATCTCATTCATCGTCTTATCGATGTTTTCGATCAGCACACTAATATTTGCCTCGATCTCATTGAGGCTTTTGCTCGTGCGCTCTGCTAGTTTGCGCACTTCATCTGCCACCACGGCAAATCCCCTGCCATGCTCCCCAGCGTGTGCGGCTTCGATCGCGGCATTGAGTGCTAGGAGGTTGGTCTGTGAGGCGATGTCTTGGATCATATTCACGATGGTGCGGATATGCTGTGTCTGCTCGATCACTTCTTTAGAATGCTCATTAATGCCTTGTATGGCGACATACACAGATTCTGTATGCTGGGCATTGATACTTAAGTGCTCGGTTTGTTGTGTGGCAGCACTCATTAGATTTGCCACTTCACTATTTAGCGTGTGTGAATCTAGCTCAAGTTGCTGCGCCATATTATATGAGTTTGCTAGAAGTGCGCGGATCTGCTCGCCCAGTGTATTGATACTGCTCTCAAACTCCCCATTTGCGCTCTCTAAAGTCGGCGTAAAGTCAAAATGTCTGTAAGATTCTAAAATTTGCGATATAGCGGGGAGCGATGTGCCGATTTTGCGCTCTAGCTGCTCTAACGTGGTGTTAAAGAGCGCGATAAGCTCGTTTATCTGATCATTGGCGCCTTGGGCGTGTATGCGTTTGCTCAAGTCGCCCTCTTGCACGATTTTTAGCGTTTGTATGGCGTCTTGGATTGCGGCATTGTCGCGGTTGATTTGGGATTGTATATCTTTGGTGCTTTGGTTGATAAGTGTCGCCATCACACCTAGTCTATCTCTGCTTTGTAGTGGGATAGAACTCGCCACACTGCGCTCTTTACGCAAAAAGCTAAAAAACTCCGCCAGCCCCTTGCTCACCATAGAAATAGAGCTCACCAGCCCTTGCACGATAAAAAACCCAAAACCACTAGAGATGATCACATACACGATCACCCCCACGATACTAATGCTAGCGATGTGGGTGGCAAACTCTTCATCGATCTGGGTTGTGATGTGATCGACTTGGTCAATATACACGCCTGTGCCGATCCAGAGGTCTTGCGTGTCGGGAAGCTTGGTGGCATATGAGATTTTGGGCATATCGATGAGATTGTCATTGACTTTTTTGGGCCATACATAATGCACAAATCCACCGCCCTGCTGTGCGGCTTTATAGAGTTCTTGGATTAAAAGCACACCATTAGAATCTTTGTGATTATAGAGATCTTTACCTAGATTCTCTTGCATATAATACGGATAGGCGATGGCTGTGTATCCACGATAGACGAAAAAATACCCGCTTTCATCAGATTCAAAAGTCGCGTGTGCTAGGAGTGCGTTGATAGTGCGCTCCTTTTGTGCTGGGTCGGATATGTCTTTGGTAGCCTCTGTGATGAGGTTTGCCATAGAATCCACCTGATTGCGCAGTTGGTTTTTAATCGTGGATTCTATATTGTGCTGCATAATGGTGTGGGCTTGGGATTTGAGCTGGAGGCTAAGGATCGCGATAACGCCGATACTCACGAGCAAAAGGACTGATAATAGGATAGCTAATCGCCATTCGACTTTGATATTTTTCATACGATCCTCCTTATAAGTGGTTTTTCTTAAAGTAGCATATTTTGTGATAATGAATGAAATATAGTATTTTCTAGCAATGGTTTTTTCTAACTTTGTATAGAAATGAAACAAAAATTTAACTTTTTGTAAGCTTAGAAAAATGTGTAAGGCTAAATATCCACGCTATGTGAGTGTGCATAAGTGAGACACAAGTTGGGGTATGATAGAATCGCAACAAGATTATGAGATAGGTTAAATGCGTTATGTAGGAGTTAGCACTGTGTCGGTGCGAAAACCCTCTATGAAAATCTACTTAGGAGGCAGTGATGCGTGGCGGTGTGTTGCAAAACAGGGTTTTTGCGTGGGTGTTTCTCATCACGGCGATTATACTAGAGGTCGCGGGCGTGAGTATGCTCAAAGCCATAGATGATCCCATAGTGAGTAAGATCGTGATGCTTGTTTTTATCAATATTTCCTATGTGTTTATGGCACTGGCATTGCTCAATATTGCGCTTGGCGTGGCGTATTCGGTATGGGAGATCGTAGGGCTTGTAGGGATTTTACTCATTAATTTTATATTTTTTAAACCTGACCTTGAAATGTATCAATATATAGGGATTGGCATAGGATTTGTGGGGATCATCTGTGTGATTTTGGGCGAAAAGCACGAGGAAGATTCGCTAGATTCAGTAGATTCACACGCTTCGCATTTGGATTCACACAAGGGGCGAGAGCAGAGTGCCCACCATACAGCGACTACTCACTAAGGATCAAAGATGGGATTTTTGTGTATTGTATTTTCTGGAATCTTAGATGTGTTTGCCAATCTCGCGTTACAAAAGTCCAATGGCTTTAAAAATCTCAAATGGGGGCTTTTGGCATTGGTGCTTGTAGATGGGGCGTTTTTGCTGCTCTCATTTGCAGTGTCGTGGTATGGGATCAAGCTGCCCATTGCCTATACGCTTTGGGGGGCTATCGGGGTGCTTGGATCGGTGGCTGGAGCGTATTATTTTTTTAGGCAGAGCTTGAAGCCCATTGGGTATTTTGGAATGGTATTAGTAATCGCCGCGGTAGGACTGCTGAACGCCTAAGGGGTAAGTGGTAGCACTTCCTGTGTCTGCACAGCGATGGGTATATCCCTCTTGGCTTTCCACATATCATGGCAGTAATCACACGCTTTAAAATACTCTTGTGAGTAAAACCTCCTAAAATCCGCCTTGCTCGTGTGTGAATCTAGTGTGATGAAATCTCCTTCAAATTCTTCCAATCCCTTAAGTCTAGAGAGCGAGCTTGCGATAGGGCAGATAAATATATGTCCAAACGCCATATTTTGTGTAGATTCACTAGAATCTATGCTGTTGGTGGGCTTAGATTCTAGATTATGCTCTTGCCCCCCCCCCCAATTTAGCATTAGAAGAAATCGCCATAATGATACTTTGCATAGTTACCGCAGCATATTTGGCATAGTTGTCATCGCAGCCAAAGACAATATGATAGCTTGTGTCTGTAAAATCAAGCATAGGAAGCCTTAAAAGGTGGATTTTGGGCGTTATTATAGCAGAGATTTTGGGATGGCTAAGGGTTTTTGTGAAATTCTAGTTTTTTGCTAAGTCCTAGGGCGTTGTTGGTGTATTTGGCATAGAGGATCTCTAGCGCATAGAGCTCACCAGCCCCAAGACGTGCGAATGGAAATCGCGCATAATAGATTGCATTCTGCGTATCGCTCGCGGGGCAAAACCTCGCGCGTATCTGCAAGCCCTCGATCTTGGCGATTTGTAACGTGTTGGTCGCGATGGTCACGCTGACATTAGGATAGCGCGTGGCTAGCTGTATGTGGGTCGTGTGTGGCTCGCTTTTGAACACCAGCGCGAGGTTTGCCTCATCAAAGGCGTAAAAGCAACTCGCGCTGTGAATCCATACAGAATCTAGCGCGCACGATCCTAGAGCCACACTCTGTGTGTGTTCTAATAGATTCTCTACATGCTGTGAATCTGGTGAATATTGAGTCTGTGGGTAGAGCACACTTAGGGATACGATATGTTGAGCGTGCAAAAACTCTCTGATAGCTTGGTGCATACCTATCCCTTTTTAGCTAAATGTAAGCTCACCTAAACACACATTACTCAAACGCCGGCTTTGGTGTCTTGGCAGTAGAATCTGGAAGCATAGGGTATTCTACCTTAGGCTTGCGTCCGGTGAGAGATTCTAGGAATTTCGCGATTTTGCTTGCCTCTGTGTCGTCTATATCTATGCCTAGCTGGATACTACCCATTTCTTTGATCGCATCGGTGAGTTCCCAAAACGCACCATTATGGAAATATGGAGCTGTCTGGACGACATTGCGCAAAGTAGGTGCTTTGACCAAGCCATCTTGATTGCCCTTAAACCCACCTAGCGAGGCGAATTGATAGTCTTTGATCACGGCAAAAGGCTGCATACTCCCGCCTAGGTTGATACCGCTGTGGCAGGTTGCACAGCCTTTGTCCAAAAACATCGCCAAGCCTTCTTTTTGCTCTTTGCTCAGCGCCTTGTCATCGCCATTGAGGAAGTCATCAAAGGGTGCGGGTGTGATAAGAGTGCGCTCATACACGCCGATTGTTGAGGCGATGAGTTCAAAGGTGATCTTTGTGTTTGCGCCATAGGCTTTTTTGAATGCCTCCACATACGCAGGAATAGAGCTAATGCGCTCCACAATAAGATCTTTAGAGGCTGCCATCTCTACGGGGTTTTCGATAGGTCCTTGGGCTTGTTCAGCGAGATGTGCTGCGCGTCCATCCCAGAATTGAATCTCATTAAATACGCTATTATACACGGTTGGGGAGTTGAGGTGTTGGGGGTTTGCCTGCCATTTGTGCCCGATAGCAGCAGGCACTAGATCTGCGCCACCAAGTCCGAGATTGTGGCAGGTGTTGCACGAGATGAGATTACTTTTTGAGAGGCGCGGATCGAAGTAGAGCATTTTGCCTAGTTCGATTTTGGCTGGTGTGGTTTTGTTGCTTTTAGCATCTGGGGCTATTTGTTCGATTAAGGCTTGGATTTGTGCTTGGGATTTGGGCAGAGCTTGCAAGCCATTATCTTTAGCCATTTGACGCAAAGTAGCATTATCGGGTGTAGCACCCAGCGCGATACTTATGGCACCCAGTGCCAATAGGAATTTATACATAGAATCTCCTTGAGGTTTTTGGTATTTTCTAAACTACTAAACTTTAGTAATTTAGAAAAATTATTATTTGCTAATTACACTTAAGAAAGCATAAAATCACAAAATATCGGAGTGAGTGAGAATCTAAGCCTTAAAGATCGAGTGTATGCGGGACAAGATTTTAGTAGTAAGCCTTGCTAAGCCCACTATTTTGCTAAATTCACCAATCTCTATCAAGCCACTAGCAGGCGTTAGCCTACCAGCTTAGGCTTCCACCCACGCGGAGGCTGAAGTATTGTGGTATCGGATAGCCCCGTATATCAGTGAATTTCGTGCTAGATTGCAGCGCAATATCAAGAAAGCCTAACACATTGATCCCGCCTGTGAGGATTAGCCCATTATCTTGCCATAAGTCTTTCATCGCACCAACTCGCAGATCAAAACCCTTCCAGATAAATCCTGCACCACCGCCTATCATTTGGCTTTTTTGATTCTTGGTGCTAAAGGCGATGATGTCATTTTGTGTCAGATCCACATCAAAAGCGAGATTAAACCCAGACTGCGTGTAATACGCTATACCAGCACGCGCTTGAGGTTTGATAGCAATATCTTCTAGTGTGGATTTGAAAGTAGGAGTGTTGAGGTTTTTACCTACAAGCCCAAGCGTGAGGTATCGAAACTTGGGCAAATCAATCTCATACACCATACCCACATCCACACCTATGGCTTTATCCATCGTTGTGTTTTTAAAATCTTGCACGATGTTGCTCATCTCTGCACCAAAGTCTGTATTTGCTGTGATTGCGATTTTGTTTTGCATGCTCATACTATTCATAAGCTTACCGGCGATACCAATATTAAGATTGCCGTTTTTGAGATAGAATGTCCGCGCGTAGCCGATAGGGATCTCACTCAATACAAAGGAAGTCATATAAATACTATGCGCGTCTGTGCTAGGCTGTCCCTGTAGCGAGGCAATGAGCGAGTGGTCGTCATAGTCTTGCTTGTTTGAGAGCCCATAAGTGTAGCCATCATTGGTGATTTTAAGCTCATAGTATTGGTTGCCTGCTTCGATGATGAGGCGCATTTTGTCCGGATTGGCATTAAGCGAGATATTAGAATACAGCGAGCCAAATAGCCCCACCGCAAATGTGCCTATCATATCGTTGAGCGGACGCGAACCTAGTTGGAATACTAGCCCGTTTTGACTGACAAGATTCATATGATTATCTTGGAGGGCGTTTTGCACCATTGCGATGTCGCTCATGGATTGATCTAATCCTTTGTCCGAGCCCTTGCTGATAGTGATAGAGGAGATGGCATTTGTGATACTGCCCCCTGCGCCATTGCCAATCTCGAGATTGTCAAAGTCTATGCCCCCCGCCACGCTCTCTATGAGGTCCTTTTGCACATTTGTGAGGCTGGAGCTGTTTTGGATATTTTCTTTGATTTTATCGATGAGGTCGTTGTAGTTCCCGCCTTTGTGGCTTTGGAGGTAAGATTCTAGCTTTTGCTGTGTGGTCTGTCCATTAGCGATACCACCCAATATAGAATCTAGCGCGTCATTAATCGCATTGACCACGCCATCTGCCGCCGCGCTACTTCCCGCACCACCAAAGCTGCTAGCGAGATTACTTGCGGTGGCTTGCATATTAGCGATGTCGATCGTGGCAAGCTGGGCGATGTTTTTTTCTTGGATATTCACACCAAAGCTGTAGCCAAACTTTACTTTTGGCGAGGCAGAGAGCAAGGCGGGGTTATAATACAGCCCAAAAGCCGAGTTTTTGAGAGCGACGCCCGCACCGCCCATACTCGCCGAGACATTGCCCATCGTCCCAAATTCTAGCGCATTGATACTCGCACCAAATATCATTGTCGCATACAGAATCTTTTTCATACTTCTCCTTAAGATTCTAGAGATTCTCATCTCTTCACTAGAATACAAATCCTCCGCCGATTTGTAGAGCTACATATTGCGGGATTTTCATACCATTAAACTCGCCCCTAGAGGTTGAGGCAGCAACACCAATATCGAGGATACCAAAGCCAAGACCAGCTGAGAGGATCACACCATTGTCTTGACGCAAGTCTTTTGCTACCCCGGCGCGCACATCAAAGAATGTGAAAGCGACATCAAGTCCTGCACCGATTTTTTGGGACTGGAGCTTGGTATCAGAAAAGCTTAGCACATCGTTGTTTGTGAGATCCGCATCAGCGGCGATAGTGATGTGTTTGCTGATTGTATAGCCTATCCCTAAGCGCGCTTGTGGTCGCACCTTGATCTTGTCATCGCCGAAAGAAAAGGTGGGATTAGTAAGATTTTTGCCCACGATACCGATACTAAGGCTCTTGATAGGTTCATAGAGCAAGCCTAGATCAAGGCTGAAGTTGCTGCTGCTTTGGTTTCTGCTTGTGAGGATATCACTTAGAGAATCCATGAGTTTATCAGCAGTAAAGCTTGAATCAAATTTTTCATTCACTCTAAGAAATGAGCTTGTCATAAGCTTCAGTGCCACGCCCGCACTCAAATCGCCTATAGGGGTGTTAAAGGTATAGGCATAGGCGATGGGGACTTCTGCGAGGGTAAATCCTGCCGCTGTGAATCCTAGCTGTGCGTTGTCTATATCTTGAGTGCCTGTGGGCAATTGCCCTGTGAAGCTCATGGACGCATAGAGATTATGCACATATCCGATAGCAAAGCTCCCAATCCCAAATTCCGGAAGCTGCAAGGCTACAGCCGCTTGTCCCTTGGCATTGATCGCGTTATTATTGAGTAGCTCATTAAATCTGGGAATATCATTAATACTGTTTAGATTGTAGTTTAGAATCTCAAACATACCTTTTGTGTTAAGATTCATACCTAGGCTGTAGCCGATCTTTGTACCGGGTTTTGCGCTTACAAGAGCTGGGTTAAAAAACAATCCATAGGGACTGTTTTTGACCGCGACACCCACACCACCCATACCAAAGGCTTTGTGTCCCACTTCATTAAACTCTAGCGCGAAACTGCTACTTGATAATCCAACACACAACGCGCTTGCTGCAAGTGCTTTAAGTGATTTCATCATCTCTCCTTGTTTTGGGTTTGTTTATCTGCTAAAAGACATTATGGTAGCATAAAACTCATAAATCGGCAATTTGGGCAAAGATTCAGAGTTGGGGGTGAGGGTGGATTCTGTAAGTTCTAGGGCTTAGTGGGGTTTGGGTGGTTTGTAGGCGAGGTTTTCTTGAGTTATGATCGCGTGAGGCTTATATAGGCTGTGCAGAATCTCTAAATATAGCGAGACTTTGAGTGTGTGTGAAGCACGATCTTCGCGAATTTCAAGCGGTGCGCTTAGCTCAAGGACATAGGGTAGTTTGCGTAAGTCTTGCATAAACTCCAAAAGCTTGGCATTAGAATCTACATAGCCGGTGAGTTCATAACGTGTTTTGCTTAGCGCGTTTTCTTCACTATGGGCTACTTGTTTGATCGAAAGGCTAGCAAAATGCTCGCGCAATAGCTCTAGGAGCTCTGCATCATCGGGGGTGTTGGCATAGAGTTTGTCAAAAGATTCTTGATTATCATTGATAAAGCCCTGCACCTGCGCGCTGATGGCGGCAAAATCGGCATTGGTTTGATTATAAATAAGCTCTGCGCGCCTATTCTCGGTAAGCTGGGCTTTGTAAGCATAGATCTTGGGCATAATCACTTTGGTGATACCGATGATAGCAAGCACAACAAACAAGAGAAAAAATAGTATATTCTTGACGATAAATTCTGTTTTGTAATCGCTCATTTAAACTCTCCTTTGTGTAGATTCTATGGTTTGGGCGGATTGGGTGGTTTGGGGTATTTTTGGCTCACAGAGACGAAGTTAAACCATCCATTCACTAGCGGGAAAAACTCCGCCTTGCTCTCATCAAAGCTCGCTTTTAGCGGTGCTTCTAGCAAAAACACATACACTTCCCTTGAAGGCGTGATGCCACCAAGCTCAAGTTTGTGTGTGTCGATTTTGAGCCAATGGAGCGTGATTTGAGCAGGAATGAGGTCTAGGAGTCGCGTAAATCCGTCCCGAAATCGTTCATTGTTTGAGCGCACTTGTGAATCTACGCCTTCGATGATGGCACTCACGCGCGCGTACTCAAACTGCAGCCGCGCGAAATAATCCTTAGCAGCGATGATGTTGAGATCAAGGCGCTGGGTGCGGGATTCTAAATCTTTGAGATCGTTTTGCTTGAGGTAGGTTTGCCAGCTCAGCACCATACTAAAGAGCGCGATACACACCATCATAAGCACGATGTAAAAAAACCACACTTTTGTGAGACGGCGGAAAATCGACTTCGGCTTGGGTTGGATAAAGCTATAAGTGCTCATTTAAGGATTCTCCCTTTGCATAAGCTCGATGAGAATCTTAGTGAGATTCACGCGCTTTAGCTCCACATCAAGCAATAGGGTGCTTTGGATATGTGAGAGGGCTTGGGGCGTGATCCCATAGGTGTCAAAGATCACGATTTTTTCTAAAAAATCGCTGCGATAGAGGTCGTTGCTATAAAATTCATTAATGCAGTTGATGATCGTTTCAGCGGCATTGTGCGCACGGGCTATATCGCGAAACTCCTCGATACGCGAGTGCTCTTCTTGCTTTTGCTTTTTGATTTCAATCTCTTTGGGGAGGAATTCCTCCTCTAGCACTTCTTTGTCTATGTCCTCTAGCTCGCCGATCTCTTTGAGCTCATCGATAGAGGAGCCAATCGCCCCTTCGATATTTTTCATATCCAGTAGGGAATTCACCTCGCTTATCTCATCTTGTGTGTCATCGCTTACTTCTAGGGCATTGCCTAGAGAGAAATATCCACCAAAGGACACGCCTTGCGTATCCGCCACCATGATGCTTATACTGCTACGTGATTGGAGGATATACATACGGTTGCGCTTACATAGGATTGGCTTGCTTAAAAGCTCAAGTACCACAAATGGCGAGAATAGATAGTCTAAGCCCAGTGCCTTGAGATAGCGCACGCGGTTTTCATCAATAGCGCGCTTTTGGATATAGCACATCCAGCCATCAAAGGTTATGAAGGTATTATCACTTGCCTTGATACCAAATTGCTGGATTTGGGATTTTTGCGTGGTGCTGACTAAGCCTTGATTGTAGGTTTTAGAAAACGCGCCTAGGAAGCTAAAGGGATACTTGCGCTTGTAGCTTCTAATGAGTTTAGCGGCTTCTATGGGAAGTTCGTTGTTGATACATTTGAATTCTTTGTGAATCTCTTCTTTGATATGCTTGTTTTTTTTCACTACGATAGAGAGATTGCAAACCCTTCCATCGACATCCACGCCGATGAGAGTCGTGCAAAACAATGGTCGCAAGAGACTAGAGAAATGTAGCAAGCCCTTATCCTTAAAGCAAAATCTTACCTATTGTATCTAAAAAACTTTTAAACTTCTTTATGTGTGCTATCCACGCTATCCATGTAGGCGAGAAGCTTGTCTTTTGCCTCCTCTAGCGGCATTTGGGTATCCACACTAAAGCCTTCAATCGCATAAAAATCAATCGTGCCAAAGGGCTTTGGGATTTTGAATCTATCCCAAGTCTTTAGCTCCCAGTATTTGCTTAGTTTCACGCGCATAGGAACGATGGGCACGCCGGCTTTTTGACTCATCGCTACCACACCATCAGCGATAGAATGATAAGGTCCCTTGGGTCCATCGGGTGCCATACCCACTTCATAGCCACCTTTGAGGAGATTGATAGATTCTATAAGCGCCTTGAGAGCACCTTTAGAGCTTGAACCTCGCAGAATCTTAAGCCCAAAATATTGACAGAGTCTCACCATAAGCTCGGCATCAAAATGATGAGATGCCATAATATAAAATCCCTTTGATCGCGTGTAAAAAGTCTTTTGTCGCGTCTTTAGATGATGATACAAAAATGGCAACATCAAAAATTCCCCATGCCAAAAGGCTGCCACGAAGTTTTGGTGCATCATCGACTCATGCAGGTGAAATCTCCGTCGCGAAGTGAGGTAAATCACCCATAATACCGCCCACACAATGCGCGGCAAAAAAAACAAAATCAGCTTGCGCTTGGTTTGCTTGGATAGCATACAAATCCTCTACATAAGACTAAAATCGCGCAATTGTAACGCATATTTGCTTACTTGTCTATTTGTGGAGCCATTAACTAACACTTTAGTGTATCTTTGGCATAATTGTGCAGCTTAAGATTCTATGGTAAGGAGTATATATGCGAGATATTTTAGACCAAGCACTTAGAGGGGAAAATCTCAATGAAAGCGAGCTGGTCAAACTCTATGATTTGGATATATTCACACTAGGCAAAGCTGCAGATTCTATCCGCACACAGAAATACCAAAAAAAGGCGTTTTTCAACCTCAATCGCCATATAAATCCTAGCAACATTTGCGCTGATGTGTGTAAGTTTTGTGCGTTTTCGGCACATAGAAAAAACCCCAATCCCTACGAAATGAGTCTCGATGAGATCCTTGCTCAAGCTAGCGCGTCTTATAACAACGGCGCGAAGGAAGTGCATATCGTCTCTAGCCACAATCCAAACTACACTTATGAATGGTATATGAATGTGTTTAAAGAGATCAAAAAGGCACTGCCAGAGATTCACATCAAGGCATTGACGGCGGCGGAAGTGGATTTTTTGGACAGGAAGTTTGGCAAGGGCTATGAGCGCGTGCTAGAAGATATGGCGGAATCTGGCGTGGATTCTATGCCCGGGGGTGGAGCGGAGATATTTGATGAAGTGGTGCGCGAGTATATTTGTAAGGGCAAAGTCAGCTCCACACGATGGCTAGAGATTCACAGGCATTGGCATTCTTTGGGCAAGATGAGTAATGCCACGATGCTCTTTGGGCATATAGAATCTCGCGCACATCGCATCAATCATATGCTTCGATTGAGAGCAGCACAAAGTCCGCAAGAACAGGTGGATTCTAAACAAGGAGGGTTTAATGCTTTTATCCCTCTGCTGTATCAAAAGCACAATAATTATCTCAATGTCAAGGAATTTCCAAGTGGGCAAGAGATCCTAAAGACTATCTCAATAGCGCGTATTTTGCTCTCTAATATCCCACATATCAAGGCGTATTGGGCGACTTTGGGGATCAATCTCGCGGTGGTGGCACAGGAGTTTGGCGCAGACGATCTGGATGGCACGATCGAGGTAGAGAGCATACAATCTGCTGGCGGTGCGAAAAGCAAAAATGGATTTGATAAAGATGAGCTTATTTTCCAAATTAAAAATGCCGGATTCACGCCGGTAGAGAGGGATTCGCTCTATAATGAGATCAAAATCTATGCGTAGCGCAAAAACGCCGATATTAGAGAATCTAAAAAGCTGTGGAGGGCGATAATGAGACAAAAAACGATCCAAAAAAAAGTAGAACTCGTGGGCATAGGGCTACACAAGGGTGTGCCTGTGAAAATGAGCCTAGAGCCGTTAGCAGAGAATAGCGGGATTGTGTTTTATCGTGAGGATTTGGGTGTGAGTATCGAGCTAAAACCCCAAAATGTGATCGATACGACGATGGCAACTGTGCTAGGCAAAGACGGGGCGAAAGTCTCGACTATCGAGCACCTCCTATCAGCTATCCATGCCCATGGGATTGATAATCTTAGAATCTCACTTGATAATGAAGAAGTGCCTATCATGGACGGCAGTGCGATAGGGTATTGCATGCTTTTAGAAGAAGCGGGGATCATCAGGCAGGGCGCGCCCAAAAAAGCACTAGGGATCAAAAAACCCATAGAAGTCAAAGACGGCGATAAATTCGTGCGTTTAGAGCCCAGTGAGAAGACAATTTTTGATTTTTCTATCCAATTCCCTCACCAAGCGATCAAAAACCAGTCTTATAGATTTACCTTTAGCACTAAGGCATATATCGATGAGATTGCCCGCGCACGGACATTTGGGTTTTTGAATGAAGTCAATCATCTGCGTTCTATGGGCTTGGCAAAAGGCGGGGATCTTAGCAACTGCATCGTGCTTGATGAGCATGGTGTGATGAATAAAGAGGGGTTGCGCTACAAAGATGAGTTTGTGCGACACAAGATCCTCGATGCGATCGGTGATATGGCACTCATCGGTATGCCACTGCTTGGCACATATATCGCGTTTGCTGGAAGCCACAAGCTCAATCATCTCTTGACAGAAAAGATCTTAAGCGATGAAAGTGCATATGAGATTATCACGCTTGAGGATATTGTGGAAGACGAAGCGATGGGCTATGCGGTGGTGACACACAAGGCGTAAAGGCTATTATTGTAATACAAGAGCTCGATCTTGTGTATCGCTTCACAGGGAGTGAATCCCTCTACTTCACTTACGCGAACATATACTTTATTTTTAGCAAGATTCTAGAATCTTCTTAGTAGTGCCCCATTGACGCGACTTGGGCTAACACCTTTTTATCAGCCCATTTAAATTTTATCATTCTATAGCACTATTTATGGTGACTGCGGGATTTAAAGAGTTTTGCGCAGAGTGTTTTTGGGATAGTTAGGGCAGGGTTTATGCAGATAGAGTTCGCTAGATACAAGTCAGTGTAGTTGCAAGTCTAGTTTTGTGGAGCTTTGTAGATCTTGGTAGCACCCCACACTTGTGGGGCTAGATCCAGAATCTAAGCACGATGGCGTTAGATTCTGAAAGGATTTTCGACCACTTTTTTGCGATCGATGATATATGGGATAAGTGCCATATGTCGTGCGCGCTTGATAGCTACCTCCACGCGCTCTTGCCATTTTTTGGTATTGCCAGTGAGGCGGCGAGGCATGATCTTGTAGCGCTCTGAAAGCGAATGCTTGAGCATATCCACATCTTTGTAGTCAATAAACTCGAGTTTTGCCTCTGTATAGCGGCAATATCGTTTTGAGTATTTTTTCTTTTCCATAATGTCTCCTTTAGAATGGTATTTCTTCGTCGTCTATGTTGATTTCTGGGATATTTTGTGGATAGGCATTGTTGTTGGGTGCGTTGTATGCCTGCTGTGGCTGATTGTAGCCTGTGTTTTGATTCTGTGGTGCTTGAGCATAGCCACTATCGTTGTAGCCTCCATAGCTTGCACCATCTGCGTTCTGTGAGCGTGAATCTAGCATCTGCATACTTTCAGCGATCACGCTGTGCTTGGATCGTTTCTGTCCACTTTGGTCTGTCCAGCTCTCAAAGGACAATCGCCCCTCGATGAGGATCTTTGATCCGCGCTTTAGGTATTGGTTAGCGACCTCTGCACTTCTGCCAAATAGCTTGACATCGACGAAACACACTTCCTCGCCCTTGCTGCCATCTTGCTTGTTGTAGCGGCGATTAGAAGCAAGTCCGAGTGTCGCTACTGCACTTCCGCTAGGCAAATAGCGCAAATCCACATCACGCGTGAGATTTCCCACAATAATGACCTTATTATACATCATATCCCCCTTAGGCTTCCTAGCTTATGCCTCTTGTGTTTCCTCGCCTTGTGTATTTTGTGCTGGTTCTTGAGGCGGAGTGGGTTTGGCTTTTTGTTTTTTAGGCTCTGGCTTGTTGTTGGCTCTATCCACAAGCGTTTGCCACGCTTTTTGCTCTTTTTTGTTTTCGTATTTGATTACGATAAATCGCAAAACTTCTTCGTTGATTCTGTAATTTCTCTCAAGTTCCGCGATAAGGCTCGTGGGTGCTTTGAAATAGATCACAAAATAATATCCACGCTTATTTTTCTTGATCTCATAGGCAAGATTTCTCATACCCATATCTAAGCAAGTCTCGATAACGCCGCCATTTTTGGTGATGATGTCTTTGAAAAAATCAATCTTTGCTTTGATTTCTTCTTCGACTAGAGTGGGTTTGATGATAAACATCGTCTCGTAGTGTTTCATATAGTCTCCTTTTGGTGTAACCGCCCTTTCATCAACGATAGATCTGCCAAACGACAATCTATCCAAGTGTCAAAAGAGCAAGGCTTAAGGGGTGGATTCTATCTTAACATAGCTTGAATTTTGATTAAAGTTGTGAGGGAGTTTTTGCTCTTGCCACTTTTGGCGTCCCTATCCCAGCGGTTTAGTAGGTCAAAAATCTCGATATAATCTGCCTCTTTGAAATACAGACAATACTTGCGCTGCCGCTCTAGGATATGCTTAGGCGGGTTAAATCCTAAAATCTCACTCGCATTGAGATTGCCATGTGTTTTGATATAGCTAAAAAACAAAAACAGCTGATAAAAAAACCGCTGTAGCTCCCGTACTAGCATCACTTCATTCGTGCCTTCCTCATAGATATTTTGGAGGATTTTCATAAAGGGCTTTTTGTCCATCACAGCGCAAAAAAGCTCCTCGACACTGAAGCTTGCTATCCCCTCGCATAAAAACCGCACTTCCTCGCTACTCACACGTCGCACGCCACTTTGTGAATCTAGCCCGATGCAAAACTTCTCAATCTCTTTGTGCGCGATGGAGAGATCGCCATTTTGTAGTTCGAGGATATAGCGTAGATCCTGTGTGTGGATCTCTAGTCCCAGCCGCTTGGCATACGCGCCCAAAAACTCCATACTCTCCTGCACACTTGGCTCAAAAAACCGCACCTCCACCGCCAGCGAACTTTTAAAAGCACTAGCAAAGGTGCGTGCATCTTGCATATATTCCGCCTCACTCTTAGCGCTAGAGATGTGAAACTCGATCACAAGCGCGTTGTTTGGATTAGATTCTATAGCTTTGAGTAGAGATTCACAGGATTTTTTATCCAGTTTTTTATCCAGTTTTAGCAGGATAAATGTATCGCCCCCAAAGAGTGAATTTTGGCTAAGAAGTGAGTGGATATGCTCCACATCGCACTCGTCATAAAAAAATCTCTGCACCTCCTGCCCGCTAGAGAGCAATGTAGCGATCTTGCTCCCATAATGGCTGATGAGAAACTCACTCGCTCCATAGAGTAGATACGCACGAGGTGGATTGGGTCTATTAAGGAGAGAATCTAGGTCTTTTTTATACATTATCTTGCCTTCTTTTGGATTTGTGCTTCTGGTGTGCCATAGATCTCGCGCGCTATGAGATCCGCACCTGTGAGGCGCACATTTATGGTGGCAAATTTCCCCAGCTCCGCGCCATCGTCCCGTGCTAAATCCTCACAATCCACCAACACATACGCGTGCGGGATAAGATCAAGCGCTAGGCATTTCACAAACCCATCTTCGCGTTGCTCATCGATCATGATCACCCTACAACATAGCCTTTTGCTCGATGATTTTTGAGCAGGAGCAGAGAGCAGATCCAGTACATAGCGCACGCTTTTTAGGTCATTAAAATCCCTCTCTAAGCGACTTATGGCTTTTTGCTTGAGATTGAGCTCTTGAGCGATACTTGGCATATGCGCACACAGATACTCTAGCCCCTTAGAGCCGTGCAGGAGGGATTTTAGGATTCTATGCACGCACAGATCGCCATATCGGCGGATAGGCGATGTGAAATGCGTATAGAGGCTAAACCCCAGTCCAAAGTGCATTGAAGGCACAGCGTTATAGCACGCCTTGGCAAAGGATCGAATGATGAGCATATCTATGATCTGTGCGAACTCTTCGCCCCTCTTTCTCGCCCAGCTCTGAATCCCCCCAATCTGCACCCGCAGATCCCCGCGTCCTATTGGCGCACCAAGCTCTTGCATATCGTATAGAAGCTGTGAGACTTTGCTTTCTTTGGGTGGTTGATGGATTCTATAAAGCCCGATAGGTGCGTGAGTATAGAGCATTTGCGCCGCTGCGATGTTGGCTAGGAGCATAGATTCTTCGATGATATGATGTGCAAGGGAGTTGTGAGATAGGCTGATACGCACCACCTTACCATCGCGATCTAGGTGGATCTGCGGGTCGGGGCTGTGGAGATCATATCCACTCTGTAGGCGATTGGCGCGGAGTTTTTGCACCTGTGGGATATAGGAGCTAAGCCATTGCAGAGAGTTTGGCAGACTCCCTTGCTCCAGCATAGAATCCAAACTATCATAATCGATATGCTCGTGTGCCTTGATAATCCCCTCATAGAGTGCGTAATCCACCGCCTTGCCATCTTGTAGTGTGATTTCCCACACGAGTGCAAGGCGTAGGCGGTTTTTTTGCAATGAGCAAAGCCCGCTAGAGAGTGTAAAAGGAAGCATTGGCACGACACTATCAGGGAAATACACGCTAAACCCCCGCTCACGCGCCTGTGTATCCAGTGCGCTATTTTTGCTCACATACTCACTCACATCAGCGATCGCCACATAGAGCTTGTTAGTATGCGCATCGTAGTAGATCGCATCATCATGGTCCTTAGCACCCTTAGGATCGATCACGCAAAATCCCAAATGTGTATAATCGCGCCTATGTGGATAATGCGCGCGCAACACACGCGTGCCATAGCTCTGTGCTAGTAGCAAGCTCTCTGACGTGAAATTTTGCGCTATGACGTGCTGCTCAAGCACGATTTGTGTATCGATACGCGCGTCATCAAGCACGCCTAGCACTTTGTGAATCTCAAGCGAGCGCAGATTTATTTTGATCACGCAGTTTGGTGGCAGCGCGCGGAGGGATTTTTGCGAGGCTTTGGGGCTGTATCTCTGCCCATCTTGCAGGCTAAAGGCGTATATCATACCCTTTTTTTGGAATAGCACACAGATAGCAAGACTTTCTTTTGTCTCTAGCACACACACAAACCGCGCCACGCTTTTGTAGCGCATCACACCTTTTCTCTTTCCCTGCTTGATAGATTCTATCTTGGCAAGCACGATGTCGCCGCTAAAGACATTGCGTGGGAGGTTTTTGATGATAAGATCTTGGTGATAGTGTGGATGCAGGGGCGTGAGGAAGGCGTGGGATTTGCTTAGGGGGAAGTCGATGGTGCCGATGAGGAAGTTGGATTTGAGCACGACATATTGCTTGGTTTGTGAATCTTGGCTTGTCTTTTTAGTGTTTTTTAGGTTCTTGTTTGTGGATTCTGTGATTGTTTTAGATTCTACATCTATGTGAGATTCTGCGCTTGGCTTGCCCGAAATCCTAGTATCTTGTGTAAGAGACGAATTTCTAGAATCGCTAGAATCTGAATGCTTAGTATAAAACTCCACCACCCCAAGCTTTTGTAGCTTCTCAAATGTAATCCTATGCGCCTTAGCAATGCTCCCAACCGCGCACCCTGCGCTAATAGCGGTATAGAACTCAATCATAAAAACTTCTCTTTTTCTTATGAGAGTGCAAAACCTCGCCCAATGTGCGCGGGATAAAGCCCAGCTTCTCACAGCTGACATTGATACAAAAGTCATTGCCACTTTCTTTAGAATGCAAATGCCCATGGATATTGAGCGAGCATTGCGCGAGTTTGAAAGTCTCATCTAAAATATCGCGCGCATGGGCGAATCGATCGCGTGGCTTGCGGTTAAACACCGGGAAATGCGAAAACATAATCCGCTCGCCCTCTATATCGCATACCACGGCGTTGAGGTAGATGTTTTTGAGAGATTCTTTGCCAAATTTTTGCTTGAGATAGTCTTTGATGAGGCGCGATTCTGGGATTTGTAGTCGGAGCTTTCTGCACACACTCCAATGCTTTAGTCCGCGCACATAGTCGTATTTGCCGATGTCATTATTGCCCACGATGAGGAGCTTGGTGCCATTGAGCTTTTTGAGTGCCTTATATCCGCTACCAAAGTAGAGATCGCCCAAATGCCAGATTCTATCTTTGGGGCGCAGGGTGCGATTCCACATTGTTATGCTAAATGTATCGAAGTCCTTAAATCCGTGTGCGAGCGCACTTTTGCCCCTTATGGGTTCTTTGAGCAGTGCGGCTTGATGCCCGAAGTGTGAATCAGAGATCAAAAATGTATCTTTGGAGATGAAATACGACACGCCCAGCCTTAGTGAAAATTTGGCTAGGATTGTATAGTAAGTTGGCTAAAAGCTTACTTTTGTGTATCGCTCGTGGCGAGTGAATTGTCGCTTCATTCCGCTTATGCGCATATATCAAGCTTCAAATTTGTGGGATTAGATTCTAATACCCTGTGGGATAGGTATTGATATATTGCTGATCATAGAAGTTCGGATAGCTTTGTGGAGCTTGGCGGCGCGGGTTTGTGCCGAAGTTGTAGCGGAAGCCAGCAGATACGACATAGTCTAGATTGTAGTTGCCAAAAAAGCTTTTATCCACCTCGAAGTATAGCCTTGAGTTTTGTGAGAGGCGCATATCTAGCCCAGCACTTAGGAGTAGGCGAAAATCCCCCTTGATTGTGTGCGATCGCGCAGAGGTGGCTTGGACATTGTCATCAATAGTCATCGTGCTTCTGTTGGTGAAATCTTTGACCAAGCTCGCACCCACACGCCAAAATCCCCCACTATTCCCAAATCTAAAGTTTGAGAGCATATCCGCGCCCACACGCCCAATAAGCGCGAAAGACGACTTAGTATCTACACTAAGTGCCACCAGAGAGTTTTCAAATCGCAAGTTTTGCCCCCCAATGTATCCCGCGATGAGCTCGGCTTGGGGCTGGAGATACATACCGCGCACTGCTTTTAGCCCCATTCGTCTGCCATACTCTGCACTCACATACGCCGAGCTCACCCCGCTTGTATCCCTGCCACCAAAGCTTAGGGTTGAGGTGTTGTAGATGTTTTGGGAGTAGATGTATTTGCCCACGATGTCTAGGTAGCTGTTATTAGCAAAGAGTGCAGAGCGATAGAATCCAAGCGAGAAGCTATTGGATTGGAGGCTTAGCCCGTGGTTATTACCCCATGCATTCATAAAGCTCCCCACCACGCCCCAATACACGCGCGCATTACCAATATCAGTGCGTTTATCAAAGCCCCCCTGCACGCCCGTATTGTTAGCATAGTAGCCATTAGTGCCAGAGAGCGCGCCTTTGATGAGTTTCACCCACGCACCGCTTGCATCGTTTGCTCCTCGTAGCTCACCCATACGCTTTGCCATATTGTTGGTTTCGGTGTAGAGGTTGAAATACGGCGTGAGCACAGAGCCTTCAAGCGGGTTTATCACTTCGTTTTGGAGTGTGGTGTTGTCAATGTCTATGACTTGGATAGAATCTAAATACCACTTCATCGTGTTGCTATTATTTGTTCGTTCGGCTTTGAGCTCTGTCCTAAAGATCCCTAGCCCCAAATACTGATCCTCTGCCAAAAATGTATTGGTATCAAATCCGCTTGTGCTTGGGAGTGTGAGGCTTGCCACATAGATTTTATCGCCATTGGTGTATTGATAGCTTGATGCGGTGCTAGCACTTTGGATTAATTGGATTCTGCTGCCACTGCCTTGTATGGTTTGGTTGGGTTGGCTGAGATCAATTACCACTTCATCGGCTTTTTCTCCGGTAGCAGAGAGATTGAGCCCTAGCTTAAAAACACCATTGTTCGAGGAAAAATACGCATTAGTTGCATTGCCAATGGTGAGCGTTTTTTTCTCAAAGCCTGCGCCCAAATCGCGATTTATAAGCTCGTAGTAATCATAATCTGTGGCGTTCTGTGCAGTGTTGCAAGTGGTCGTGCCATCATGGCAGCGCCCTTCCCAATCATAAGTCGCCAGATCCACGATCCCAAGCGCGCTAGAATGTGTGTTGCCTCGCAAGTTCGCGCCCGTGATGAGTGTGCTGTCGTTTTCTAAGACAAGTGAATCTATCGTGTGTGAATCTGTGACAAACCAATGCCCGCCCACGCCACTTGCGTTGCCACTGAAGCGCACTTGATTAGCCGGAGTGGTTGTAGAATCTGCGCCAATCACGGTATTGCTGAGTGTCCCGGCGATGCTCGTGAGTCCATCAAGTCCCCTAATGGTGCTGTGGAGAGGATTTGTGTTTGTTGTATCAAATACGCCATCTGTCCCAACGCGCTTTGAACCTGCAAAGTCCAGCTTCACCACGATAAGCGCGCCGCCATTTGATCCTGAAAGTGAGAAATCATACACCGAGCTAGAGTTACCTCCATTGATGATGAGCGAGGAGCCAGAGGCAAACGCGGCATTTTTGGTGATAGTGCCTCCGAGTGTGCCTTGCATAAGCACGCCTTGTGTGAAAGTGCTTAGTGTGCTATTACCGACATTCATACCGATATTGATAGATTCTGTATCGCTGTTTGTTTTGGTATCGGCACCTTTGATGATATTGGCAAAAATCGTGGTGTTGCCATCAAAGCTAAAGCTTCCTAACGCGCCACCTCCTACGATATTATCCACCATTTCTTGGGTAAATTCCCCCACGCTATAAAAGTTGTATTGTGAATCTATCGTGCCACCGGTGATAGTAAGCCCGGTTTTGGTGGAGTTAGCATAATCACGCACAAACGAATCCGCCCCGATAAATGTGATACGCTTTTTAGAGCTCCCACCGATAGTGCCCTCGAAAGTCGAGGATTTCGCGCTACCAGATTCTATGATGTGAATCTTATTGCCATTAGTATCGGTGTAGGCATTCTCCACCATATTGCCACTGGTGTTAAACACCGCATCAATGCCAAAGCTATCATCGCTCAAATTTCCCTTAATATTGGTATCTCTAAAGCCTATAGTCGCGCATGTGCCATTTTTACAGCCTCTACCTTCATCAGTAGAAACATAGAAAAGAATCCCATTGAGGATAAGCTGTTTTTGGAGGTCTGAGACATTGTTAGCATTGACATATGTTTGTTCATTGGGTAAGTCATTAATGCTATTTGAATAGCCGTGTTCTGGTTCTCCTGTTTTATCTAGATTCAGTGTGCCACCGATGTTGCTAAAAATATAGGTGCTATCACTCGTGCCACCAGTGATGTAGCCTTTGTGGATAGATCCTGATCCAGATGAGTTTCCTGCTATATCCCCGCCAAAATCCAGCACTACATCTTTTTTGGTAGCACCATAAAGGTGGTTGTTATAAAAGCCTTGTGATGTGTCTTTATTGCGTATTGAGACATCCAGTGTGCCAGTGTAAGCCACGCTGATATTGCGCGTAGCCCAGCTATTGCCAGCTAGCGAGATAGTCGCGTTGCCGTATTTGGTGGTGCTGTTTTCTAAATCAAACCCCCCAGAGTCGATAAAGGTGTAACGCACGCTATTATTTGCTTGCGAGAGATCCACGCCACTGCCTAGCGCGTTGCTCCCTACAAACACAAAATGCGTCTTTTGTGTATCTGCCGTGATGTTTGCAGTGAGACTCGTGCTAGCAACCAGATCACTCACGTTGTAGTTTGCTAAGCCCCCGCTTGCATTATTGAATCCCGCGAGAATCTGATTGATCGCGTTTTGCCCTTGTGTGGAGGCAGAAGTCGTGATACCCGCGCCATAGCCATTAAAAATATGTGTGTAGTTGCTAAATGATCCTTGCGCTAAGCCTGTGGCAGAATTTGCGGTGCTAGAGCTAAGATTTGAGTTAAACGCTAAGATTGAGCCTCTAAACCCGCTGATAGATTCGTAGTTGAGGTTGCCCGCGGCGTTGCCATTGGCGTTGTTAAAGATGATTTGAGAATCCGTACTACCCCCCGTGATAGTCGCTCCTGTGCCCGATCCAAAGTCGTGGGTATTCGCCCCATCAAAGATAAGATTGACTTTTGCATTATTGCTCAATGT
Organism: uncultured Helicobacter sp.; assembly: GCA_944325775.1. Classification (GTDB taxonomy): domain Bacteria; phylum Campylobacterota; class Campylobacteria; order Campylobacterales; family Helicobacteraceae; genus Helicobacter_F. The sequence continues at coordinate 36,425 of CALVBL010000004.1, forward strand.
CGCGCTACCGGTGAGCCTAGAGCTCTGCATATCCATAGAGGCGAAGTAGGGCGCGAGGTTGGTATTTGCACTACTCCACTGCGTGGGATTGGCACTAAAGAGCGCGCTTAGGGTGTTGTGGTTGGCTGTGGTAGGGCTTGGCTGCGAGGCGGGGTAGTCTGATAGATTGAGGTTTGTCACACTTGTGCCAAAGAGGGTGAAGTTGATTTTAGAATACAAGGGATTTGGCGCGGGGTTGGCTGCAGAGCTCGCGGCGGTAGAGAAGATCGTGCCATTGAGATTCCCCGCGTTTAGGAATAGCACGCGGTTAGTCGTAGGCGTGGCAGAATCTGCCGAGCCGATAAACTGAAAGCTATCGCTGGGTGGCGTGGTAGAGTAGCCAAAGCGGTGTGAGTTTGCACCAATGAAGCTCACTTGCGCACTATCATCAATCCCGATGATACCATTTGCGCCACCACCCTGCCCGCTATTTGGCACGCCACCTAGATAGCTAGAAGTGCTAATAAGAGAGCTTAGGGCTTGGGTGGTGCCATCCTCTCGCGCGACATTGAGACTTTGGGCAGAGGAAGCAAAAATGAGATTGAGGCTAGAATCTGCGCCATAGAGGAGGTTTCCCGCAATGGAGCTCCCTACAGAATCTAAGTGCAATTTAGAACTCGTAGAGAGGTTTGAGAAGTTAAAGGATTTGGTGCCTAGGTTATAGAGCCCTAGCGTGGTTTTACCACTGCCGATAAGAAACTCAATAGAATCTTGCGTGATAGAATCCGCGCCATTAAACACGAGACTTTGCTCATAGCTATTAGCTACTGCTCCTGTGGTGAGGGCGGCATTTTCGCCATTTTGATCCCAATACCCACCGCTAAAGTCAATCGTATTGCCCTTAAATTGTGCGTGTTCGATGCTTTGCCCAAAGTTTTCAGAATCTAGTGGTGTGCCAAAGACAAAGTCATGGCTATAATAACGTTGGCGTATGTTGTCATTCACATCGGTGCCGCGGAAGACAAACTTTGAGCGCGCACTTACCGAGGAGCAGCCACCGGTGGTATTGGCATTACAAGGTCCTTGAGTGTTATTATCATAGCCGATGATGGAGAGCATCATTTGCCCATAATTTGTCCTAGGATCAAAGAAAATCCCACGCACGATAGAGCCATCATCTCCAGTGTATTTGGTGTTTAGCAAGACATACTCACTCGCGGCTGTGGTCGTGCTCCCACCGCGGAAGTGTAGCCCTACCTCATCATATCGCAGGGCGTTTTTAGTAAAATCAAGCAAAATATATCTAGTGCTATTTGATCCGATAATCCAAATATCGTTGATATTATTGGCATTGATATGTGTATTGTCTTTGAAAAAATAAATATTACTACCATCAAAGACAAAACCAGCACCTATGCCACCTTGTTGGGTATCATTTTGGTTTCCCCATACATAGAAGGGTTGGGTTGTGTCTTGTGTCCAAAACTCGCTCCAATCCGTGCTTTGAAAATTGGTAGGGTTAAAATCATATGCCATTAGCATACTGCTTAGCGCAATGCTTACCAAAACCCTTCTCTTACCCATAGAATCCCTTCTGTATGTAGTCAAACTCTATGGGGTTAAGCAATATGTATTCCTAGTGATTTTTGAGCTAAATCTAGAATCGAGATTTAGCGTCCATTGCATTACCTCACAAACTCGGCGATATTTTTCACAACCCCCTCTAATAGCCTCTCCCTAGCCTTATCATACGCCCATGCATAATGCGGTGTGAGTAGAATCTTGTGCGCGATTTTGGGGTTTAATAGCGGATGGTTTGACTCCATAGGCTCTTTGGCAAGCACATCGGTGCCAAAATATATGGACTTAGATTCTAAAACTTTAGCAATGTCAGATTCATTGACGATCCCTCCGCGCCCCATATTGAGTAATATCGCGTGATTTTTAAGCAGTGTGAGATTGCCCGCGTGTAGGAGATTGTTGGTCTGTGGATTGAGTGGGGCGTGGATAGAGATGATGTCGCTTGTGCGTAGGAGCGAATCTAAGTCCTTGTGCGGATAGCCCGCGTTTGTGTTGTTGCCACTGGTGGAGTGGTAGCTCACCTTCGCCCCGAAACTCTGCGCTAGTTCTGCTACTCTGCGTCCTATCGTGCCTAGCCCGATGATCCCCCATTCTAGTCCATCGATCTCGCGTATAGGATCCTTGATATGTGTGAAAATCGCGCTCCTACTCCACTCCCCACTTTTACAATATTGATCATAATAGCCTAGATTCCCCAAAAGATTTAGTGCCATCATCAGTGTGTGCTGCGCCACAGCGTTGGTAGAATACCCCGCGACATTTTTGACTATAATGCCCTTTTGTTTAGCATACTCTAAATCAACATTGTTCATACCTGTGGCGGTAATACAGATGAGTTCGAGGCTAGGGAGCTGTGCGAGTAGGTCTGAGTTTAACACGACTTTATTTGTTAGTATGATATGTGCGTCTTTGCAGCGACTTAGCACTTCTTGTGGGTTTGTGGTAGGGTAGTGTGTGAAATTTCCAAATCGCTCAAATACGCTCAAATCGCATTCTCCCAAGGTCTGTGAATCTAGCAAGACAATGTTTTTCATTATGCGCTCCTTAATGTTTTTTTAGTAATAATAATGCAAAAAGATAAATTTCTTATAAAAGGCAGCTTAATGCAAAAATCCTACAAAACCCAGCAAAAAATCGTCAATGTGCTCTTAGAATCTATCCCTTTTATTCGTGCCTTTCGTGAGGAGACTATCGTCATCAAATACGGCGGGGCTGCTCAGCTAAACCCCGAGCTCAAAGAGAGTTTTGCATTGGATTTGGTGCTGATGTATATGGTGGGGATACGCCCGGTGGTGGTGCATGGCGGAGGTAAGCGGATCGATGAAATGCTTGCTAAACTGCAGATAGAGAGCCACTTCCTCGATGGCTATCGTGTCACAAGCAAGGAATGTATGCAGGTGGTGGAAATGGTGCTAAGTGGTGAGATTAATAAAGAGATCACAGCATTTCTCAATCTCCACGGTGCACACGCAGTGGGCATAAGTGGCAAAGATGGGCTGACACTAAGCGCGCAAGCAAAGGATAATGGGAAGTTTGGTTACACCGGGGAGATTACCAAGGTGGATACGAAATTATTAGAGAAGATTCTAAGTGAGGGGTTTATCCCCATCATCGCGCCTATTGCTAGTGGTGAGGACAGCACGGGGTATAATATTAACGCCGACATCGCCGCGTGCGAGATCGCCAAAGCACTTAGAGCGAGCAAAGTGATGTTTCTTAGCGACATTCCGGGTGTGCTTGATGAGCATAGGCAGCTTATTAGTTCGCTCACACCAAGCTCTATAGAATCTCTGCGCCAAAGTGGTGTGATCAGTGGCGGTATGATCCCCAAGCTTGAGGCGTGCGTGGGCTGTGTGCGCAATGGCGTGAAAAAGGCGCATATCATTGATGGGCGCATCGAGCATTCGCTGCTGCTAGAGCTCTTTACCAAAGAGGGTATTGGCACGCAGATTGTGCGTGATTAGCCTCACTTGTCGCGTAAATCGCGCATGAAGTTATGCATTTCTTATGCAAGTTTTGTTACAATGCGGGGCATTTTGACACACGAGGTATGAGATGGATTACAAAGACACACTGATTTTGCCAAACACTGATTTCCCTATGCGTGGGAATCTCCCCCAAAACGAGCCAGCGATGTATCAAAAGTGGCGCGAGGATAGAATCTATGCGCGTATGCGCGCTGCCAATACCAAGAGATTAGATTCACACACAGATGTAAGCGCGGTGGCTTCTAGCTTTACGTTACATGATGGACCTCCCTATGCTAATGGGCATATCCACATCGGACACGCGCTCAATAAGATTCTAAAAGATATAGTGGTGAAGCTTCATTATTTCCAAGGGTGTGAGATTGCCTATACGCCCGGCTGGGATTGCCACGGACTGCCTATCGAGCAAAAGGTGGAGGAGAAAATCACCAAAGCCAAAAAAGATACTTTGCCAAAGACACAAATTCGCGAGCTATGCCGCGAATGGGCGCGGGAGTTTATTGAGATTCAGAGTGGGGAATTTCAGGATTTGGGCGTTTTGGGGGATTTTGAGAAACCTTACAAAACCATGGATTTTGCCTTTGAGGCGGAGATCTATCGTGCCCTGTGTGAGATCGCTAAGCAGGGATTGCTCATAGAGCGTAGCAAGCCGGTGTTTTGGAGCTGGGCAGCAAAGAGTGCGCTAGCCGAAGCCGAAGTGGAATATCAAGATAAAGAGGACTATTCGATATTTGTGGGATTTGATCTAAGCGCGCAATCTTGCCAAAAGCTTGGTGTAGATCGCGCTAAAGCCGTGATTTGGACGACCACGCCTTGGACACTGCCGGCAAACCAAGCCATCTGTCTCAATGCTAATGAGCAATATGCCATCACCACTGAAGGCTACATCATCGCTAAGCCCCTGTTGCAGAGCCTTGTAGAGATTGGCATTACCAAAGGTGAGATCGCTAAAACCTATAAGGGAGAGGAGTTTGAGAATCTTGAGGCGATAAATCCGCTAAATGGCAGAATCTCACGATTGATTTTGGGTGATCATGTGCTGATGAGTGGCGGGAGTGGGCTAGTGCATAGTGCGCCCGGGCATGGCGAGGAGGACTACTACGCGTGTCTGAAGTATGATATGGAAGTGCTTATGCCTGTCGATGATGATGGCTGCTATGATGAGACGCTTAAAACCAAAGGGCTTTTGCGTGATGAGGTGGTGGATTCACTCGTTGGGGTGCATGTCTTTAAGGCAAATGAGAGGATTTTGGAACTCTTAGGCGATAGTCTCTTGCATGCTTCTAGATTCATACACTCTTATCCATTTTGCTGGCGCACGCACAAGCCTGTGATTTACCGCGCGACTAAGCAGTGGTTTATCCTTATGGACAAGCCCTTTGGCACTCATGGCAAGACTCTGCGCGAGGTGGCATTAAGCGAGCTAGAAAAGGTGCGATTTTACCCAGAGCATGGGCGCAATAGAATCACCTCAATGATCCAAAACCGCCCAGATTGGTGTATCTCTAGGCAGCGGGATTGGGGCGTGCCTATCGCGTTTTTTAAAGACAAGCGCACGGGCGAGACACTGCTAGATTCAGAAGTATTGGAGTTTGTCGCACAGGTCTTTGAGAGTGAGGGCTGTGATGCGTGGTGGAGTAGGAGCGTAGAAGAGCTGCTCCCACCTAGCTATCGTGCCAATAGCGCGCATTATGAGAAGATTCACCATATTCTTGATGTGTGGTTTGATAGTGGTAGCACTTGGAGAGCCGTGCTCCAATCGCGCGAATACGACGCAGGGGAGTATCCAGCGAGTATGTATCTAGAGGGGAGTGATCAACACCGCGGGTGGTTTCAAAGCTCACTGCTTGTGAGCTGTGCCATACACGCAAAAGCCCCATACACGAGTATCCTCACGCATGGATTTACGATGGATGAGCATGGCGAGAAAATGAGTAAATCCAAGGGCAATGTCATCGCACCCCAAGAGATTCTAAGACGCTATGGGAGCGATATTTTGCGGCTGTGGGTGGCACTTAGTGACTACCAAAACGATCAGAGAATCTCTGATAATATCCTCAAGCAAGTGAGCGAGCAGTATAAAAAAATCCGCAACACCATACGCTTTTTGCTTGCTAATACGCAGGATTTGAGCGAGATCACACCGCTAGATTCAGAGATTGACCGCTATATTATTTGGTTGGCAAATGACGAGCTGGAGCAGGCACTTAGGCTATTTTTAGAATACGAGTTTGCCAAGGGCTTTAGTGTGATTATGAACTTTGTGAGCACGCATCTAAGTGGCGTGTATATGGATTTGTGCAAGGATAGCTTGTATTGTGATGGACTAGATTCTGCGCGGAGAAAATCTATCCAAAGCACAATGGCGTTTATCCTCAAAAAACTCCTTTTTGTCATCGCGCCTACGCTCACCTACACCGCGTATGAAGCCTTTAGCTATGCTAACGCACACATTAAGAGTGAGACAAGCGATGTGTTTAGCTTGAGAAATCCAGACATAGCAGAGGTTATCGGGGCGCACAGACCAAAGGCAGATTTTGATCGATTGATGAAAATCCGCGAGAGCTTTGGTGTTGGCGTAGATTCGCTGAAAAAAGAGAAAATCATCAAATCTTCCCTAGAGCTTTGCGTGGTAAGTTATAATGCTAATGAGTTTAGCGAGCTTGATAGGTGGCTGATTGTCAGCAGCTGGAGTGGCAGTGAAGAAGGACTTGAAGTTTTAAAAAGCTTTGAGGTGGAGCTAGAGGGCAAAAGCGAGCGCTTTTTAATCGCGCGCTCTAGGGCGCATAAATGCCCGCGTTGCTGGCAGTTTGTCGCACAAAGCGAGGAATCTCTCTGTGCGCGCTGCCAACAAGTTATTGACACGCTCTAGGATTTAAGTGATGAGAGAGGTGTTTGACCTTAGCCAGCCATTTGGGTATTTTGAAGCCTTTAGCACGATTATTGTCGTGTGCAGCGTGGCGTTCGTGAGCTTTTTGGTGTTGCGATATTTTAGACCTAAAAAATAGCAATGCACGAGCTTGCCGATATTTTCGAGCCTATCACGCCTTGGGGCTTGCCCCTTGTCATCGTGGGGCTGTGTATCCTCATCGTGTGCTTATCTTGCGCGTGGTTTGTGCTAAGCAAGAGAAAAAATCCGATCATAAAACAGCTACAATCCCTTGATGTGCGAGATTCTAAGCGTTTTGCTAAAGATTTTGGCGCACTCATCACTAAGGCTAGAGAATCTAAGATTCTTAAACTCTCCACACTCACGCAGCTAGAGGAGTTTTCTAGGGATCTTGATGTTTATAAATTCGCCCCTACTCCTCCCCCGTTAGATTCACACCTCATCGCTCGATACCAACGCATTTGTGAGATTCTATGAGTTTTGCCTATCCGATCGCGTGGCTTGTGCTGGTGGTGTTTGCTCTGGCGCAGTGGCTGCTTGGTAGGCAGCGCATACGCGTGTATGTGCCTGATATCGCGCTGGTGCGAAGGCGCAAGAAGCCTCGTTGGCTAGAGATTGTGAAGTTTGTTGGGATTGCTTGTATAGTGTGTGTGCTCTCTAAGCCCCTGTGGCAGATAGATGATCGCCTTTCTCCGCTGACACAGAGCCAAATCGCGCTGGTGCTTGATACAAGCTTTTCGATGGAGGCGGTGGATTTCAGCCACACGGGCGAAAACCGCCTCGAAGTGCTAAAAAGACTTAGCAAGGATTTTATCGATAGCAATCCTTACGATAGTATGCTCATCGTGGCATTTGGGGAGCACACACTGGTGCTAAATGCCCTCACACAAGATCGGGAATTTTTGCATTATGTGATCGATAGCCTCACGCTTGGACTTGCTGGGGGCAAGACAGCGATCAATAATGCACTTGTGCGCACGATCTATGCGCTTATGGAGTTTGATAGCACGCAGGATATTCAGAGTTTTTTGGAGAGGCGCGATGATGAGAAGATTGAGCGCAGCATTATCCTGCTTACCGATGGATTTGATACGGATTCAAATATTCGCACCGATGAGATGATCGACCTAGCGATCAAATCGGGTGTGAGAATCTACCCTATTAATATCAGTGATGGCGGTGATATGCAAAGCCTAGATTTTATCGCGAAAACAAGCGGGGGTAAGGCATTTAGCGCGATCAATGAGAGTGAGCTTGCGGAAGTCTATGAGCGTATCGGCGAGATCACGCCCCACACGATTATGAAGCCCTATAGCTATGATATGAGTATCGTGGTATTGGGGTTTGGGATCGTGCTACTAGGTGTGTGGGGGTATTTTGAGCTATGGCGCAGAGGGCGGTGAGATGGCGATATTTGTTTTTTTGTGTGTGTGCGTGGTGAGCATAGTGATCCTTGGTTACCGATACCAGAGGCGTGATTTTTTCACCATAGCGGCGATGGTGTGCTTTTGTCTTGGTGGGGTGCAAATCCTACTTTTTGAATCCATCATACCCCGTGAGAGTGCTAAAGTGGTGTTTGTGCTTGATGTCTCTAAGTCTATGCAGGCGCGCGATATTTATCCATCGCGCCTAAGCTTTGCGATCAAAAAACTTCAGATTCTACTACGCACACACAAGCCTTGCTCGAGTATCGTGATTTTTGCACAAAATGCGTATTTGTTTTCGCCATTTAGCTGTGATTATCTCACGCAAATCCATCAATTACAAAAGCTAGATTCTAGCGGGCTTCCATGGCGTGATGGCGTGTTTGAGAGCGCACTAGATTCTGGTGCGAGCAATGGAGCACTAGCGCTAGAGGCGGCTAGATTCTATGGGGAAAATATCATAGTGCTTAGCGATGGCGAGTTTGTGCCTAAAGACGCAACTTTGTGGCTTTTTGCCACACCGCAAGGAAGTGTGATCGAGATAGATTCTGCACTTTTGTATGATGAATCTGGCAATATCGTGCGCACTGCTCCCCTACCTGAAGCGATGGCGGGGGCGGTGGAGTTTGCTTATAGCAACAAAGACATACAGACAATTTCTAAGATTCTGGGCAAAAACACATCCGCTAGAGAGCAGGGCTTTGGCTTTGGGCGCGCGAGTATCGCACTTGGGCTTGTATTGTTGTTTGTAAGCTTGTATGGGGCAAAATTGCGTTATCATATACGCAAAATACAGAAGCGAATATGATGTGAGATTTAAATAAAAGGATTGGTATGAAGCGAGGTTTTGTGTGTGCTGTGATGGGTGCTATGGTGTTTGGTATCGTGGGGTGTGCGGATGTGCGAGAGGCATTTGTGGATGTGGATAAGAAAATTGATACTTTCAAAGAAGAAAACGCCATCAACCAAAAGCTTGATGATATTTCTAATGAGGCAAATAAGACAATCGATGATATTACACGTTAGCGTGTGAGAATACAGATAGATTCTATATGGTGGGTGTAGGGGAATTGCTCAAAGAGTGCTAATGTGTGTATGCGGTGCGTGCGTCGCAGGACTTTGAGGTCGTTATGGAGGGTTTGGGGCGCGCAGGAAATATACACGATGAGAGGAAAACGCGCGATAAACTCTAGCATAGCTTCATCGCCCACGCCACTTCTAGGTGGATCGATGAGGATCGCTCCGAATCTAAAACTATTCAAATCCACATTTTTGAGCCTGAAAAATTCGCGCTGTGCTAAAAGCGCACTTATGCTCTCCTCTGCATTGAGGCGCGCAAGGGTGATATTGGTGATGACGTGGTGGGCGAGTGTGCTCTGGAGTGTGTGGATAGAATCTTTGACCACTTCGGTGGCAAAAACGCGTCTAAAGATCTGACTAAGCACAATGGTGAAATTCCCACTCCCACAATATAGCTCTAAAAGGTCGCTTTGTGCGATGTTTGGGATAAGGCGCGGGAGTGTAGTGAGCAGGAAGTCAAGCATTTTGGCATTGATGAAGGGATTTGGCTGGGAGAAGAGACTTTCTTTTTTGAAAATCGTGCATTTATGGAGATCTATGCCGCTTGCTTGGAGTGAATCTCTGCGCGCTGCATCAAGGTAGGTGCTAAAATTATCCATAATACAATCGCTAGGGATATGAGAATTTTGAGATGTGCCATACACTACTTTTTCCCCTTTAGCACGTCTTATGAGAATAATCTCAAAGCCAAGATAGTGTGCTTGGAGGATCTCTGTGAGCCTATCGCGTAGTATGGAGAGCGAATCAGCGCTATGAGATTCTAAACGTTTGTGATAGATAAGCGTGATAATACACGTTTGATAAGTCGAGAGGAAGCTACAGCCATAGAGCTTATGCCGCAGTGGGTGAGAATCTGCTAAGGGCGCAAATATCTCACGAATATGGTGTATGAGAATCTGTATAGGTTCTAGCAGTATGGGGCAGTGCGTGATTTTGGTGCGCTCGTTTTTGCCAAAGGCATTGGTAGCGAAATAAAACCCCTCATAAGTGCAGAATCTAAAATCCGCCCTAGCTCTAAAGCCCTGCTGTGGTGAGGTAAAAAGCAGTGGTGTGATCTCATGCGATTTATTTTTATCATGGGTGAGTAGCATCTCTGCAACTTGCCTTGCTTGCGCGGCAAAGTCGTAATGCTCATAGGCTCTGCACCCGCCACAGATCCCAAAATGCGCGCAAACCACAGCTATTTAAATCCCGCCACGAGGTTGCCCGTGAGGAGATTGAATCCATCTACAAGCACAAACACCAGAATCTTAAAGGGCAGCGAAATCATCACCGGTGGGAGCATCATCATACCCATTGCCATAAGCACGGAGCTTATCACCATATCGATCACCAAAAACGGCAGATAGAGCAAAAATCCTATCCAAAACGCCGTCTTAAGCTCACTAATCATAAATGCCGGGATCGCCACGGTTAGAGGCACATCATCGATAGTCTGGGGGTTATCAAGGTTGCGTATGCGGAAAAATAGCGCGAGATCCTTTTGGCGCGTGTTTTGGATCATAAATTCTTTAAAAGGCTTGGCAGCACGTACAAAAGCTTCATCATAGGAGATCTGATTTTCTGTATAAGGCTTGATACCGCTCTCATAGCTCTTAGTAACCACAGGCTCCATGATAAAAAAAGTCAGCACTAGCGAGAGCGAGACGAGAATCTGTGTGGGCGGGGACTGCTGTGTGCCTAGCGCAGTGCGCAAAAACGCAAAGACGATCAAAATACGCGTGAAGCTTGTCATCACCAAAATAAGCGAGGGTGCTAGCACAAGGAGCGTGATAATGATCACGACATTGAGCGTGGTTACGAGCTCCTTTGGCTCACTCGGTGGGGTAAGCGAGAGGTTGAGCTTGGGGATAAACTGCTCTGGGGGCATTTGGACATTTGGTGTAGAGATGATCTCTTGGGTTTGTTGCTCTGGTGTTGAGGTCGTGGCGACCTGTGGCATGAGGTTTGGCACAAGCGGTTCTTTAGGTGTGTAGGGGTTTTGGACCTCTATCATGTAGGGGTGTTCTTGCTCATCGGCGTTTAGAGGCACCAAAAAGAGACACAGCAGACATAGCGCGCACAAGCTAAAATGTTTCAAATCTCCACCTTCAATCAAATCTAAAATATAAACCTGTAAATCCTAAAATACAAACTTGGGCGGTGATTATAGGCTTTAGTGTGTTAAAATTCCATAAAATGATCGCACATAAGGATTTGTCATGGATAGCTCTCTCTCTGTCGTGATTTTGGCTGCTGGCGCTGGCACGCGTATGAAATCCCCCACACCAAAGGTGTTGCACACACTCTGTGGCAAGAATATGCTCGCTCTCATCATCAATCAAGCCCTAGAGCTAAGCGATGATATCCACATCGTGCTCTATCATCAAGCCCAAAGGGTGCAGGATATGCTGCAGTGTGAGTTTGGGGCGTTGTTAGATTCTACATTGCATATCCATATCCAAGATGTGGATCGATTTCCGGGTACTGGAGGCGCCCTGCGCGGGATAGAATCCAAACACCACCGCGTGCTTGTGCTTAATGGCGATATGCCACTTGTGCGCTCTAGTAGTCTCAAAACCCTCTGTGCGCGCACAGAATCTATCGTGATGAGCCTACTCTGGCTACAAAACCCCGATGGCTATGGGCGCGTGGTGCTAGATTCAGATGAGATTCATACCATTGCACAAGCTAATCCCCCTAAAAATCCCAAAGTCCTCAAAATCATCGAGCAAAAAGACGCAAGCGCGCAGGAGTTGGAGATAAGAAGTGTCAATGCGGGTGTGTATGTATTTGATCGTGATGTGCTCACACGTTATATCCCACGTCTTAGCAATGCCAATGCGCAAAAGGAGTATTACCTCACCGATGTGGTCGCCCTCGCACGCGATGAGGGCGTGGCGATAGGCGGTGTGTTTGTGAGTGAGGGCGAGTATATGGGGGTCAATGACAAGATTCACCTTACAAAAGCCCAAGAGGTGCTTTTAGCGCGATTGCGTGAGCACGCGATGGCACAAGGCGTGATGATGGATATGCCCCACACCATTTATATAGAATCTGATGTCGTGTTTGAAGGGGAGTGTGTGCTGGAAAATGGCGTGAGAATCTGTGGCAAGAGCGTGATTAGGGATTCGCACATCAAAGCTCATAGCGTGATAGAATCTAGTGTGGTTATCAAAAGCGATGTGGGACCTATGGCACATTTGCGCCCCAACTCACACATCACACACGCGCATATAGGCAATTTCGTCGAGCTCAAATCCGCACACTTAGAGGGTGTCAAAGCTGGGCATCTAAGCTATCTTGGGGATTGTGAGATAGGCGAGGGGAGCAACATCGGTGCGGGTGTGATCACTTGCAACTATGATGGCAAGGCAAAACACAAAAGCATCATTGGCAAAAATGTGTTTGTAGGGAGTGATTGTCAGCTTGTCGCGCCCGTGCGATTAGAATCCAACACACTCATAGCCGCAGGTAGCACCATCACACATAATGTCCCAAGTGGCGCGCTTGCCATCGCACGCACTAAGCAGCACAACAAGCCCGGATTTTTTGCAAAGTTTTTTGGCAAGACCAAGTGAAAATACAAAGAATACACAAAGGAGGCGGTATGCAAATCATTCTCAATGGTGAATCCTACACCACAGCGGCGCGATCCATCGCCGAGCTCATCGAAGAGGTGGGTGCAGGGGCTAAAACCATCGCACTAGCGCAAAATACTCAAGTGGTGCGTGCGCAGGATTGGGCTAATACATCGCTGTGTGATGGCGATGAGATCGAGATATTGCAATTTATGGGTGGGGGCTAAATTAAGGGCGATGATGAGAGGATTAGTGCTGTTTATACTCATAGGCTCACACATTGCGTGGGGCTATGATAGCTTCCGTATAGGCTGGAGTGGCGCGAGCGTGAGTGAGATTAGAGGTGAATATGGGAGCAAGAGCATTTCGGGAGTACTCTTTGGGATCGAGCGCGGCGGGCTATGGGATAGCTGGCTGGTGGCTGGATATCTGGAGGGCAATGTCTGGCCCCTCAATGCGATGAATGATGGCGGGTATTATAGTATCGGGATTGGGGGCAAGGTGGGGTATAGATTCACTCATTTGCTGCCTTATGTGCGCGTGGGTGCAGAATATATGAGCCTGCACCACACAGGCACGAACGCTACCCAAGCCAACATCGGCGGTGCGGTCGCAGAGATAGGTATGAGCGTGGATATTGTCGATGGTTTTGGGCTAGGTATCGGGGTCAAATCCAGTGTGCCAGATTTTTACAGAGAATCTGGAGTGTATCGACTCTTTAATGTGATGGTGTATTTTGTGTATTATGGGTTTTAGTGCATATGCCTTAGCAATAAACCTCAATCACAAAGCAGACGAGTGTGCTTACTCTAGAGTATTTCATACCCCATAATGTGTGCCCACTGCAGATCCTTACCACATTCTATCGCTACACCGTTACCCACAAAAGAGAGTAGCGGTATATCACTAGGGCAATCACTATATGCATAAGAGTTCTTGAGGTCAAAGGCATTTGTATCAAGCATTTGTGTAAGTTTATAGAGCTTACGATATTCCATAGTGTGGATACCATCTATATTTCCGTTTAAAATACCATCGTGTGATTGTAGGCTAATTGCTATGATGTTATCTATATTAAAAAGCTTAGCGAACTCTTTGATGTATATTTCAAGTCCGCCAGATACAATGGCTATAGTGTGCCCACTCTCTTGGTGAAAGCGCAATCGATCCAGCACCTTTGCATTGGTTTTGTGTATGAGATTTTGCTGCACATAGTCTTTTGCTATTTGTGTGGCATGTTCTATATCAAATCCCTTGAGTTCTGGATAGCGTGGGGGATTAAAATCAAATACGGAAAGTTTGGTATATCTATGAAGACGCGGTAGGATCTTGCGTTGCCAATGCAAGGTTTGTTTATTGTAGTAGGGGTTTGCCTTGCCAACCATATCTAGATATGGTTGGATACTCTGAATAGAGACTAATGTTTCACAAAAATCAAAGATGGCTAAGATCTTTTGCATTTTATTCCTTTTGATTATATTTTAAAGCTATTGACTTTGCTAAATGCGCGAAGTATAGCACATTACGATAAGGATTTGTGTGGCTATGAATGTCTAAGTTCATCATACAGAGATTGTATAATCTTGGTGTTTTCTTCCTTGCTCCTTGAGGCAAGGCGGATAAACTCGCCGTTTAAGCCTATTTTGTCACTACAAGTGCGCACATAGATTCCATGTTTGATAAGCATTTTCATCACAAAGTCTGTGCTTGTCTCTCCATTTAGAATCTCTATGATCGCGAAATTTGCTTTGCTTGGATAGACCTTGAGCTTTGGGATTTGGGATAGGTGTGTGAAAAATTCTTGTGTTTGTTGAATATAGAGTTTTCTTACATTTTCGTATTCACTTATAAATCCATTGCGCACATAAAGCCTAAAAAAATATTCGCTAAGCCCATTAGAGTTCCATAAATAGCCATTTTGTAGAAGTCTGGCGACTTTGTCTTTTGCCATAATCCCATAGCCTGCACGAATGCCAGCGATACCAAAATCCTTTGACATGCTTTTGATTAAAATCACATTGGGAAATTCTTTAAAAAGCGCACTATATGATAGGAAGCTATATGTGTCATCTTCGAAAGCAAAGTGTAAAAAGCTCTCGTCAATGATGATATTTTCTACTTCAGGCAGACTAGCGATGATAAGACGTAATTCTTCATAAGGTATGTAGCCACCATCGGGATTATTGGGGTTGATGATCACAATACTTTGTGGTTTTTGGGTCTTGACAAACTCGATGTAGGCTTGTGTATCAAGTGCAAAGTCCTTTTCTTTTGCTAGTTGATAGAGCACCACTTCTGTTTTGGTATTGCTAAATTCATAGTAGGAGGAAAATGTGGGGATATTGACTACAATTTTGCGTTCTACAAAATTATGTAAAACAGCTTGGATAACCTCTATTGCCCCATTTCCTACGAAAATGCATTCTTTGTCAAGATCTAGGCGATTGGCAAGGACTTCAGCAATGACACTATTTTGTGAGGGATAAAACTCCAAAACATCTCTTAGTTTTTTTGTATCACACAGCTCTTGCTGTAAGTAGCGCATAAAAAGATCTGTGGCATAGGGATTTGAGAGAAAACACGCATCAATAGTGATCTTAAGCTCGGGTATGCGTTCTATAAGTGTAAAGATACTTGGACTATGACTGCCTGCAGCGTCTTTTAGAGCTTTGATTTTCTCTGCGATGATTTGTTGATTTTTATTTAACTGCATAAGATCTCCTTGTGTTGTGGTTTATGTAGAGTAGTAATGTAGGGAAAGGCACCAGATAAGCTCTTGAGTACGCAAAAAGTAAGAATATTAGGATTGGGAGATAGAGGGTGTTTTGTATGTGCAGAAATGCTTTTTGGGAAGTTTTTATTTTGGTGCTGCCCCCCCCCCCATTTAATGCTTTATAGACTTTTTGCATTTGTGTGCGTGTGCCGATGGTGATGCGAAAGTGCTCAGGGATAATATGTCGATAGTCGCGTATGTAGATATGGTGGCGTTCTAAAAGTTCGCAGAGATTGTGTGTATGTGAGATAAGTATGAAGTTTGCTGCAGAAGGATAGGATTTGATACCAAGATTATGGATCTGTGTGCCAAACCATTCTCTGGCGTGTTGCACTTCCTTGACATATGCCCACATATACGACTCGTCTTTAAGAGCATGTATAGCTGCTACTTGTGCGAGAGCAGAGAGACTTTTGGGGTTGCGTAGCTTATTGAGCAAGGCTATATTTTGTGCATGGCTTATACAATAGCCGATACGAAAGCTTGCCAAACCAAAAGCTTTGGAAAATGTCCGCGTGATGATGAGATTTTTATGTGTGACTGTAAGAGGAGCTAGAGTTTGGGCACAAAATTCATAATACGCCTCATCAATGAGAAACATCGTATTGCTATGAGTTTGTATGAGATTTTGGAGCTGTACGCTGTCATAGACTATGCCTGTGGGATTGTTGGGATTGCAGATATAAACCATTTGGGGCGTGTGGTGGATAATGGCTCTGTCTAAAGCTTCAAAGTCAAGTGTCAAATCTTGTGTGAGATAAAAAAAGTGTGTTGTGATCCCAATGCCTTGCGCCCTTGATCGGAAATTATCATATGTGGGAGCGACTATCAAGGCTTTGTCCCCTGTGTTTAAAAAAACCTGTAAAATGTATTCATGTGCACAATCTGAACCCCCAAAAATCTCAATTTGCTCAGAATCTACGCGTGCATACTTGGCGAGAAGGGCATAGAGCTCGGTGTTGTGTGTGTCGGGATACCACTGCAAAAAACCATGGTCTAGGAAATGATATAAGCCCTGTGTAACTAGAGGTGATGGCGGTATGGTGGATTCATTCCAATCAAGTTTTAGGATATTTTCCTTATGCACACACTCCCAGACTTTGTGTGAAATGGGGATATAAGGCTTGAGGGTGCGGATGTGGTGATTGATATGTGGAGTTGCAGAATCCTCAAATTGTGTTTTTATGATCTTTTGCATATGTGTGCCTTTGTGGGATTTGTATCTTAGACTTTGGTGTTTTGTGCGACTTGGGTAAATATATCATCACTCAAATCCCCAAATAGCGGAGTATTGCAAAATTCAATGATTTCACAGCCCGGGTACATGGGGTTGAGCTCGATAAAGATAGGATTGCCCGCACTATCAATACTAAAATCCCAGCCAATAAGCCCAAGGTGTGGGATACACAGGTGCATAGAGCACGCCATATCAAGCACATCAGAGAAATGTGGGATTTTAGGATCAAAGGGTTCTTTGAGATTAGGGAGGGATTGTATCGCCTCTCCTTTGCCTTTTATAATAAAATCACGCAGGCTACCAGATTCACTAATGCCGATACGGAAAAACCCACCATTAGAAGTGGGGCGTGTATCGCCTACAAGGAGACTACTAGGGAGTGTGTGAATCTTGCCTTTATACAGGAGAGTCATAATCCTAAAGGTATTAACTGAATGCGTGTTGAGATTGCTAAGATAGGGATGTTGCTGTATAAATTCTTGCACGATATAGTCCATTGGATAGCTTTGCAGGACTTGTATGAGAGTATCTTCACTTTGTTGGGTGTGGAGAATCTGCACATTTTTACCAGATCCAGTGGTGTTGTATTCGGTAGGTTTGATCACTACTTTTTCGTAGGACTTAAGAATCTTTATAGCTTCTTGTAAAGTGGTGGGCATTAAATGGCTTGGGATACTTTTGTGTGATCGATACAGCGTGCCTTTAATGTTTTTAAGGATACTTTTTGGTTTATGATAATGTGCAAAAAGCGTGTCGTAGTAGTTTTTGTCAGCAAAAACCTGTGCATAAGAATTAGGGTTAAAATACGGAATAATATTGAGATAATAAAAGGGATTGTCTAAATAACGAACATCAAGTGGGTGATTTTGATTGACATTGTAGAGAATTGTGTGCCAATCAAGAGTGAGATCTAGCCTCTTTGTGCTTGCCCCCCCCCCATTTATAAACCTACTCCAATACGCTAGCACAGCCTCTTTATGTTCTTGAGGCAGGGGCTTTAGGTTTTCATGCAGGGCTAGGTATTGGGCGGTTTTAGTCAAGAAATATTTGAGTGAGCGTGATTGGCGGTATGTGGATAATATGTGTTTTGTGTATGTTTTGAGCTGGGATTTGATCGTGTGGAGCATAAAAATCCTTTAATTACAAAAATATGAGGGCATTATACGATAAATTTTCTAAAAATCAAGCCCCCACATCCACTAGATTCAGGGATTTGTCTGTCGCTCCAGAATCTCAAGGGCGCAGCGGAGCTTGTCTAGTCGGATATAGGTATTTTCTTGCTGCGGGTGCATAGAGGTATCACGCGTCTCCCCCACCATATACCGATACTTGTGCCCCCTTAGCAGTGCGCACATTTGGGGTTGGACATTATGATAATACTCGCTAAAAATCTCAAACACCACCGCCCCGCTTGGCGCAAAGAGCACATTAGCTAGCCCCGCGCCGTGCATACTCGCGATGACTTTGCACTCTCGCATTAGCGCGATTTGCTCCCCTAGACTTAGAGAATCTGGCAGCACCATCTCATAGCCAAACTCTCCAAACACCGCCTGTACCTCCTGCAAGTTCTCAATATTGCGATTAGAATCCTCTGGGTGCGTGAGGAATACCTTGCGCATTGGGCGGGAGGTGGGCGCGTGTGCGCGTGTGCTGAGGCGCACGTAAAACTCTAGGATATTGAGCGGGAGTGAGAGCGCGTGGGCAAACAGCAGGCGATCGCGGTATTCTATCGTCTCGACATCGGCAGTGAGCGTGGGCAACACCACACAATCCGCACGCAAAAGCCGATGGGGCTTGGGCGAGAGGATTTTCTCACGCGGGATTTGTAAGATCTCTACCATCTCGCGCGCAAAGGGCGTGGAGGTATCGAGCACATAATAATCCACCTCTAGCCCGCTACGGATAACCTGCAGCATACTCGAGACGCTCTCCACGAGATAGTGGAAGTAGTTGGTGCTTTGGTGCATAATAGCAAGCGTGCCCTCTATCCTCTGTGCGCGCGTGGTGTAAAAGCGCAGCCACTTCAGACAGCTCTTAAACACAAAGAGAATCTTGCGCGGCGTGCTAAGTGCTGGTGGCGGGGCAAACTCGTGCGTCATATAGGAGGTTTGGGAGATGAGGGCTTTGCGCGATTTGGTGATGAGGATTTCAGAACTATGTGAGTAGCAGTAGGCGTGGGCGAACGCGCGGACTTTGAGGGCTGGGAGCGTGCGCGTGTAGGGGCGGAAAAAGCGGTGGTAGTTGCCAAAAATATCGCGGAAGTGAAAGTTGTGCGCATTGTGGCTTGCCTTGTTTTGTGCGTAAGATTTACTTGATTTCGAACCAAACACATCAGGCAAAGGTTGCACACAAGCCGAATTTGCCTTATCGCTAAAAGCGCAATGCCTAGATTCTGAAGTTTCTTCTAGCCCCCCCCCCAAATGTGCTTATAAGCCCACTTAGCTCATGCTCACTCTCATACTCATAGATCCCCTCTCCACACACCAGAATATTTTTGCTCGGATAGACTTCTAGCTCTTGTGTGATCTCCCCCGCTGCTTTGGCTTTCTCAAAAGTAGTGGTTTTGGATTGCAAGAGATTGTATAAAAACCCTAGCATATATGCTCCTTATTTTGATACTTGGTTTGAGGATTTGGGCAAAAGTGTGAAGTGCGTGATTTCATTTTGGCTGCCCACACGCATAGGTGGTCCCCAATACCCCGTGCCTTGATTAATATACAGATACCCGCCCATTGGTAATGAATCTAAACCCTTAGTATAGGGCTGCTGGAGTGGCACAAGTAGCGAAAAAGGAAATATCTGCCCGCCGTGTGTGTGTCCGCTAAGTATGAGGCGGATATTGGCAGTGAGCTCTGGCTCGGAATTGTGGATAGATTCTAGCTCATAGATGACTTTGGGCTGATGAGAGAGAAATATCATAGTCGCGTTTTTGTTGTCATCATGCGCTTTGAGCAATGTTTGGCGCACATCAGGCTTAAGATCATGGTGCAAAAACGCTTCGCGCACGCCCACCAAGTCGGCAATACCTGCGATGATGATGGGTTGGCGGTGGTGGGTAATGGTGCGATGATCGTTGAGTAATACTTCAAAGCCCATTTGGCGCATAGATTCTAAGATGTTGCGCGCATCGTGGAAATACTCGTGATTGCCTAACACATAATACACACCATAGCGCGCCTTTAAGTGCGCAAGCTCACTCACTGCCTCCCGTACGATCTCTAATGGCGAATCCACAATATCGCCGGTGAGAAAGATCACATCGGGTTCAAGGGCATTGGTGCGCTCGACTATATCGCGCACACGCGTGGATTCTATCAATCCACCGATATGTATGTCGCTAAGCTGCACGGCAGTGAGTGGCTCGGTGATGCCCTCCAGCTCTAGGTTTATATGTGTGATTTGGGGTTTTTGCACACCTACAAATATCCCATACCCCACCATCACGATCCCAGCAATCCCAGCAATGCGCTTGAGATAGAATCTCGCTCTTGTGCGTGTGTGCTTGTGCTTCACACCCAGTAGGGCAAGTGAGCAGAGCTGATAGAGCAGTGTCACTACCAAGAAACTAAGCGCCACACCCATACACAATGAAAGCAAGAGATAGAGACTTTGGTTTGGTGGGGCTTTGTGGAGAAACGAAAAATACACCGCGGTGCCAAGGAAGTTTAGCCACACAAGCGTGAGCCAAAATCTCTGAAATAGCACGGTGGTGGCAAAGGATTTGATCAGTGCTTTGTAGATATAAAAATGCACAAGTCCAAATCCACAAATAGCCAGCAGTGGGAAAAACATATGTTGCATTTGTAAGATGCTAAGCGGGGCTTCCATAGGATTCCTTAATGTGAGATTGGGGCATTGTAGTATAACTTCGCTTAAAATTCGTGCCTGTGTCGCGCGCTTGTGGATTATGCAAAGCCCTTGCGCCCTTTTTTGCTAAAATCGATGAGATTTTGAGTAGATTCTATACTCTGTGGCAGATACATCAGCGCGATTTTAAAGACTTCAAGTGCTGTGTGAGCATCGGCATAGGCGCGGTGTAATGCCGGGGTATTGATCCCCAAAAAGGTGTTTAAAAAACCCAGTGCATAACGTGGAGACAAGATACTCTTGCGCGCTAGATCGAGCGTGCAGAGCTTGGGTAGGAGCATGGGTGGGATATGGTAGCGCATGAAAGATTCATTAAGAAAAGTGAAGTCAAAGCCCACATTGTGCGCGACAAAGACGCTCCCGCGCACAAAATTTCGAAACTTGCTAAGAATCTCTTGGGGCTGTGGTGCGCTCTGGAGATCGCTTTGGTGTATGCCGGTGAGATTGGTGATCTCAAGTGGCACATACGAGGTAAATATCAGGCTTTCAAAGCGATCGATAATCTTGCCATTTTGGTATTTGAGTGCGCCGATTTCGATGAGGTCGTGTTCATTTGCCTTAGCACCCGTGGTCTCAATATCGACAAAACAAAACACTGCCTCATTTAACGCCAAGCTTTTGGTGCTAAGCTCTAGTCTATCGCCATTTTGGATAATAGGGAAATCATAGGCTCTAAGAATCTCTAGCTGTGTGGCAAAGTCAGTGTATTGCGCACTAAGAGCGTCTGTATCATTCACATCACACCAAAACCGCTCAAAAGATTCTATACTCATAGAATCTTGACTTAGCTTTTGGAGGAATTGCGTGTAGGCTTTCATTTAAGAGATCTTGCTTCCTGCCTTTTTGGGGACGCTTAGGAGACTTAAGCCCTCATCATCGTGCGCGCTTAGGATCATTCCCGCACTTACAAGCCCCATAAGCTTCACAGGCTTGAGATTGGCAACCACGCACACTTGTTTGCCTACAAGTTCGCTTGGATCGTAGTATTTGGCGATCCCAGAGAGGATCTGACGCGGTGTGGGTTCGCCAAGGTCGATGAGGAATCGCAAGAGTTTTTCGCTCTTTGGCACCCTTTGGCACTCTAGCACCACGCCCACACGCAAATCAAGTTTAGCAAACTCCTCTATACCCACAAGTGAGGGCGTGGATTGTGAATCTTTTGGCTTTGGAGCGTTTGCTTGGGAGCTTGCGTGTGAGGCGCACACACTGGGCTGTGAATCTGACTTTGGATTAGATTCTGATCTGGATTCTGTATTTGCACTAGATTGTGAATCTAGTGGTGCGCTTGGATCGGGCATAAGCGGGGATTCTATGCGTGGGAAAAGTGGCGGCACAGATGTGAGTGTGACAGATGAGATAAATGTGTTTTGTGAGACATAGCGCGCGAAGCTAGGTGCATCTATGTTATAGCCTAGCGCAGAGGCGATGGCTCTAGCGGTTTTTGGCATTATGGGATACAAGCACAGCGCGACTTTGATCAAGATATTGCCCACAAGCATAAGCAGGGCTTGTGTTTGCTCACTCTTAGCTTGCTTCATCATTTTCCACGGCTCATAGGTGCTAATGACACTATTGCCAAGCCTCAAAAGCCCCCAAAGCTCTTCAAGCGCGATATGTGGCTGCATATCACTCATTGCAGATTCAAACCTCTCTAAGATTGGCGCGATTTTTGCCACTTCTTGCGGGTAAAAGTGCTCTATCTGTGTGCAAGAAAGTGTGAGGTTGAAGTATTTTTGCGCCATACCAATGAGGCGGTTTAGGAGGTTGCCAATATCGTTGCTAAGATCGGAGTTTATACGCTCAATGAGCGCCTTTTGGCTAAAGTCCCCATCTTGCCCAAATGGCACTTCACGAAGCAAAAAATACCGAAATGCCTCTATACCATAGTGTTTAGCGACTTCTTTTGGATCTACGACATTGCCTATGCTTTTGCTCATTTTCACACCATCGCGAGTCCACCAGCCATGCGCATAGATCTTGCGCGGGAGGGGTAGCCCTAAGCTCATCAAAAACGCGGGCCAATACACCGCATGAAAACGCAAAATATCCTTGCCCACAATGTGTGTGGTGTTTTCCCACAGATCCATACGCAGCGTATTTTCATAGCCTATCGCACTGATATAACTCACCAGTGCATCAAGCCACACATACAAGATATGCTTGGGCGCACTCTTGTCCGTGCTCTCTATTCCCTCTGGCAGCGGCACACCCCAGCTAAAACCAGTGCGCGTGATCGAGAGATCCACTAGTCCAGATTCTACAAAGCGTATCACTTCATTGCGCTTGTGTTTGGGCGCGATCACATCAGGACAGCGATCATACCACTGCAGGAGGGCGTCTTGGTATTTTGAGAGGGCGAAAAAATAGCTCTCTTCTTTGATCGTAGTTGTGGGCTTGCCACAATCAGGGCATTTTTGATCCACCACTTGGTGCTTGGTAAAATGACTCTCGCACGAGATACAATACCACCCCTCATATACGCCCTTATAAATATCTCCTTTTTGAAGCATATTTCTAAAGGCAGCCTGTGCGCTGTGGCAGTGTGCAGAATCTGTGGTGCGGACAAAGTAGTCAAAATCAATATCAAATTCCTCCCAAAGTGTGCGAAACCTCGCACTAATAGAATCTGCATACGCTTGGGGAGTTTGGTTGTGGGCTTTGGCGGAGTTTTCTATCTTTTGTCCATGTTCATCGGTGCCGGTGAGCAAAAATACCTCTTGTCCGCGAATCTGTTGGTATTTTTTGAGCATATCGCAGACAATAGTCGTATAGGCATGCCCAATATGTGGCACATCATTGACATAATAAATTGGTGAAGTGATATAGCTTTTTGTCATACAAATCCTTTAATTGAAGTCAAAGTTCCCATCTTGCCCCTTGCTCATACTCTCATACGCGGCTTTTACATAGGCTTTGCGCACTTCGCATTGGAGAAAAGATTCACAAGGCATACATGATTGCAGGTTGTGGGAGGTTTGGCATTCTTGGAGTTTTTGGCTTTGGTCTTGGAGTTTTTGGATAAAGACATCTTCTTGCATAACGTTCCTTATATCCTTGCGTGGCTCTCTAGTGCGTTGTAGGTATCTCTTACCCGTGCGATCTCCTCGCTACTTCCAAAAAAACATGGTGTGCTGTCGTGGATATGTTTCACATCAAGCTCTAGTAAGCGTTTTGTGCCATCTATCGCCTCGCCACCTGCACACTCATACACAAACGCGAAAGGAAAAACCTCAAAGAGCTTGCGAAGCTTGCCCTCTGGCGCGTCCTGTGTCGCGGGATAACTAAATAGCCCCCCACCTTTGATAAGAATCTGATGGAGATCTGGTACCATACCGCCAGAATAGCGCAATCTATAGCCTTGTGCAAAGAATAAATCTATAAGAGCTTTGTGTCGTGGTGTCCAATGCTGTTGTGTCCCACCGGGTGCGTTTATCTTGCCTTTTGACTTCAGTTGCAGTGTGCCAAGTGCGTGCCACGCCCCAGCGCAGTATCGCCAATGCTCCACTTGCTTATGTGCTAGGACTATCTCAAGTCTAGGTCCATACACGATGTAGCCACTAGCCACAAGCGCGCGAGATTCTAACACTTCATCATAGATCCCAAAGATCGTGCCTATGCTAAGGTTGCTATCCACAAGCGAGGAGCCATCTAGCGGATCATATGCTACAAGCAAACGCGCGTTAGAATCTGCTTTATACACGGCTTCTTGTTTCTCTTCGCTACACACGCCCTTGATAGATTCTATGGCTAGGAGTTTTTGTTCGATGAGTTTGTCGGCTTGCACATCGATTTTAAGCTGCATATCCCCACTTGAATTTTGCGAAGCGAGATAATCAGTTGATGGGTTTTTGAGGAGGGTGTCGATTTCAATTGCACAGGTTTTAAAAGTCTCAAACACGAGGGATATAGTCTCACTCATTGCATTAATCCTTAAGTAAAAATAAATACAGATTCTAACACGCTAAAGCTTAAAGAGTGGCATTTTGCTAGAAGAGCTGTGTGTCAAAGTGCTATTGTCAATACAAGGCAAAATCGATTCCAATCCCAACAAAAAATGTGTGTAGTTCTTTTATGGGGTATATGCTTGTATCGTTGTTTGTGTAGAGATTGTATCGTGCATAGAGATTAAGAACAGAATCACTAGAGAGCACAAAATGCAAAGCAATAGTGTTTGTAAAGCTAAAATCATAACCGCGATTATTTCTATCTTGCTGGTCAAGGTATCGGTTTATCTCACTTCTTAGTGTGATGGATTTGAGGTTGAGGAATAATCCGAATTTAGCGATAAGATACACATTGCTCATCAATTCATACCGATAGCCAAGAATAGGTATCATATAGAGGTTTAGGATATTATATTGTATGGTATCAAATCCAAATAACCCAAGCTCTATTTGTGGTGAGAATCTTGTTTGGGTATTGAGAGTGTTTTGATAAATACCATGAACGATATTAAAGAGATTAGCTCGTGTGCTAACATCAAACCAAAGCATAAATGGATACTCTTCTGAAGAACTAAGAGCAAAATGCCATAACTCAAAGGACTTGAGAAAAAGATGCTCTGTATCAAATCCAAGCTCTGTAGATATCGTACGTACATCTTGGATTCTTGCATCATCGCTGTATTGGATTATTCCATTGGACCATATAAGATTTCCTTGTGTGTTTGAAAATTCAAGAGAGAAGTTACTCTCATTCCCATACATAAATGCACTACAAAGCCCAACAAAGAGCAACATCACAACCCGTGCATTGCGCATCATCATAGGTATTGGGGTAATTATCTTTTATGCACGAGTACAGATTCTATGATTGTATCAATATCCCCATCTAGCACCCCGCTCGTATCACTTGTGGCATATCCACTGCGTAGATCTTTGACCTGCTGATAGGGTGCGAGCACATAGGAGCGGATCTGATGTCCCCAGCCTATCTCGCTTTTTTCTTGAGTGGCGATGTCTTCTTGTTGTTTTTGTCGTTCTAGCTCATAGAGCTTGGATTTGAGCATTTTTAGCGCAGTAGCTTTGTTTTTATGCTGACTTCTATCATTTTGGCATTGTACGACGATCCCGGTGGGTAGGTGCGTGATCCTGATAGCAGATTCTGTCTTATTGACATGCTGTCCGCCTGCACCACTAGCACGATAGGTATCTATACGGATATCTTTGTCCTCAATGACAATATCAATATCATCATCAATTTCAGGGCTCACCTGCACACTACTAAAGCTTGTATGCCGTTTGGCATTAGCATCAAAGGGCGAGATTCGCACAAGTCTATGCACACCATTTTCGCCCTTTAAGTAGCCATAGGCATTCTCGCCTTTGATGATAAACGCCACCCCTTTTATTCCCGCTTCCTCACCATCTTGATAGTCTAACAACTCAACTTTATAGCCCCGCCGCTCGGCATAGCGTAAATACATACGATAGAGCATACTCGCCCAATCTTGGGATTCTGTCCCGCCTGCACCGGGCTGGATAGTGATGATGGCATTGAGTGCATCGTTTGGCTCACTTAGCATTACTTGTATTTCAAGCTCTGTGATACTAGATTCTAGCTCGGGGGCTTGAGTGAAAAGCTCGGCTAACCCTGCTTCATCGCCTTCAGATTCTAAGAGTGTAAAAAGCTCTTTGCCATCTTCTAGCAGCCCATTTGTCCTATCATAGGCTTCTAGCAGACGCGTGATTTTGCTTTTTTGTTTGCCGATCTCCCCAGCTCTCTTAGTATCTTCCCAAAACTTAGGATCTAGCTCTTGTGTGGCGATATCCTCTAGCTCCTGTCTTAGGGTATCTGGCTTGATGATCTTGGCGATGTTTTCTACTTTGTTGCTAAGTTCTTTTAAAAGTTCGCTGTATTGATAACTATCCATCTTGCTATCCTTTGTTTGCGTTATTGCATATCGTGAAATGGTGAGGCTAAGCAGTGTTTAGCCTAGGCTATAGCCCACCAAAGCGACGATTTCGCTGATAAAACTCTTGTAAAATCTTCTCTAGCTCTTTGGCGTTAAAGTCCGGCCAAAGCGTGGGGGTAAAAAACAGCTCAGCATATGCGCACTGCCATAGTAAGAAGTTTGAAAGTCGCATTTCCCCTCCGGTGCGTATGAGCAGATCGACAGAGCTCACTGCGCGCGTATCAAGCGCATTTTCGATGTTTTTGATGATATAATCAACGCCCTGCTCACGCTTAAGTCTTCTAGCCTGCTCAAACACACCGCGCTCATAGAGTGAGATCACAGAACGTGCGATCTCATTTTTCGCTCCATAATTTAGCGCGAGAAATTGCGTTAAACCCGTGTTTTGTGCGGTGGCATCTTGCATAGTGTGTATGAGTTTTTGGAGCTTTTTGCTTAGTCCCTCCACATCGCCGATGACGATGAAGCGGATATTGTTGCGCTGATAGACTTCTAGTTCGCTCTGGAGATAATGTTCTAAGAGCTTCATCAAAAAATCCACCTCTTGCTTTGGGCGCAGCCAATTTTCGGTTGAGAACGCATAGAGCGTGAGGTATTTGATATTTTGCCCAGCGCAATACTGCGTGATTTCGCGCACGACTTTCGCACCCTGTCTGTGTCCAAAGGTGCGGTTTTTGCCCTTTGCGCTTGCCCATCGTCCATTGCCGTCCATAATGATGGCTAAGTGTTGGGGGGCTGTTGTCATATTATCACTCTTAGTTTGGTATCGCTCACAGAGAGTGAATCTCTGATCGCTCCGCTTCGTGTGTATATAGTAAATCTCAAGCAAGGTTGTAGATTCTCTAGTGCCACCACCTCATTGACACCACTTGAGCGAACATATTTCTTATGCACTATTCTTAATCTTGTCATCTTTGCTCCATTCCTCGTAATAATCTCGCAGGGTTGCCTGCATAAAATCCGCTTGTGGTTATGTCTTTGGTCACTACACTGCCCGCACCGATAACGACATTATCACAGATTGATACGGGCAAAATCGTAGCGTTTGAGCCGATAGAGACTTTATCACCGATTTTGGTGGCGCGCCATTTTGTTTTAGAATCTGCCGGACCACCTTCACTAAAGAGATCATTGACAAACATCACGCCATGCCCGATGAAGCAATCCTGCCCGATTTCTACCAGTGAGCAAATAAAGCTATGGCTCTGAATCCGTGTGCGCGCACCCACACGCACTTTATCCTGAATCTCACAAAATGGTCCCACAAACACATCATCGCCCAATACACAGCCATAGAGATTGCTTGGCGTTATCACCACGACATTTGCGCCGCTCTCCACATCTACTATTTTGCTCTCTCGTATCTGCATACCTATCCTCGCAAGGTTTCTAGAGCGTTTTTGACATCTTTTAGCTGTGTAGAGAGTGTGCAGATGCGCTCAAACATCTCTTGGCTATGGGATTCAAAGTCTGTGGGAATGGCGAGGTTTTTGAGACTTTGGACATCGATACTTTTGGTGTAATGCTCATAGAGCGTGCTTAGTGCCTTTTGTCCTTGCTGTGAGTAAAAATAACAATACAGCCCGATGGCTTGTTTGGGATTGACACAACGTACGATCACAATCCCAGCATTTGCCACAGCAAGCTTGTGCGCGATACTTGGGCTAAAAATCGTAACTTTTGGCGTGTTGCCACGTAGCGAGAGACAAATATCATAGGGCTTGAGCGCGTATTTTTGCACCTTAAAGCTATCGCCTAGGGAGCGTTTGGTAAAAAACTCCTCGCTAAAGCCATACTCGCTAAAATCCGCCAATCCCACATCATAATATTCTATGCGCGTGTCGTTTTTGCCCCCATACACGCGCTGCCCGCGAAACACCTCCACGCCTAATGCACTTAGGGTCTTGCCCTCGCTATGCTCTGAATCTCTGCGTGTGAGGGGGAGATGATAGGAAGTGAGGTGTGTGTAGGGCATCAGAAAACAAAACTCGTTTTCCTTGCGCGCAAAAAACGCGTCCAAAATCTCATTAAGATTCACAAGGCGATTGTATTTGCCATCTTTTTTCCAAAAATGCTCACCTTTAGCATCGATGTTTAATATCTCTTGATTGTTAGGTGAGAGCACAAGCACACAAAAATCAGCATTTTGGTGGGGGAAGATGTTTTTGGGCAACTCGATAATCGCCTCAATCAGCCCCTGCTTATAGAATCTCTGCATAAACTCGCTCTCAAGACTGGATTTTTGCAAGGTTTGTGTGCGTAGGATAAAGACTGCGCGTTTTTTGAGATAATACATCGCATGGATCAAAAACACCCATTCGGCATAGGTCTTAGCTAGGCTATGCAGTCCTTTGAAACGTTTGTCGTCTTTGAGATACTCTACGCCTATGTGTGCGCTAAATGGGGGGTTGCAGATGATTTTGTCAAACTTTTGTTCAAAAAATGGAGCCTTTAGAATGTCGTTGATGATGAGATGATTATAAGCGATATTTGCAAGCTTGCAGGTGAGTTTGGCGACTTTAGCAAGGCGTGAATCAAGCTCTTCGCCATAAAGGGCTATGGGCGAATTTGGCTGCTTAGCGTGCAGAATCTGGGAGATCATCAAAAACAATGTGCCAATGCCATAGCAGGGGTTGTAGATTTTCTCATCACTTTGTATATCTAGTAGGCGTACAAGGAGTTCGTTTATCTCTAGGGGTGTGGAGTAGTAATAGAGTTTGTTGGAGGTCTTTTTTTGGGTGATGATGTGCAAAAACTCTTCGATATTGCTTAGTGTTGTGTCGGTTGCTTGGATAAGTTTTAGAATCTTTAGGAAGTTAATGTTGGGATTGATTGCGATGAAAAGTTCCGCGCCGATGATCTCCTCTATGCTGGCATTAAGACTTTGGGCGATGGGCTTGCGCCTAGAGCCTAGCGCGATAGATTCTGTGAGGATATTGGGGTGGAAGTTCTTGATGATAAAAAGCTCTAAGATAATGCTGATAGAATCTAGCATATCCACATGGTAGCGTTTGATATACTCAAAGCATTGTAGCAACTTTTCCACGAGATTCCTTGTGTTTGGGGTAGGTAAGGGCGTTATTTTAGCATAAATTACATAGAATCTCTAATTCGTGGCATTCAGCTTTCTGAGACAAAAGCGGGAGCGGTGAAAAAGCGGCACTTTATTCTTTTTGGAGTTTTAATGAATAGGGAAGGGGATAGACCTCTTCTCTTTTTGTATTTTGCACAAACAGAGATTCAGAGAAATAAAGAAATATTCGTTAGAATGCGAATTTAAGAGGCTAGATTCTGAAATATCCTTAGAGATTTTAAGATATTTTTAGAAGCTATGTGTCTCATTGAGCTGTCCTGCCGCACTTAGTTAAAGATTGCGCACAAGCCAAATTTCAGAATCTAAACAAAAGGAAGCCCGGTGTTAAAACATTGTAGCCACTGCCACAACCTCTACGACCAAAGCACGTTAAAAAAAGTCTCTCACAATGGTGAGGAGTTGTATTTTTGTTGTAATGGGTGTGAAAGTGTGTATATGCTGCTGCAAAAGGCGGATTTGGGGAGTTTTTATGCTAAACGTGGCGATGTGGAGCTTAGAGTGCCCACGCAAGATAGCACAGAGGATTTGAGTTTTTTTGACTCGCCGAGTTTTGAGCAAAAATACATTCGCACAGATTCTGCTAATCCCAATCTAAAGAGCTGTGCGCTGATCCTCACACATATCCATTGTGCGGCATGTGTGTGGCTCAATGAGCAAGTGCTCAACTCCCAAAAGGGCATAAAAAGCGCAAGTATCAACTATACCAACAATCGCCTGCACATCACTTGGGATAGCAGGCTCATCACACTTTCACAGATTATTAGGCTCATACGCTCTATTGGCTATGACGCGTATGCTTACGATCCACAGATTCAAGAAAATGCTGACAAAAAACAGACCAAAGAATATTACACACGCGTGATTGTCGCGCTATTTTGCACGATGAATATTATGTGGATTGCCGTGGCGCAATACAGCGGCTACTTCCTAGGCATACAAGACTACGCGCGCAATGTGCTCAATCTCGCCTCATTTGTGCTCTGCTCAATCACACTTTTTTACTCGGGATTTGCATTTTATAGAGGAGCGTATTATGGGCTTAAAAACGGCTTTATCGGTATGGATATGCTTGTGAGTGTGGGCTCAAGCCTCACATATATCTACTCGATTTATGCTGCGCTTACACATAGAGGGGAGACTTACTTTGAATCTGTGAGTATGATCATCACATTTGTGTTGATTGGAAAGTTTCTTGAAGTGCGGAGCAAAAAGAGCGCGGGTGAGAATCTAGAGGCGATTTATGCGTTTTTACCCCAAAACATCACAATTTGCAAAAATGGCGATGAGCGTGATCTGGAGATAAAAAAACCTCAAGAAGTGCAGGTGGGCGATGTGATTATGAGTTTGCCGGGTGAGAAAATCGCTATTGATGGAATCTTGCTAAGTGATAAAGCACTCTTTGATACCAAGGCGATTAATGGCGAGAGTATGCCCCTAGAGGCAAGTAGTGGGCAAGAAATACTCTCTGGATCTATCAATCTCACGCACAAGATTCTCTATCGTGCTACCAAGAACTTTAATGACAGCTTGATGAGCAAGCTTCTGAGTCTTGTAGAGCAGAGTCTCGCGCACAAACCCCATATACAGAATCTCGCCAATACCATCTCGCAAAATTTCTCACGCACGATACTAGCCATCGCGCTGCTGTGCTTTGTGGGCTGGTATGTGCTAGGGGGCGAGGGGGCAGAAGGGGCGATGATTATCGCCATTTCTGTCATCATCATCGCCTGTCCTTGCGCGCTCGCGCTCGCCACGCCCATAGCCACGATCGTGGGGATCGCACAAGGGTATAAAAAAAATATCCTCTTTCGTCAAGCAAACTTCCTAGAGACGCTCGCTAAGGCTAAGGTTATTGTGTTTGATAAGACCGGCACATTAAGTGAGGGCAAGCCGCAAGTGTGCAAGGTGCATAGAGATGGGCTAGATTCTAAGAGTGCTGCACTGCTATATTCGCTTACACACTCTAGCAAGCACCCCATTTCTCTTAGTGTGTGTGCCTATCTCAAGGAGCATTATGCGCATCTAAACCCACACATTGTGCCTTTGAGATCCTATGAGCAGGTGGATTCTAAAGGAATGCGCGCGCATTATGAAGAGACGTGTGTGCTAGGTGGGAGTTTGGTGTTTTTGCAAGAGCAGGGCGTGGCGATCCCTCCGCTAGAGCTGGGTGAGGGTATGATGTTTGGATTTGCTAGAGATGGGGAGCTACTCGCACTCTTTGAGCTACAAGATTCACCCAAGCCCTATGCTAAGGAGCTAGTGAGCTATCTACAAGCCCAGCAGATTGATACGATTTTGCTAAGCGGTGATAGGGAGCCAAGCGTGCGAAAATGCGCGCAAAAGATTGGGATTAGTGAGTATCACGCGGGCTTTTCTCCGCTAGAAAAAGGTGCGTTTATAGAAAATCTCAAAGCCCAAAATAAAATCGTGGTGATGGTGGGCGATGGGATCAATGACGCGCTAGCACTTAGCAAAAGCGACATCGCCATATCTATGGGCGCGGGGAGTGATATCGCGATTTTGAGCAGTGATGTGGTGATACTTGATGATAGCTTGCAAAGTGTGCGAAATGCCATGCATCTGGCTAAAATCACCTTCAAAACCATCAAGCAAAACATACTCCTAAGCATCATCTATAATGCCCTCACGATCCCCATCGCGCTTGCTGGGCTTATCATACCGCTTTTTGCAGCACTCTCGATGAGCGTGAGCTCTATCATCGTGGTGCTCAATTCTCTGCGGATTAAGAGTCAGACTAGATAAGGGAATATTGTTTGCTTACTAGACTCTAAAAAGACAGAATCTAGGAGCGCATATGATAGAAGATATTTTGCAGGTGCAGCCACAAGCCCAAAAACCTATGGAAGGTAAATCTGTGCGAAGCGCGGAGTTTGAAAAATATCTCAAAGAAAGCACGCAAAATTTTGAAGGACTAACGACTAAAACAAGCACTTCAAAGCCCACCAAGCCAAAAGAGAGCAAAGCCCAGATCAAGACTTCAACCGAATCTAGTGAATCTAGCGAATCTATCGCCAAAAAAGCCGCGCCAAAAACCACACCAAACGCCACAGAGCTACTTGCTGCCTCTCTCACACCAGAAGCACTCAAATCCCAAGAAGCCACCACCCTAGCTAAAGCACCCAAAGACACGCCACTCACCCAAGCTCTCAAAGCTGCGCAAGATCAAGGCACTAAGAGTGCGCAAGAGAAGCAGACATTGCAAAATCAAGCCACAAATATCGCTCCCAAGCCTATCCCTGCGATCAATCCAGAGGAGCTAAAGAGTCTTGATGATGTGCGCACACTTGCCGAGGATCAAGGGCTAAATCCCACCAAGGTTACGGCACTAGAGCAAGAGGAAGTATTGCCAAAACCAAAGAGGACGCCAGAATCTGCTAAGCAAAAGATTCAATACGAGGCAGAGAATGCAGAAGATCGTGTAGCCATCATCAATCGCGGCACCAAAAAGCCAAAAAACATCACAAGCAAGATTTCTAATATCTACGAAG
The DNA here is from genome assembly GCA_944325775.1 of uncultured Helicobacter sp. Classification (GTDB taxonomy): domain Bacteria; phylum Campylobacterota; class Campylobacteria; order Campylobacterales; family Helicobacteraceae; genus Helicobacter_F. The sequence continues at coordinate 69,321 of CALVBL010000004.1, forward strand.
AGGGCAAAGCAGAGCAAAGCGGCGCTACATTAGGATCAATGCTTGGTTTAAAGGATTTACCCCGACAAGCCTAAGCCACAAGCCCAAAATATAGACCAAGCCAAAGATATAGGGGGGCAATCCCCCCAAAATACCGATAAAGGTGTTAGCAAAACCAAGCGCGCAGGCAAAAATACCCAAAAGCAATCACAAGCTAGCAATGCACCAAGCCCTGCAGGCGCGCCTAAAGCTCAAGAAACAAAAGAGCCAGCACAGAATCTAAAAGATCCCAAAACTCCCAAGACACAGGCTAAGATACCAAATAGCGCGGCACAAGAGAGTAAGATGCAAGATCTGCCCTCATCTACCGCATCTAGGCATATCTCACAAGAGCTAGATTCACAAACACCTATCTTAGAATCTAACACAGAATCTAGCGTGCCAAAAAATCCTCGTATATCTGATATTCCTAAGCAAAAATCACCCAAAACACTAAAAGAGGACAAACTTCCCCAAGATGCTAAGGCAGTGGATTCTAAACAATCACCACAAGAATCTCGCAATCTCTCAAAAGATCGTGGGCAATCTCCTCAAAAGCCCGCAGAGCAAAGCTCCCAGCACACAGCCCTAGCGCAAACCACCCCGCAAGTCCAAGCAGCGGGGGAGCTACAGATTGAAGAAAGTGTGCAAGGGTTTGTGATCGATGAGGTGCTCACCACGCCACTTACTCCCGCTCACGTCAAAGAATCCTTTACATCAGAATCTAGCGTGCCAAAAAATCCTAAGCAAGACAATTCCCAAAAGCCCCAAGCTCAACCAAATGCCAAAAACACATCAGCCCTACAATCAGAATCTGCCTCTAGTGGGGATTCTAAACAGCAGCAATCCTCCCATACCCCATTAGATTCACAACGATCCCAAGCCAATCAAAATGTGCAGGTGGCTAGTGATGAGTTTTTGCAAGATTTGGAGCAAAGCGCGCAGCACATAGATCAGATTCACAAAACTAAAGAATCCACATCTTCTAAGCAATCTCAAAGCACCCAAACGCCCCAATCTCCAAAAGACAATCCCCAAAACCCCACAAACACCCAAAGCACACAGCACATCAAGCCCGAGATACTCTATAGGAGCGTAGCTGCGCGCGAGTCGGTGCGCAATTTTGCCTCACAGCTAAGCCAAGAGGTGCTAAACTACAAGCCCCCTATCACTAAACTCTCTTTAGAGTTAAACCCACAGAATCTAGGCACGCTTGAGCTCACAATCTCTAAAAGCGGCAAGGATCTACAGGTGCAGGTAATCTCAAATCCAAGCGCGATAAATCTCTTTGTGAATAACCAAGTGGAATTGCGCAGCAATCTTGCACAAATGGGCTTTAACAATGTGGATTTGAATTTCTCCCAAAATGGCGCGAACTCGGGACAAAAACACCAGCAAGGACGCCAAAACCAAAGCTACCAAGCCAATGAGGGGAATGAAAATAGCTTAGAATCCCACACGATGTTTATCACGATACCACAATACGCATAAAGGGCGAGTATGGCGATTGATCTAGGGCAAGTAACAGGCGCAACTGCCAAGATAGAAAAGCAAAAGCAAAATCCAAAAAATGTCAATGAGCTAGATAACGAAGCGTTTATGCGGCTTTTCCTAGAACAGCTCAAAAACCAAGATCCCACCGCACCAATGGAGACGGATAAGATCATCACCCAAACCGCCCAACTCACGCAGGTAGAAATGCAAGAGCAAAACAAAAAAACAATGGTCGAAGTAGCCGAGGCGATGAAATCCACACAAGAGACCAACAAAGAACTCAAGGAATTTCAAGAAAAAATGAAAGAATCACTTGAAAGTCTTAATGAAGGTATGAAAACCACCGCATCTTCTAATAGTGCGATGGCAGCACTCAACGCCCTGCAATCTGTCTCGATGATAGGTAAGATAGCTGAAACTGATGTCTTTGGTGTGAATCTAAACGCCGGGGATAGCGTGAAGTTTCAGATATTTTTTGATCAGGCTATTAGTGCCGAGCAGGGTGAGCCAAAGATTCATATTTTTAATCAGCAAAATGATCTTGTGCGCACTCTTTCACTCAAAGAATACGCGGGCAAAAAGGGCTATGTGGAGTTTAATTGGGACGGCAAAAGTGATAATGGCATGCAAATGCCAAGCGGCAGCTACAATATCCGCGCAGAATACAATCTCGATCCTGCCACAAGTCAGTATCATATGGCGCGGGTGGGGCGTGGCGAGGTGCAAAGCATCATTTTTGACAAAGGCGCGCCTATGCTAAGAATGGGGGATATGATTTTGCCATTGCAGAGTGCGATTGAGTTTTATAACAAGGATCAGAGTTTATGAATGGCACGATGATAAACTCTTTTAGCGGGATTAAGACTCACCAATTTGGGTTAGATTCACTGGCTAACAACATCGCCAATGTCAATACACTAGGCTATCGTGAGAATCAACCACAATTTGAAAGCCTTTTTACTAGCTCTCTAGATTCACTCAATGCCAATTCCGCGATCAACAACGACTACAATTACGGCGTTACCAAGGCGAGCAACGCCATCTCTACCAAAAGTGGGAGCTACAAAAGTAGTGATGGGGAGTTTGATGTCGCTTATGAGGGCAAGGGGTGGTTTGTCGTGGGTGAGAATAAAAGTGGCTCATTTGTGATAAAAGATGATGGCTATGAGAGCAAGCAAAAGACTTATTTCACGCGCGATGGGAGTTTCACGCGCGATGGGGAGGGCTATATCGTTAATTCTAGCGGGCATTATATGTATGGCGTGGATTTGGGCAAGATTAATAACAATGTCTTTACCACTTCAAACAATAGCGATGAGGACTTTGCCAAGCTTGCCACAGGCGAACTAAAGCCCATGCAAATCCCACAAGATCTGTATTTTAAACCCGTGCTTACCACAAAGGTGGATCTAAGTGTCAATCTCAACAAAAAACAAAACAGCGTCAATGTTACGCAGGTCTATAGCCTACCCGATGGGCGGTTTGATGAAGAGCGGTTTTTAAATGCTGATATTAATGGCTTTGCCGCCAATGGTGAGACGCTCGATGCCACGACCTTTGATAAGATTCTCATCACCACCAACAATAATGGGCGTAATCAAGACATCGAGCTACGCTATGGCAGGGATTTTCGCACATTTAATGAACTCAAAAATGCCCTTCTAGAGCGCGCAGGGATCGGGCTAGATCTCACGCGCTTGCCCGATGGGAGTATCTCAAAAGTAGGGCTAAAACTCTCAAATGCCACCTACACGACCAAAGATCTTACCATCAGTGGGAATCTCGCCGAAAAACTCGGCATAGCCGGGCGCAATGATAGCTTTGCAAGCGGGATAGATTCACAATATCGCCCGAGCAAAACCTACAGCAACGGCGATATAGTCAATGCTCAAGGGATCGTATTTCGCTATCGTGGCGAGAGTGGCAATAGTGATCCGCTAGAGGATCTCACAAATTGGGAAGTGCTAGATACGAGTGCGCTAGGGGAGTGGCAAGAGCGCACGAGCTATCAGGTGGGTGAGCTTGTCAATCATCAGGGCAATGTCTATCGCCGCATAGAATCTAGTGGCAATAGTAATCCGCTCCAAGGTGGCTGGGAGCAGGTGATGCCATCAGCACGAACTCTCCCCCAAGAGTTTGTCGATGGGACAAACTACGCGCCAAAGAGCATTGTCAGCTATCAAGGCAGACTTTATGAGCGTGTGAGTGCAGGGATTTCCAATCCTAGAGAGGATAAAATAGGCTGGAAGCCGCTAGAAAATCATAGTTTTGAGAGTGCTTATCTAGAAGTGCCTAGCTATCAGAGTAATGTCGAAGTGTATGATGAGAGTGGCGCGAAGTTTTTGCTTCAGAGCCATTACTATTTATTAAACTCCGCAGATGTGACCACAGATCCGCGTATCAATGAGCGATGGGAAGTGCGCACACAGCTCTTTAACCAAGATGGCACGATCGCGCTAGGCGATGTGCGCACACACGAAATATCTTTTGATGAGGATAATAACCCCATCACGCAGCCTATCACTATCGCTTTTGGTAATGGAGAGATCGCGTATAATATCGCAGGGAGTGCGGATAGACGTAGTGCTAATCGCCTCTATCAAGATTCACAGATTCTTCAAACCAACCAAGATGGGCGCAGTGAGGGGCATTTGCAGGATTTGCGTATCGATAGAGATGGCATTATATTTTTATCTTTTACAAATGGTGCATTTGAAGCGATGGGGCGTGTAGGCATATCGGCGTTTGTGAATGATCAGGGGCTCAAAAAAGTGGGGGGCAATCTCTTTGAGATGAGTGAGATTGCTAGAGATGGTGATACCTATGTGAGTAGCGGCAGACCATTGCTAGGCTGGAGTGGGCAGCATTTGCGCTTTGGTTCGGTGCTGTACAAGCACCTAGAGACAAGCAATGTCGATGTGGGCAGTGCGCTGACTGATCTCATCGTGATGCAGCGGGGCTACTCGATGAATGCCAAGGCTTTCACGACTGGCGATGATCTCATCAAAGAGGCGATCAACCTCAAACGCTAAGCTTTTTAAAGCAAAAGTTTGTTACAATCCTTACTATAAGGTTTTCACACAAAGGATTGTTATGCAAATCACACTTCTACACGCCACGCCCCTAGAAATCTGCTCAAACGCCATCAGGACTTGCTGGCAGAGTTTTGATAAAAGTGATAATGGTGGTGAGCGCGATCTGGAACTTATCGATCGTGTGGGGAATAAAAATAAGCACAATTCCACGCTTGAGCATTTGTTTTATAATTTCTATATCAAGGGTATTTCGCGTGCGTGTCTGCAGGAGCTAGCGCGCCACAGAATGGCAAGTCTAAGTGTGAAATCCACGCGCTACACGCTAAAAGAGCTCAAAAATTGTGAGAGTTTTTTGCCACTAGATTCTATAAATCTCACGCGCGCACAGCAATTCCTTGTATTTTGCCAAGAGCCAAAGGTTAATGAAGCCAGCGTGCGTGCGCTAGAAAATCTTAGAATCTTGCTAAGTGAAGGGGTTAGCAACGATCTAGCGAAGTTTTGTATGCCAGAATCTTACAAGACCGAGCTTTCATGGAGTATTAATGCTAGATCGTTGCAAAATTTCCTAGCATTGCGTAGTGCAAAAAGTGCGCTTTGGGAGATTCAAAGCCTTGCGCGCGCTATCTTTGAGGCTCTGCCAGATTCACACAAATATCTCTTTAGCCATTGTCTGCACTCTAGCAACCAACCATAGAGTCCAAGAATCTATCGAATAAAGCCAGAGATCCTAAGGACGCCCAGTGAAGCACAAAAAACACATTCTCATCATCGGCTTACAGAGCTTTGGGAATCGCACGCTTTTGCGCCCACACAGGATTGTGCGCCTCTTAAAAGACCCAAATAATCCCTACGATCCTTATGCCATCTATGCTCAACTCCCTTATGCGGGCACAATAGGCTATCTTGCTAATACGCCCGAACTACTTTTTGAAGGCTGTGTGAGCGCGCGTGGGATTTATTTTGATTTCATCACGCAGGGCTATGCTAAAGTCGCGTTTATCGCGCACAATTGGGCGATATGTGAGCTTATCCCCGCACCGCAGAGATTGCTGCTCCTTACACAATGATTTGGCTTGACATCACCGACCCCAAATATGTGTTATTTTTTCGCGCATTTTTGCCTTATTTGCGCGCACTTGATGAGGTTTGTATCACGACGCGCTCAAGTAGTGAGTATGATGAGTGCGTGAGGCTTTTGGAGCTTTTTGAGATGACACATCACTGCATAGGTGGCTATGGCGGAGCGAGTAGAGAGGGAAAATTCCACGCGCGATTGCACAGACAAGAGGCGTTTTTAGAATTTTTTGGAGAGAATCTCCCCACATTACTTATCACGGGTGCGAGTGCTGATGCTGCACAAGTAGCTTTTGGGCTTGGCATACCCATTGTGCATTTTGCCGATACACCTATAGCGGGGCACACTTGTGATACACGATTGCTAACTAAGCTTGCGCGCCTCACGCTTCCACTTTCTGATCTGATTTTTTATCCTTTTGTGTTGCCACAGGAGTGCTTTAGTATGCTTGGTATGAGTGCGGAGGATCTTGTCAGCTATCCCTTTATTGATGTGGCGTTGTGGCTGCGGGATCTTCCTCAAGGCAGGGATTTTCGTCAGATTCTAAACCTCCCCACACACCGCCCCACGATCCTTGTGCGTGAAGAAGAATACAAAGCCCACTATGTCGCGCAAAAGCTGCCTGTGATCTATGAGAGTGTCGCACTGCTTGCTAGTAGCCTTGATGCGAATATCGTCATTATGCCGCGCTATGGGAGTGAGGAGCTGGATCGGGAGTTTGGGGGCTTGGATAGTGTCCATATCGTGCGTCAAAAGTTCGCGCCAGAGGAGTTTTATCCATACATCGATGTGCTTGTAGGAGGTGGCGGCACGATGAATCTAGAATCCTGCTACCTAGGCATACCCACGATTTCTACGCGTTCCTTGCTGCTTTTTCACGACAAATACCTTTTGGAGCATAGTCTGATGAGCCACGCCAAAAGCGCACAAGAGGTGCTAAGTCTTGTGAGAGAGGCACTCGCGCGTAAAGCCTCAAGGCGTGTGCAAGATACACTATTTTTCTGCGAGCCTAAAGAGCAGGCTATGCGTGCCATCATCGAGGAAATCGCACAGAGATTCTATTGATTTGAATGCAAGTTTTGCTACACAAACGCGTATCGCTCACGCAGGCTAATCCCCGATCACTTCACCCACTGCTTTTAACATCGAGGTTTAAACAAAAAATCCAAGCAATAAAATCACATAAGCCCCAGCAAGATCGTGCTTTAGGGTTTGGGGTCTTTGAGTGTGACGATGTAGCACGATCCTGCCTTGTGTATATCTTGGTAATGATTGCTAAGTAGCAGGGTGGATTCTGAAGGCTTGTTTTTGCACTCTGGGGCGGCAAAATTCCCATATGGTGCCTTGCGATGCGTAAGAAGTGATGGATAGGTGTGAAACCAATATGGGCTATGGAGCATCATGCCCGGGATAAGTCTCCTAGCAATGTTTTGGTAATTATCCACAAAAGGCTTGGTGGCTTTAGCATAGCCTATGCTTCCTTGTAGCTCTAGCGCGGCTTTTTGATCCTTTGGTATCACAGATTCTAAATCACGTACTAGATAGTCTGTGCGAAAATATGTGTATTCTTGCTGTTTGGCTATGGCATTACCATATGCGGTGGCAAAGACGATCAGTGCGTAGGCTGTGAAACCTATGAGAATTTTTGACGAGATTCTAAGCAACCTTGCCACCAAGCTAGAATCTACCCTATCGTTGATGCTTGCTACACACAATAGAGCGACAAATCCGCCAATACCAATAAATGCACGAGGAGCAAACAAGGGCTTTTGGAGTGTGAGATACGCACCATAGCTCAAGCACACGCCAAGCATCACAAACACAAGCGCAATGACAAAAGTGAGAATCTTAGAGCGCGCGCTATTGTATGTGAAATGTAGAACAAAGAGTAGTGCCACACATAAGGCAGAGTAGAAATATGGGGTATTACTAAGGTCGCTATGAAGTAGATTTAAGTATTTTTTAAGATTGCCCCCCCCCATTTAAGAGATTAGAAAGCGGAATCATAGAATCCGAAGCATACCCCCAGTCTATCGGTGTAACAATCCATTTTTTATAAATAAGTGAAGCTAGGGCAAACGCCCCGACACACACAAGCAAAAATCCTAAAGTTTCTCTAACAGACTTTTTGTCAAAAAAATACAGGCTAAGGGCAAAATACAGACTAAGCACGATATAGATTCCATTGCTTGCTTGATAGGAGCAATACATCAGGATCAAACACACTACACTGCTGATGAAAAACGCCACAAGCCTCTCTCTAAACAAAAACGGCACAACACAGCACAATACAGAAAAGCTCATAAATGTCGAGTCGAGTTTATACGAGAGATTTTCTAAAAAATGTGGGCTTAAACCCAGAGGAATAGCTGCTAGTACGCCGATGTAATCGAGCTTCTTGCGGATAGCAAAGTTAAGTATCATACCCCCAAGCACTAAAAACAAAATAGCAATAAGCTGCGTGAGAGGCGAGAGATCCACCACGATGGGTTTGAGATTCACAAAGTGCATCAGCGCTGTGCCCACAAAACGGCTGAAATGATCCCAAGCAGTTTTGGGGTTGGTGCTATGTCCCCAATCATCGATATAATACACATCGCCACGCACAAGCGCAAAGAGCGCGATGCAATATACCAAAACTCCAAAAATAAAGATTTGCTTAAAGCGTGGTTGAGAGAAAAAGTCCCTTATCAATGCAAAAAACCCCATAAACATCCTTTTAAAGTGAGATAAGGGCGTTATTATACCCGCGACATAGCCCAAAAGAGCTTAAGTAGATTGCGGGTTATTGCGCGATGATCTGCGCCACGATGTGCCTAATCTCTGCAGTGTTGCGCTCCATACTAAAAGCTTGGGCAAGCTCGTGGGCGCGGTGTTTGTGGGCTAGAATCTCCTCGCGCGAGAGCAAAAGGAGTGAATCTAGCAGTGAATCTATGCTAAAGTCCTTGGCGCACACACCACAGCGCTGTATAGAGACAAATCTCTCTATCTCGCTAAGAGGCGTTGAGAGGATACACAGCCGCGCTTGGAGGTATTCAAAAAGTTTATTGGGCAGGCAGTGCATAAGGTTAAAAGTCGTAGGGAAAAATGGCACAAGCCCTATATCAAAGGCATTTGAAAATGGCACGATAGATTCTAATCGCACTGGGGGTAAAAACACAAGATTGCTAGGCGCACTCTCGCGCAAAGAGCGAAAAAAATCAGGCTGATTGCTTAGCACCATCGCATACAGAGCATACTCACTGGGCAGCTTGCGTGCAAGAGAGATGAGATTCTCACTACTCCGATCGGGGCTCACAAAGCCATGATAGAGGATCTTGATAGGTGTGTGGAGTGGCGTGGGCTCTAGTGCGAAAAATGGCGGCAGAGACAAAAACACCTTTGAGCGCACCCCAAAGTTTTCATAGTATTTGCGTGCTATGCCCTCACTCACGCAGATCGCACTATCTACTTGGGGCAGATACACCGCGCACAAATGCTGGAAAAACAGCCCAAAGCTTTTTAGCCACTCCTTGCTGTTTTCGTATTCTAGTGGATAATACTCACGCAGATCGATGAGGACTTTTGCCTCCTTATAATGCGCGCGATACTCAAGCGCGAAAGGCAAGAGCGTGATATCCTCGACGATGAGTAGCTGCTGTGGTGGCAGGCTAGCGAGATGATCACGGATAAGCAGACGATTGGGTGTGAATATGAGTTGTTCAAACGCGCCATTTTGGCAGTGTGATGCGATGAGCTGGTTTTGCTCTGGAGTGCGGTCTTTGGCGGTGGGCAATGCGGGGAAACTAAAGCAATTCACCCCTGCTATAGGTGTGTATTCCTTGGCAATCACGTTTAATGTGTAAATATCCTTTAGCATAGCGATCAGTCGCGCTGGGCGTGGGCGCTTGCTCGCATCAAAATCGCACAAAATCGTGATATTAGCAGCCATTGCTCTTGCCTAGAATCTTGCCCTGTGGCAGGATACACACGGATTTGCGTTGAGATTTGTTGTTTAGGCGCACTTCATAGAGATTTGGCAGGAGCAGCGGGATTTTGGCACAATACACAAAGCCTAAGTGGTCAAAATACACTCTCCCGCTTTCGCGCTCTCCGCACACACTAGGCGAAAAGATCTCCATGCTCTCAATACCTAGATTCTCACTCAAACGCGCGTTTATGGAGAGATTGTTTTTGCAGTCAAAGGAAGTGTTGGTGTTGTTATATCCGCTGATACATTGGCGTGTGCTATCCATAGCGATGATATCCCCCGCCATAGGGCGCGAGTCAAAGTCCGTGCTGATGGCATCGCGCGGTGTGTCGATATAGAGTGAAAAGCTAGAGGTTGCATACACTTTGCCGATGTGAAATTGCACTTGCCACAGGGCATTTTTGGCATATGCGATGAGTTTTCGCACATTGATAGAGGGATAGAGCGCATATACAGAATCTAGCTGGGCGGTGTGTGTGAAATGCCGTTCATCTGTGAGAGCTAGAATCTGCGCGTTTTGAATCTGATGCAGCAATGTGCGCTGCGCGATAAGAAGGCTTTGGTTTTGGCTTGGGAGGCTAAAGACAAGAGTGAGTGCAATGAGCGAAAAGACAAGCAGGAGTTCAAGGAGATTCACTATTGCTACCTATGCGGGGACTTTTTAGAATCTTGGACAATCTCATAGCGCGCGATAGTCTTGCCTAGATATTCTATACTCACATCATAGTGTTCTTTATCTCCCACAGGTTGTAGGGTTTGAGAGGAGTCGTTGCTAATACCATAGAAGCGAAGTTGCAATTCTAGGCGTTTGTCTTGGGCTTTGATCGCGGTGATTCCCATTGCTTTAAGCTTGTGTGCGAGGTCTTTGCCATAATAATACGATTTGGCAAAGTGGCTTTTGACATCAAATAGATACACGAGCTTATTGGCATATAGCACGCTTGTCTGCGCACACGCGAGGGCTATGATACACACTAGTCGCGCGACATAGCCTTTGCGGAATTGAGGTAGGCGCACGCGTATGTCACTCAAAAACCGATTGATAAGCACCGGCAGCCCTACCACACTCATAGGGATAAGGGTCTGTATATCGACTTTTTGGCGCAGCGAGAGTATAAGCACAAACACAATCGCGCTCAAGCTCACATAACTCATAAAATCATCATAACGCTTGATGGAATAAATCAGCGAGTAGATATAATACGCCAGCAGTAGCGGCGAGAACAAAAAGATAAGCCCGCCCAGAGTATCGACAAAATAGCTCTGTGGGTGTCCGCTGACATTGATCCCAAAGAGATTCATATTGATAGCAAAGCACACGAGTGCAAACAACATATATCGCGTGTTTTTGTGGTGCAATGCATAAAAAAACATTCCTAAAAATAGCACGCTACACCCAGCGTCCAAAAACACGCTAATAGTGGGGAGCAGGTAGGCATTGCGTTTGAATCTAAGCCGCCAATACACGCAGATGAGTGCGATACTCATAATAATCGTGGATTTAGAAACCAGCACCGAGCTAAACACCACGCCCGGCAGTATCATAAAGGTAAAAACACACAATAGGCTATCGATGGGCTTTTTGAAGTAGATTCTAGAGATCACATACAGCAGGCAGATATTGATGATATGTAGCGCAAGGAAAGGCGCCCTAAGCGCGAAGTCATTATGCCCCAAATGTTCATAGCAAAAGCGCGCTATGGCAAAGAGCCAACCTTGATCATAAAAAAACCCAAAGGCTTCTGTGTGGTGGATACTCATTTCACTGATATTAAAGAGCAAACTGACAATATGCGCGATGAGAAGGAGGACAAAAAGAAATGTCGTGCCAAGAGTTCGCATAAGAGCCTTTGTGGTTTTTTATGCTGATTATAGCATAGGTTGTCTTGTATGCAAGTTTGGGTGTGAGCGCGGTGTGATGGAATCTAGATTCTATCCCACCAGCTTTAACCCAATAGACGAGCCGATGACAAGCAGGAGAAAAAATAGCTTGGAGGGAGATTTGGATTCTCCAAAAAGCACGATGCCCACGATCACGCCACCACCCGCGCCAATCCCCGTCCATATCGCATAGGCACTTGACATAGGGATTTCGCGCATAGCTACACTCAAAAGCCCAAAGCTCATAAGGAAGGCAAAAGTAATGGCAAGCAAGAAAATTTTGTTGTTGGTATCGCTAAATTTTTTCATACTAAATACGCCAGCTATTTCCATAATGCCCGCAAGAATGAGGCATATCCACGCTAGCAGCGTAGGAGAGAGCGCACTCATTTGCTACTCCCATCACTTTTTTTGCTTGTTTTGACTACCTCTTGTGTCTCTAGCCCAAGCTCTGTAGAGATATCACGCACCATTTTGGTTTCAGATTCACTCTTGCTGGTGAGTTTTAAGCCCAGCACGCCAATAAGCAAGACTATAATCAGTGCGATACGCAAGAGATTTGCCTTCTCGCCAAAGATGAGCATTTCCGCCACGACGATCCCCGCAGCACCGATCCCCACAAACACCGCATACGCCACACTCACCTCAAGTCTCTTGGTCGCTAGGATCATCAACACAAACGAAGCGAGAATCCCAGCAAAGGTCAGACAATACAGCCAAAATGTATCGGCGTATTTGAGTCCGCTCACCCAAAAGATTTCGATGATACCACCTATGATGACAAAGAGCCAGCCCATGAAAACCTCCTTATACTAAACTTCATACATTGAGGCAAGCCAAGCAAGGTTTGCAGGTAGATTCAGATCTAATCAAAGTTTAGAATCTAGTTTCACGGAATCTAATGCAGATTCAAGATTTGTTAAGATTTAAGAATCCAGATTCACAACCCAACGAGGTTGTAGAATCTAACGCAGATTCTAAATTCGTGTGCATTGCGTCAGAGGCTGCCAATTTTCAGACCAAAGGATTATAGCGTTTTTTTTGTTAGTCAAGAGGAAAGTGATGAAAAACTTGTGTGACTTTTAGATTCTATAAAGCACGTGGGGGCGGCATTTAGCTATCGCCTAACTCTTTTGCGCGTTTTACAGATTCTACTCCCGCTTCGATAAATGCCCCTCGCACACCATTTCTCTCTAATGCTGCCAAGCCTCGCGCTGTCGTGCCTGCCGGGGAAGTGATAGAGATCTTAATCTCATCGGGAGTTTTGTGCTCCAAAAGCGCGGCGAACCCGCTAAAAGTCTGCGCGACCAACTCTGCGCTCTGTGCGTAGTTAAGTCCGTGGTAGATACCACTATCGATGAGACTCTGCGCCACCACTGCCAAAAATGCTGGCGCGCTACCGCTTGTGGCTATCGAGGCATCTATGAGGGATTCATTATCGACTATTACACAATTACCAAAGCTTTCTACAAGCCTGCGCACGGCGGATTGTATATCGCACATATTTACACTATCAGTGTCGCTTGCAGTGTGTATATACACACAGCTTGCGGACTTCCCATAGAGCGCCCCAACATTTGGCATAATCCGCACGAAGCTCTGCGCGCTCATTGCCCGTGCGATTGTATCCACACGCACTCCAGCCATCACACTATAGACTATATGCGCTTTCCCAGTGTATGTGAATACCCCAAGTGCGTGTGGTTTCACGCACAGCAACACTTCGCAGCCCTCAATATCTAGTGGTGTGTGTGAATCTAGACAGAGGGCTTGCAGTCGCGCATGCGTGGGATTTTCATTTGTAAGTTTCTCATTTGTGGAGTTTTTGCTTGCGGGATTTTTACCTGTGGAATTAGCGCGCATAAGATCATCACAGAGACTTTGGGCTTTTTGTAGGTCGCGTCCGATAATGAGGATTTCATACTCTATAAAGAGCTTAGATTCTATGATGCCAGATAGCATAGCACGCGCCATATTGCCATAGCCCACACACACAAGGCGTGGGGAGTTGTGCTGTGGGGAATGGCTGGAGTGGGATTGGTGCGGCATGGAGTTACTTGGGAGTGTTGCTATTGTTGTTTTGAGCAGCCGCTTCGTTTTTTTCACAATACACTCTGATAGGCTCGGCGATGGAGTATTGTGGATAATTGATACTATCTAGCACGACTTGCGCCATTGTGTGATTGTCGAAGTTAAACACCAGCGGTGCTAGGAAATTGATCGTAGAATCTTCGATGGGGTTTTGGAGCACCATGATGTTTGCGACAAGGAGATTTTGGCAGTTATCAAGATCAAGTAGGAGCTTAAGCGCAGTGGGTATCTCAAACTCATAATTCCGCAATAAGAAAGGATTGACAAGCGTAAATGTAGGCACATTGCCCTCGCCATCGGGGTTACTCACTCTCATAAACAATTCGTCGATTTTCTCAAACTCCATACGCGTAACCCGCTCAAAGCCCAAAATTGGCGACTTAACCTCAAAAATCATACAAAACTCCACTTGCTAAGATTCTAAATGCCTTGCAAACATAAAGCTAGATTCTAGCATAAAATACTTATGATTTTATTATATGGCTCCAAGCTTGATACGCTAAGTCAAGCGTAGATCTCACAGCAAAAGCAGAGTCGGTGTTATGGCACATTTGGATGATCGCGCGATCGGAGTATTCTACGATCGTAAAAAACAGATGGCTTAGAGATGTAGTCCGCATAATCTTGCATACGCTCGTGCTTCTTGTGCGCACTCCCAAGCCCTAGTGTGTTTTCTTGTTTTGTTGAAGCACTCCATTGTTTGAGATGCTGGTGTAGTTCATCATCATGTGGTGGTAGCGGTGCAGCTGGGGAAAGCGATAGATTCTCTAATGTAGAATGATCGGCAGCTATGGCGTAGAAATGGTGTGCTGGGTATGTGTGGGAATCTTGCGCGGGTAGATTACCCAAAAGGCTCGCAAGGAGGGTGGATAGTGCTAGGGTTTTGTGCATTTGGGTATCCTGTTTTATATCATTATAGCATAGTGCATCTAAGAATCCGACTTGCATACACAAAAGAGTCCTGCTTATGCTCCTATACTACACATAATTAGATTTTAGATTCACAGCTCATTCCAGTCTTTGAGGCTGCTTAGCACCTCCTCCATCGGTGGCTTTAGGTGCAAATATGGGCGCACTTCTTGCTCGCTTAGTCGTGTCCATACTTTACTTGACCCCACGATCCCTGCACGATCTACGCTACCACGCAAGATGAGTGTATCGCCCTCTAGGCGGACTTTGGCGTGATAGATCTCACCTGTGCGGAAGTGATACACCCTCCCGCCCTTGTATTCGCTCCCCTCTCCTTCTAGCCCATATACGAAAATCGTGCCCCTATCGTATCGCTCGCGCAATTTAGGGTTTTTGTTGTTGCTATCTTTTTTGGCTGGGCTACCATCGATGTTAGCAAACCCATAGGCGTAGTATTTGCCCTCATAGTGAAAAAACTCCACGATAGATTGGCGTCCATCAGAGCCTATATGTGTCTTATAAAATCCCGCGAGCCCCTCTGCTCCATAGCCTAAGCACAGCATACTCACAATGGCGATGAGATAGCGCATTGTTTTCATCACAATCCTTAAGAAATACTTATTTTAAGCTAAAGTATATCAGAAATTGCTACAATAGCACTTATAAAATGCGTTTAGCCCAATCAAAGGATCGTGATTTGAGAGAGAAGAGAATCTTAGCTTTTATATGCTGTTTGTGCGTGTGTGCTCCTAGCATTATGCTGGGTGAGAAGCGCACAGAGATTCGCTATGAGAATGATCTCAAGCCCCACGAAGAGATTTTAGAAGAAGTCCAAAAAACCCACCAAACCCTTCTCAACAAAGCCGCTGGTATCCCTGAACCCAAAAAACCAAAAGATCCACGATCGAAATTCTATGTAGGGATCAACATAGGCGGTGTGTATAGCCCAAATGGCGGATTTGGCTACATCGTGGGTGCGGAAGCGGGGTATAATTTCGTCGTGCAAAAGGATAATTCTTTGCGCGTGTTTGTGTTTTTTGATCGCTTTGCTAATAATTTCAGCACGGATTTTAATATTGATGCGAGCAAGCCTGATTTGTTTCAGATCTATCGTATGGGTATCTCGGCAGAGTATCGCGCGTATGTCAATCCATACTTTGGATTCAAAGTCCGTCTTGTGAGCTTTGGGGTCAATGATCTTGCGCGCACTTCTAGTCTTGTCAATCCAGAACTAACCCGCAATAAAAAAGTTGGGTTTCTCCCCACTATCGGCTTTGGACCTGTGTTTAATTATAAATTTAATGAGATTTTTATAGGGCTTGATATGCTTGAATATAGCTTGGAGTATGGACCTACGATGAATTTCGTGCAGTATTCGCTGCGTTTTTAGGAGGAATGATGAACATCAAAGCATATTACACCAATGCTAAGGCATTGCTAGAGGGGCATTTTTTGCTAAGCAGTGGCAATCACTCTGCCTTTTATCTCCAATCAGCCAAAGTGCTAGAAAACCCCATCATAGCCCAAGAGTTAGCCACAGCACTTGCGAAACAGATACGAGAGTATGGTGTCGAGCTTGATTGTGTGTGTTCGCCTGCATTAGGCGGGATACTTGCTGGGTATGAGCTAGCGCGCGCGCTTGGAGTGCGATTTATCTTTACTGAGCGTGTGGAGGGGAAGATGACCTTGCGTCGTGGGTTTGAAGTGTGCGATGGCGAGAGGGCGCTCATCTGTGAGGATATCATCACTACCGGCGGATCAGCTCTAGAATCTGCACAATGCCTAGAATCTCTAGGTGCGCAGATCGTGGCGTTTGCAGGGCTTGCTAATCGTGGATTCTGTCAGAGGGTGGGCTCACAGCTAGCGCGCAAGAGCGAAGCTAAACTGCCGCCATCTCTGCCACTCTTTGCCTTGGAGGATTTTGTCTTTGATATGTATGCTCCGCAGGATTGTCCATTGTGCAAAGAAGGCAGATTGCCCGCTATCAAGCCCGGTAGTAGAGGAAACTAAATCGTGGAGAATCGCACGAAGCCACGATGGCGCACTATTAAGCGCAGATCCCACTCATCAGAACCACATACATCGCCAAACACACCCAAAGTGCGCAAAGATTCTAAAGTTCCATTTTTTTTATGGGAGCGCATTATCGCGTTTATCACGGATATGTTTATGATAAATATGCCAATCCTCTATATCGCATACTTCGTGCTAGGCTCCTCCAGAGAAGCATTTTTGGGTAATCAAATTGTGATTTTTGCGTGCGTGGGGATTTTTGGGGTGATTTTATCAGCTTTTATCGCGTGTAGTGGGCAGACTCCGGGCTATCGCTATGTGGGGCTCAAGCTCGTAGCAGAGGACAATAGTGAAGGTAAGATCCCCTTTATCGTGGCATTTTTGCGTTATGTGCTGTGGATTGTGAGTATGGCAACATTTATAGGCGTGTGTATCGCGTATTTTCGTCAAGATCGCAAGACTTTTTATGATCTCGTGTGTCACACAAATATAGTGCAAGCCCCGCCAAAGCAGACACCAACTCATACATAAGGATTGCGTAATGGCATTTGTAATCGAAAAACCCACGCTCAAAGATATAGCGCAAATGCGCGCTCTAGTGAGTGATGAAGTCAAACGAGGTGTGATATTAGAGCGGAGTGAGGAGGAGATGGCAAACGCGATTAGGTCCTATCATATTGTGCGTGATGGCGGCGAGATTGTGGGATTTTGCGCGCTGTATGTGTATTCTTCAAGCCTTGGGGAGCTGCGATCACTCATCGTAAAAGAATCCCACAGGGGTAGAGGGATCGCCAGTGCGCTTATAGAATCTATCAAGATTGAAGCACGCGATTTGGGCTTAGAGGAAGTTTTGGTGCTGACATACAGAGAGAGGCTCTTCCAAAAGTTAGGATTTGTTATAATAGACAAGACACTTTTACCAAATCACAAAATATGGGCGGATTGTATCAAATGCAAACATTTTCCAATATGCGACGAGATAGCTCTCATAGCCAAAATCTAAAAAATATCATTTTTTTGCTTGCGCTCTTTGTGTATGAGAGCTTAGCGGGCATTATTGTGTATCTGCCACCCTTGCTTGGGATCTTGTTTTTGCTGTTTGTGCGCTATGATCTTAAGGGAGATTTTTGGCGTTTTTGTATCGTGCTGGCGATGATACTTGTGGTGGAAATTTTTTATGATATGCCGCTGTGGTTTTTGTTTGTGCTGTTTGTGGTGTTGTATTATGTGGCGATGATCTGGCTTGAGAATTTCAATGCCAAGTATATCTTAAGTATTGTGCAGGTGGTGCTGGTATATGTGGGCGTGTATATCGGGCTTGTAGGTATGGAGGGTATCAATGGTGCGCAGATTCTTGTCAATCCGCTTGTGCTGGTGTATTATTGTGTGTGTGAGGCTGTGATGGTGAGCATTTATGAGTATGCGTTTTAAGATTGCTACGGGGTTTTTCCTCTTCGTATGGCTCATCATCGCACTAAGGCTGTGGGTCGTCACGACGATCAATCATGAGTATTACGAAAAATACGCCCAAAAAAACGCGACAAAAGTCGATGTGCTCGTACCCATACGCGGACAGATCTTAGATAGGAATAACGAGCCTTTAGCTATCAATGAACTGGGGTTTGCTATCGCTATCGCTCCGCGTCTAAAGAGTGCTACACTCCAAGAGCAAATCGATTTGATTATCAAATATTTTCCTTTTTTAGATTCACAAAAACTCACCAAAACCTACACCAATGCTAATACCTCTTATAATCACGCGCCTATTGTGGTGGTGGATTTTTTGGCATATCGTGAGATTCAGTATTCATACACATATCTCAAACAAAGTCCCTATATCGTGATTATGCCAACTAGCAAGAGATTTTATCCCAACGACTATTCCGCCTCACACATCATCGGCTATGTCTCCAAGGCAAACCAAAACGATATGGACAAAAACCCTCTGTCATTTTATACCAAAGTCATCGGTAAAATGGGCATAGAATCCCAATACAACGACTTCTTGCAAGGTGAGGCGAGCTATCGCAAGAGTCAGATTAATGCCTTACATAAAGAAGTCAAGGTGCTCGAAGAGGCAAAGCCGCTCAAGCAAAATAATCTCACACTTACGCTAGATTTGCACCTCCAAGAGCTTATAGATTCTGAATTCGCAGACAAAGAAGGTGCGGTGGTGGTGCTTGATGTGCATAATGGTGAGATTCTCGCAGCAGGCAGCTATCCAGAATACAATCTCAATGATTTCATCGGTGGGATTAGCACACAAAAATGGCGTGATCTGCTCGAAAATCCACATTACCCACTTGTCAATAAAATGATCGCAGGGCAGTATCCTCCCGGCTCTGTGATCAAAATGGCAATGGGTTTGGCATTTTTGGAGTTTGGTAATATCACTGAAAACACAGTGATTGAGACGCCTTGCTTCATAGAGCTAGGCGGACGAAAATATCGTGATTGGAAATGCGGGCATGGCAGTGCAGATCTATTCAAGGCGATTAGAAGTTCAGTAGATGTGTATTTTTATAAACTCTCGATTTTGGTTGGGATTAGCAATATTTCTACGGTGCTCGATCAAATGGGCTTTGGAAAAAAGACAGGTGTGGATATCCCGCACGAAAAGTCCGGTGTGATCCCCACACCAGAGTGGAAACTGATGGCAAAGGGTGAAAATTGGGTCGCGGGCGATCTGGTAAATACCTCTATCGGACAGGGTTATTTTCTCGTAACACCTATGCAAGTCGCACGCTACACGGCTCTCATCGCCTCAGGAAAGCTTATAACACCGCATTTTGCTAAGATGTTTAATGAAATTCCAGCACAATATGAGATAAAAGATGTCCTAAGCACCACACAAAAGCAAAAGCTTAGCGTGCTACGCAAGGGCATGTATCAGGTGTGCAATTCTGCTGATGGTGGCACGGCGTATTGGCGCACGCGCGGGGCTAAGGTCCCTATGGCGTGCAAGACAGGCACCGCACAAGTCACAGGGATCCCTCAAGATATGAAGACGCGGATCAAAGAATACGAGATGGAGTATTTCGCACGCTCACACGCGTGGATCACGGCATTTGTCCCATATAATGATCCTAAATACGCCATCACAATTATGGTCGAGCATGGCGGCAGTGGTGGCAGTGGCGGTCCGACATTGGTAAATATCGTGAATAAGCTCTATGATTTGGGCTATATAAAATAAAGGAGTGGCAATGGCACATATGCTTGATGGCAAAAATATCCTCATAACCGGTGGGACTGGGAGTTTTGGCAAAACATTTATCCACACGATCCTAAAGTACCACAATCCAAAAAAAGTCGTCGTGTATAGCCGCGATGAGCTCAAGCAATACGAAATGGAGCAAAATCTTAGCGATAAGCGAATGCGGTTTTTTATCGGTGATGTGCGTGATGGGGAGCGACTAAAGACTGCGCTAAATGGCATAGATGTGTGTATCCACGCTGCTGCCCTCAAGCATGTGCCTATTGCGGAATATAACCCTATGGAATGTATCAAAACCAATATCGATGGCGCGAGCAATGTCATTACAGCTGCCTTGCACAATAATGTAAGCCACATCATCGCCCTTAGCACGGATAAAGCGGCAAATCCCATCAACCTCTATGGCGCGACCAAGCTTTGTTCGGATAAACTCTTTGTCGCGGCAAATAATTTCAAAGGGACTTCGAAGTCTAAGTTTAGTGTCGTGCGCTATGGCAATGTGATGGGTTCGCGCGGCTCTGTGATACCATTTTTTCGCAAGCTTATAGAATCTGGTGAGAGAGAGCTGCCTATCACAGATATGCGTATGACAAGGTTTTTTATCACGCTAGATTCTGGCGTGGCGTTTGTATTGCAGAGCTTAGAGCGAATGCATGGGGGCGAGATATTTGTACCCAAAATCCCAAGTATGAAAATCGCCGATCTTGCGCATACGATCGCACCCGATGTGTCGCTTAAAGTTGTGGGCATACGCCCGGGTGAAAAGCTTCACGAGGTGATGATACCCAAAGACGATGCGCGGCTGTGCGTGGAGTTTGAGGAATTTTATACACTGATGCCAACAATCAATTTTCAATCGCCCATAGATTATACGCGCACCGCAAATGGCTTGTATGGACAGGTAGTGGAGGGGGAGTTCGAATATGCGAGTGATACCAATACACAGTGGCTTAGTCAAGAGGATTTACGAGAGTCTTTACAGAATCTATGAGGACATCAAAAGCACAATGGGTAGTTAGCGATGGTGAGCATACCAATACTTATGCTTTTGACTTAGTGATTAGTTCAGTGGAAAAAGGCGACAAATAGGGAAATTGCCCCATTTTCTTGATTTTCTTCATATGTTTTATGGCTTTTATTATGCGGTATGCTTGCTTTGAAATACCATTGCTTAGGCTGTCCTTGCGTAGGTTTTTGCCATTTTTCTTGCAATGCTTGTGTTCTCTCACAAAGCGGATAGATAAGCCATACTTTAAGCTATTTGGGTTTGTTTGCTTCTATCTTTTTGCAATCTGTGCTAGATTCTAACTCTGTAATTTCTGGGGCTTTTTGAGATTTTATCTCTTTAGAATCCAGCTTAGATTTTGTATTTTGGAGAGTGGATTCTAGAGCGTATTTGCTCGCATACGCCCACATTTGATACACATCACTTTGGGCGATTTGTGCTTTGGTAATGGTTTTGGGTGGATTGAGATAGTTAAAAAGCACACAATCTTCGGAGATATATGTGATTTTGTCATATTCTTTGGCAAGGAGCGGAAGAGATTGGGTGCTTGTATCGCTTTTTATGCCTATGGTGTGAGCGAGGGTTTTGAAGTAGGCAAAGACACTAGAAGTCGTGGCTTTAGCAAAAAGCTTGAAATGCGGCTTTTTGTAGCTAAAGGTTTTAGAGCTGTTTTTAAACCTAACAAAAAGCTTATCATCTTTTAGAGTGCATTGGGCTATCTCATGGGTTTTATCTTTGTCTTTAAGAATAATGATGTGTGATACGGCGAGATTTTGCATTGGGATTCTTTTTTAGAAATATTATAGCAGGTTTATTGCTAAGAATAAAAAGGGATTGTTTAAGATGGTGTTTTAGTAATATTTTTATTAAAAATTAAAAACAAATCTCTTATGTTTAAGTTGATTCCAAAAAAAACGCTATACTTTCAGACATAAAAAACTAAGGAAATACAAATGGCAGGATTCCAATCACCAATCACAATTAATGAGGCTATGCAAAAGATTAGAAACAACGAGTATTTACTCCCAGCATTTCAGAGGGAATATGTGTGGGAGGAATGGCAAATCGAGGAGCTTTTTGATTCTCTTATGAGGGGATACCCCATTAGTTCTATGTTGTTTTGGGAGGTAAAAGACAAAAGTAAAACTTCATGGAGATTTTATAAATTTTTGAGTTATTATAGGGAAAAATATCATACACACAATGAGGATTTCAATACGCAGGGACATAAAGATTTTTATGCCATTTTAGATGGACAACAACGACTTACTTCTTTGTATTTGGCATTATACAGCCATTATGACAGAGGTATTAGGCGAACAAAATGGCAAAGCGAAAATAACGATAAATGGTTTTATATTTGTGATTTTTATTTCAATCTTACACAGACGGAAAAACCTGAAAATCCAAATGTTAAGTATGAGTTTTTGTGGCTTGATAGACAAGAAACACGGGAGCAGATTGTCTATACAGATGAATTTAAACAAAAATGGTTTAAATGTGCAGAGATTCATAATCTTACAGATATCAATAAAATAATGAATTTTTCACAAAAATATGACTTACAAGAAAATGAGAGGGAAAAAGTGTGTGAATTTCACACACTTCTTTTTAACACTAAAGATGAGTCGAGGATCAATTTTTATCTTGAGACAGAGCAAAATCCTGAAAAAGCAGTCAATATTTTTATACGCATTAACTCAAATGGTGAATCATTAGATTATTCTGATATTTTATTTAGTCTTATGGTGGCAAATTGGCAAAAAGAAGCGAGAACAGAAATCAATACTCTAATTGACTTTATTAATCAAAACTTAGATTTTAAAATCAATAAAGATCTGATTTTAAAGGGTTTTCTCTTTTTGTTTCATAGTAGTGTGAAATTCCAAATTAATAGCTTTGAGAAAAGCTTTGTAGAATCCCTTGAGACAAAGTGGGAGGGTATCAAACACGCTTTTATCGAGACTTTTAGGCTTATACAAAGCTTTGGCTTTAATGCAAGGACTTTATCTTCTAATAATGCTGTTTTACCAATTCTTTATTATATCTATCATAAGAATCTTACTGGAACGATAGTGGATTCTGTGGGACAAAAAGATAATAGAGAAAGCATTAAAAAATGGCTTTTACGCACGATAATTCTAAAACCCTTTGGTGGTAGTAGCGATACGGTGTTAGCTAGAATGAGACGCGCTTTTATCAAAGACTTTAAACAAGGAAGTGGCAAATACTTTGATGAAAATATCGAGATTTTCCCGCTAGAACGTATAGAAAAAGAGGCAAATTATAGAGGCGATATAAATGAGGAATTTTTAGGAGATATAATTTGGGATAGTAGAAAAAATAGCCCAGAAACTTTTGCGATACTCTCTCTTTTATATCCTAATCTTGACTATAAAAACAATGCTTTTCATATCGACCATTTGCACCCAGAATCTGCATATAAAGACTACAAAAAGAATCAAGAAAAAAGAGGGCTTGAGGTTTGGGAATTTCGTCATTATGATTCTTTAGTGAATCTGCAAATGCTTGATGCTAATGAAAATATGTCTAAGAATGCTATGTCTTTGTCAGAGTGGGTGCAAAAGCATTGTAAAGACGACAAAAAGGCTTTTTTAGAGCGACATTTGATACCTGATGTGGATTTGTCTTTAGAGAATTTTAATGACTTTTGTGAAGCTAGGGCAGAATTGATAATAAAGAAGCTTAAGGATATTTTGGAGGATTAGGATAGTATAAAATTTGTCATTTTTGCGGAGTTTTCCTATTAGTCTTTATGTTGCAAAGCTACATTTGCAACTTTTTATACTCCCCAAACCCAGAATCTAGCACACAAGATTCTAAACTTCTTTGTGAAAAGAGATAGCGTCCATCGCAGATAAAGCCAAGCTCTTGCCAATCGACATTATTTAACTTTTCACATAGCTCTTTTAAGCCTTGAAAATCCACCTCAAACTTTGGAAAAATTGCTAAAATCGAGCCATCATAAGCCTTGCAGGGGTGTAAGAAAAAGGGCTTTTTGTTGCGTGTCTTGGTATTGACATAGATTCTAGGCAAATCACTTTTATAGTAGTCTCTGCCCCATTCCCACCAATTGCTTTCGCTAAATTTCTTTATTTTTCGGCGTAAAAGTTGCGTTTTGTGTTGTTGTAAATAAGCAGAATCTTTAGCAGAGATTCCATAAAGCATCTTGCGTGTCTTGCCACTTTTTGCAGTAGCGGAATACACAAATTCCACATTGCCATGCTCCTCATGTGTGTAAATAGAATCTGCCCCGCTCACCGCTCCGACTTTGACAAAAAAGAGGCTAGAAAAGGGAATGGTGTAGCTATTTTTGGTGAAAATGAGCTGCCCATTTATGCAGGAAAATTGCCTTAAGCAATTGGTATTGCGAGAAAAATTCCCCTTTTCAAATCGCCATATTGCACAGTTTGGCTGTGCGTTGTCAAAAATCTTTTTATCTCCCAAGTCTAAAAAGTCCGTAATACTCCCTTGTGCAAACAAAAATTCATTCAGCCTCACACTAGCCGTGCTTTTGAGAAAATCCCTAGGTGTGATAAAGATAAGCTCGCCGCCATCCTTGAGGTGCAAAATACATTTGTAGATAAAGAAAAGATACAAATTGGAGCGAGAATCAAAGATGGGACTATACGCCTTCAATAAAAGCTTAGTCGATTTGGCTATGTCTTGATACCGCACATACGGGGGATTGCCAATAATTGTGTCAAATTTCTCACGCAAAGGATAGGCAAAAAAGTCGGTGTTAAGCAGTATTGGGTCGTGTGTGCTTATGTGCTTTTTAGATTCTGCGGTATTTTTCATAATCGCTTGTGCGTCATAATCTGTATGTAGTGCGTTCTCTGTATTCCTTGCTATCATAGAATCTGTAAGCACATTTCTATCTATTTCAATCCCTACTTTATGCTGTGGCAAATGCGTAAAAAACGCCCCATTCCCACAGCTAGGCTCTAAGAATCTACCATTATTTTTTACCAAAGCAAGCATATCTACTACTACATGTTGCGGGGTAAAAACCTGCCCCAAATGCTCTACATTAAGATTCATAAAAATACTTCCTAAAAGAGAGATAGGCATCAGCTCTTAGCTTCAAAGACTCTTCAAAAGTATGTAAAATAAAATCTCTTGCCTGTGTGAAATCCCTTTGTATAAAGCTACGATTATTATCCCATTTTGCCTGAAAGGGCAGATTGTTGCCATTTGGACTGATAGATTCTAAGCCTTTAAGAGAAGTAGCAAAGACATCACTAGGACTATCTTTATTGATAATCAAAAAGTAGTAATCGGCAGTATTTGACTGTAAATTCTCACTTAAAGCCTTAAAATACATCTCCCAAAATACGCTATTGTTAAAGGGCGGAATCTGTCCCGTGAGGGCATAGTAGATTCCAAGTTTGCAGTTAAGATTATCTGTGGTTTTTGTCGTGCTAACCTTGATATTTACAGGGATAAAAACTTCATTTTCACTGAAGCTAAAATCCACCCAATCCCTCATATTAGGGCGATTAATACTAAAATGTTGCTCTAAGAGGTTAAAAATCTCATCTTCATTAAAAGCCGAGTTTATCCGCCCATCACGACTTTGAGTGCTTAGATGTAGATTTTGCTTTTTCAAAAATTCCACCATTTCAAGCAGCATTTGTGGTAGCATTGTTTTCCCTTGTTGCTTTTTCAATCTCTCACAACTCCGTTTTTAGCACCGCGCCATTTGCGGCATTTGAGACTAGCAAAGAGTAGCGCTTGAGCCATTTGCTTGTGATATTTTTAGAGCTCATTATTTGCTTTGCCATTCCTTGTTTCTGCCATTGTTCCCGCCTAGATTCTAAAACTTTAGAATCTACAAGTAGATTCAACTCCCCTCTTGAAACCGAAATCTCTATCTCATCGCCGTCCTCTATCAATGCTATTAAGCCCCCCTCTGCCGCCTCTGGGCTTATATGCCCGATACACGCCCCACGCGTCGCCCCGCTAAAGCGCCCATCGGTGATTAACGCCACGCTCTCTCCTAGTCCCATACCCATAATGAGACTTGTAGGACTTAGCATTTCTTGCATTCCCGGACCCCCCTTTGGTCCCTCATAGCGGATAACCACGACATTGCCTGCCTTTACCTTACCCCCAGCGATGCCCTTAATCGCCTCGCTTTGAGAGTTAAAGCAAAGCGCTTTGCCCCTAAATTCTTTCATAAATTCTGCCACTGCCGCAACCTTTAGCACTGCCCCCTCTTTAGCTAGATTCCCAAAGAGAATCTTTAGCCCCCCAACAGGAGAATAGGCGTTCTCGTTGGTGTGGATAATGTTGGTATCTGTGATTTTTGCTCCCTTGATTCTCTCACCCAAAGTCTCGCCTGTGATTGTTAGCGCATCTAAATGTAGGATAGATTCTGGATTGCCACGACTTTCTGTGGAAGTATCACAATAAGAATCTAAGGCTACAATCGCATTAAATTGTTCTTTGTTTGTTTTGTAATAGGTTTTTCTAGCTAATATTTTTCCCTCTTTTGTAAAAATGGAGTATTTTTCAAGTTCAGAGTTTCCATAAAGTGCAGTAATATCCTGCCTTTCTGCTTCGTTTTTCTTTATCTCTAACTCTTTTTTAAGCTCAAGATATATGCAGTCCTCGTCCTTATATTCCTCATCTTTTCCTTTTTTTATAATTTCAAAAATGCCACCAAATTTTTCTTTATCCAAAACATACCATAAAACAATATCGCCACTTTTCATATCCACAAAACATTGTTTGTTTTCTCGTGGATTTCCACTCTCTGGGTCATTTTTCCACCAACGCCACACTCCATTTTCTATCTCTTGCCCTGATTTCTCATAACAGCACATAATCCAATAGTTTTGAGAATCCAAAGTGTTAGATTCTGTGCCGCTAGATTCTGAAACGCTCTCCCCACAAATTCTAGTATTTGCGGTGGTGCTTTGGGAGTTTTTGCAAGGTGCGGGGGTAGGAGTTACCCCATCGGTAATGACTGCCCCCAAACCTTGCAAATCTGCCGAATGATTACCCAAAGACGAATTTCTTTTAGCCACTTCATTCATCACTGCACTCACTCCTCCTGCCCTATTAATATCCTCCATATGCACGCTACTCAACGCCGGGGCGATTTTAGCGATATGGGCTACCTTAGCAGCTATAGCATTGATAGATTCTAGGTCAAAATCCACGCCCGCTTCCTTAGCGATAGCAAGCATATGCAGCACGGTGTTTGTGCTGCCACCCATTGCCATATCCACGACAAAGGCATTATGCACCGCCTTGTGATTTAAGATATTGCGGAATCTAAACCGCTCACTTTTTTCAGAATCTAGGGCAATCTCCACAATCCGCCTAGCCACCGCCCTTAGCAGCTCCTCCCTCTCCTTTGTGAGTGCGGGTATCGTGCCATTCCCCGGCAGTGCCACACCCATAGCCTCACACAGCGTATTCATCGAGTTTGCCGTAAACATTCCGCTACAGCTCCCCCCGCCCGGACAGGCATTGCACTCTATTTCATGCAGTCTTTTTTCATCGATTTTGCCACTCTCATATGCCCCCACCGCTTCAAAGGCAGAGTTCAAGTCCAGCACACTGCCATCATCTAGCTTACCAGCCATCATCGGACCGCCACTCACAAAGATTGTCGGCACATTCACACGCAATGCCCCCATAAGCATTCCGGGCACGATTTTATCGCAGTTTGGGATACATATCATCGCATCAAGGCTATGGGCATTCATCACTGTTTCGATACAATCGGCTATCAGCTCGCGACTAGGCAGAGAGTAGAGCATACCATTATGCCCCATAGCAATCCCATCATCCACGCCAATGGTATTAAACTCAAATGGCACGCCCCCGGCTTTGCGTATCTCATCTTTGATAATCTCAGCATATTTGTTTAGGTAAAAATGCCCGGGGATAATGTCTATATAGCTATTTGCCACACCTATAAAGGGCTTGTTAAAATCAGAATCTTTTAGTCCTGTCGCACGCAATAAACTTCGGTGCGGGGCTCTTTGGTAGCCTTTTTTAATCACATCACTTCGCATAGAATCTCCTTAAAAACATAGAATCGCAATATCCCTATTATAACGCATATCAGGCAAAATAAGCGCATCATTATGCTACCTACATAGATATTTTCTACTATTTCACTGCAAGAGCTATGCTCTTGTTTTATCGCTCGTGCGGAGTGGATCTGCACTTGCTCCGCTTAGCGCACATACATCACCTGAATCTAGGCGCCTAGATTCTTTAGATTCTATAACGCACACTTGGTGAGCTTAGATTCTACTATTGTTTCTAGGCTTGAAATGTGGGATCTCGCATTTCATACTTCTCCAAGCACAAAACTTCAGAGATTTTACACAAACTACACTTGGGATTCACAGAGGGTGTTTATAATGTTTTTGATTGGTTTTAGACTAATACAGATTTGAAACAATATATAACAAAAATAATAAGCATTCTTATTTTATTTACATTTATGTAATATACTCCCAAAAGTTAAGCTTAACAAATTCAACAAGAAAGGAGACACGATTATGGCATGGGCATTTATAGCTGGCTTGATCGCTGGTGGTACTTGGTTTTAGTGTATGTTGGTGGGCAAGGATTTTACCCGCTTGCAAGATAAAAATTGAGGAGTTGAGGAATGTTTATATGGATTCTCGATTGGATTTTACCCGGATTGCAAATTATTGCATAGGGCTTGTAAAAAAACTCGATAGGCGAGTAAAACTTGCATTTGCATGGCTGATGACGAAGTGATTGGCTGCGCAATGCGTGGTGAGAGAGTGGCGTGCTTGTTTTTTCACGAATGTCTTTTGTCTCATAAGAAAATATCCGTGAGGAAAAGGCTAAATTGTAAGGTCAAAAACATAAATTAAGGAGATTGTATGAAAAAATATCTATTGGCATTAGCACTTTGTGTAGTATTTACACAAGCACAAGATGATATGCAGGGTGCTAAGAAGTGGTCGGTGCTACTTGGTGGTGGTGCTGGAGGACAAGCAGCGTGGCTCAAAAATAGTGATACCAATATCCAGCTGTGGAAAAATGCCGATGAGCTGCATGGATTTTCTGGGGGTGTGAGCTCGCGCGTGACATTGGGCGTGCAGTATGAAAATACCCAAAAAGACTTCACGCGATACTTGCTCGAGGCGAGTCTCTCTAGCGGCATGCACATAGCGTCTATGGGTGATCTTAACTATCAAAGCTATGGCGCGATGGCGGAGTATGGACATCGGTTTGGGGGTAGATTCTACACTTTGGCTGGTATCGGACTAAGCTATGCTCAAATCGACTTTGATGATAACTATAAGCGAAGTGGCGTGGGTGTGAATGTGCTTGCTGGCTTGGGTATAGAGCTAACCAAGCGTATAGATTTTGAGCTTGTGGCGCGCGGTGGGTTTTTCCTCTCTGATGATTTTAGAAACATCGGTCCGACTAATTCCCTCTCTATGCCAGTCAAGCTCGATTATATGGCACAGGTGAATTTTAGATTCTAAAGTATTTTTGCTGCAATTTTTGTTTTTGGCAAAACTTGCAGTGGAGCTTAGAAAGCCCCTCATCGCTGTGCTTGCACGATCGCATAGAATCTAGAGTGAGTCGTGATATATGTGAGTGATTTATATGGAGCTATGAAAGGATTTTGGCGACTTGCTTATGGATTTGCTCTGAATCTAATAAGAGGGTGTTACGAAATTGCGTGCGGTTAAAGGTGCTCTGTCGCTTAGCAAGCTGTGCGGTGTGCGTGGCTATCTGCTCGCAGAGCGCGGTGGTGTCCTTGCTCCCTGTGGCGAGAAACTCTAGGCTTTCTTTGATCCCGATGGCTTTGAGGCTTTGGGAGGTTGGCGGGTAGGTATCGCGCAAAAACTTCACCTCATCTAGCAGCCCAAGGGCTAGCATCTTACGGGTGCGTGTGGCTATCTTTTCGCGCAGAATCTCCCTTGGCATATCAAGCACGAGGATTGGCACATTTTGCAGAGATTCAAATCTTTGTTTGGGGTGCGCGGCGAAATACGCGCTTGGAGCGGTGTGTGTGGCGAAATATATCTCAAGGGCTTTGTGGATTCTGTAAGTATCTGTGGGTTTGAGCATGCTGGCATAGGGTGCGTCGATATGGGAGAGAAACTCATATGGGTTTGTGATAGCACTCACGCGCTCGCGAAGTGCGCTTATTTGCTGTTGGGGGAGTTGGGGCATAGGGCTTAGCCCCTCAATCATGCTTTTGAGATAGAAGCTCGAACCTCCCACGATGAAAAATGTCCGCTTACCCTTAGTGCGCGCCTGTGCTAGGGCAGATTCTAAACTCTGCCAAAAGACCATCACACTGCAAGGCTGATGAGGCTCTAACTCATCGATTCCATAATGCACGATACGCGCGCGATCCTCTTGACTTGGCTTTGCGGAGGCGATGTCGATATGTCGGTATATGCTTAGTGAATCTAGCGAAAAAATCTCGCCATCATAACGCGAGGCGAGCTCTAGCCCTAGCGCGCTTTTGCCACTCCCGCTCGCTCCGATGAGCGCAAAAATCTGCATAGAATCTACTGCAGTAGCTCATAATATTTGTGCAAAAACACCGCATTGCCTGTGCCATCAAAGGCTCTCAACCCAGCTTTTTGGAGTGCGAGTTCAAGTGCGTTGAGTACCCACGCGCTTTCATACACAGGGATAAGCCCCATGTGATTGAATCTAATAATGCTCGTCTTGAGATGATCCTGCCCACCGGCGGCATTGAGCGCGAAGTCATTTTTGAGAATCTTGCGTAGATTGCTAGCATTTGCTTCATCATAAATCGTGCTCATCGCGAGTGCTGGGGTCTTGGGGTAGAGCTTGAGCCCTAGAGCGCGCATGGCTTCATTGCTAGCAAGGGCGCGTGCTCTTGTTTGTGCGTAGATTCTATCAATCCCGCCTAGCTCCTCTACTAGCTCGAAATATTTATCAAGTCCTTGGATAATAGTTGTTGGCGCAGTCCATGCGGTAGTGTTTTTGACTTGATTTTTGAGCTCGGTTTTGAGATTAAAATAAAATCCCACATCGCGCTCATTTGCCATATTGATGGCTTTTTGTGAAAGGGCGATGATACTAAGCCCGGGCGGGAGCATAAAGGCTTTTTGTGAACCACCGATAAGTGCGTCAATGTGCGTGGTATCGATAGGCTCGACACCCATAGCTGTGATGGCGTCCGCCACGATCATCACATCAGGTTTGAGGGCTTTGAGCTCTTTGGCGATTTGTTCTATGGGGTGGCGCAATCCCCCTGCGGATTCACACACCTGCATACAGAGACAATCCAGTGCGCTATCAGCCCTAAATGCCTCTAGTACTTCTTCCACACTCACGGGTGTATCCCAGCTGTGTTCAATTTGGGTGCAGGGGATATCATAGGCTTGCGCGATTTTGGCAAACCTCTGCCCGAATTTGCCACTATTGACTACAAGCACTTTGTTGGTTGTAAATGTTCGTACGCACGCCTCCATCGCACCGCTACCACTGCTAGCGAGCATAAGCACTTCGGGGAGGTTGAGAAGTTTTTTGAGATTTTCCCTCACACGCGCAAAAATCGCTTCAAACTCGGGTGTGCGGTGGTGGAGTGTGGGCTCACTCATGGCGTTGCGGATAGATTCTAAGACAGGGGTTGGACCCGGGGTAAAGAGTAACATACTATCTCCTTTGTTTTAGTTTTTAAAGAGTGATTGCAAGGCGTCAATGCCGGTTTTTTCGACTTTAGATTCTGTGTTGTCTTGCGCGTTTAAATCATCGCTTGGCGCACTGCCCACTTCGAGCAGCTCTATTTCACAATCACACAGCATACTTGCAAGGCGGATATTGATGCCATTTTTGCCTATGGCTTTGCTTTTTTGATCTGGGCGGATTTGCACGATGGCTTTGTGTGAGAATCTCTGCTCACTGCCATCATCATCGGTATTTTGGAGCTTGACACTAAGCACTTGCGCGGGTGCTAGGGCTTTGGCTAGGAATATTTCAGGTGTTTGGACATATTCTATGCAGTCGATACTCTCGCCATTTAGCTCGCTACTCACTGCATTGATACGCACACCTTTGACACCCACACAGCAGCCTATGGGGTCGATGCGTGCGTTGTTGGTAAAGATCGCAATTTTGGCGCGTTCACCGGGGATTCTCGCACTTTTATAGATATGAATCTCCTCGTCTTTAATCTCTGGGACTTCTAGTGTGAGAAGCTCTTCTAGGAATTTTGGTGCGGTGCGGCTAAGCTCAAGTCGTATGCCACCTTTTCCCACACCTACAAATTTTAGCAGGGCGCGGATTGTCTGCCCTACTTTGAATTGCTCGCCTTTGATGCGATTTTTTTTGGCTAAGACGGCACGGATACCATTGATTTCTACGAAGGTGTTTTCGTCTTTATCTACGCCTACGACCACGCCAGCGACGATTTTATTGAGCTTGGCTCTAAGGTTGTTTAGGAGCTGATCTTCGATTTGGCGTTGTAAGTTGATCTCTAGGGTTAAAAAAAGCTTGTTGATCGCCCCGCGCTTCATAGAATCTAAGCTTAGCTCGTATTCTAGTGTGTCACCTATATTGATATCTTGGTGCTGGAGATTCTGTGTTTGGATATTTTTGGTATCTTGGCGCACTTGTGAGAGCGCGATCACGCCCAGATTACCTTCCTTGAGGCGTTCATCATCATCAGCGCACACGACGATTTTATAGAATAACCTAAGTGTGCGGTTTTTGAGATCTTGCTCGACAAAATATTCATAATTGGGGTTGATTTCTTCTTGGGCGATTTTGATAAGTCCTTCTTTTACGATGTTGCATACGATATCTGGCTCTATGCCTTTTTCATACGCAATCATATCTATGATGTCTAGGATTTTTTCCATCTATTCTGTTGCCTCCGGAGTTGGTTTGGGATCGGGTTGCGTCTGTGAAGTCTGAAGCGGGGGAATTGTAATGAAAAATAACTTAAAAGTTACAAAATTATCGTATTTTGCTATACATTTTGCTATACTTGCGCCTTTAGTTTGTCAGGAGGTATGTAATGGAGCTAAAGATCGCTAAGACGGATTTACAGAGCAAAAAAAACGAGGCAAAAATCTCAATAGATGAGATACTACGACAATACAAGGAGGAGAATAAGCATATATTTTACTTCGATGGGCAAAATGCTCACAAAGATATGCAAAAAGCCCAAAGCACGATCCAGAAGGCTGGCTATCGCGTGCAACTCAATGAAGTGCGCTATGGACTTGATGAAAACAACTACATCTATGAAATCCATATCATCTAGATTCTAAATGACCAAAAAGCTCTATATCCAGACGCTTGGGTGCGCGATGAATGAACGGGATTCTGAGCATATCATCGCTGAACTTGCACAAAAAGAAAGCTACAAACTCACAGACAATCCCAAAGATGCAGATTTGATCCTTATTAACACTTGTTCGGTGCGCGAGAAGCCAGAGAGAAAGCTTTTTAGCGAAATCGGGCAGTTTGCCTTGCATAAGAAAGATGGTGCAAAAATCGGTGTGTGTGGCTGCACAGCGAGCCATCTAGGCAGTGAGATCATCAAAAAATCGCCACATGTGGATTTTGTGCTTGGTGCGCGCAATATTTCTAAGATCACGCAGGTTTTGCATACGCCAAAGGCTGTGGAGGTGGATATAGACTATGATGATAGCACCTATGTGTTTGCCTCGCCCCAGACTATGGGGATAAAGGCACTGCTTAATATCTCGATTGGCTGTGATAAAAAATGCAGCTATTGTATCGTGCCATTTACGCGTGGCAAGGAGATCTCTATCCCGCAGGATTTGCTATTAAGCGAGGCGCGCAAGCTCGCTGCGCAAGGGGTCAAAGAGCTGCTGCTACTAGGACAAAATGTCAATAACTATGGCGTGCGATTTTCTGTGCCACACGAGCGCGTGGATTTTACCACGCTACTACGCAATCTAAGCGAGATTGAGGGGATTGCACGACTGCGCTTTACCTCGCCTCACCCGCTGCATATGAATGATGAGTTTTTGGCGGAGTTTGCGCGTAATAAAAAAATTTGCAAAGCTATCCATATCCCATTGCAGAGTGGCTCAAGTAAGATTTTAAAAGCAATGAAGCGTGGCTATAGTAAGGAGTGGTATCTTGATCGTGTAGCGCGACTTCGGGAGTTTTGTGCGCACGAGGGCGTGATGGATGTGGGGATTGGCACGGATATTATCGTGGGCTTCCCGGGTGAGAGTGAAGCGGACTTTGAGGATACGCTTGAAGTGGTGCGGGCAGTGGAGTTTGATACGATGTATAGCTTCATCTACTCACCTAGACCACACACAAGCGCGTATGAGATAGAATCTAGCTTGCTGGTAGATGCAGAGGTGGCAAAGGATCGCCTTGCAAGACTACAGAATCTCCACAAGGAAATCCTTGCTAAAAAATCTCAGCGTGAGATTGGTAAGATCGTGGAAGTGCTTATAGAAAATCACCACACACAAGAGGGTTGGAGTGAGGGGCGCAGCGATCACAATCGGCTTATTAGGATTGTGGGCTTTGTGGGGGAGATTGGGCAGATGGTGCGCGTGCGGATCACCAAAGCTCATGGTGGATCACTAAGCGGGGAAGTGGTGTAGGGAATATGTAGTCTTCTATAAGTTTGTGTATATTCTTAATTTAGTTCTTTTGTAAGACAAGGAGTATAAAATCTGCTAACCCATTTGTATCAAGCGCAATTTGAATCTCGTTTTGTATTGTGCAGAGTTTTTCGTATAAATTGACTGTGCTGAAATTATCAAATGCATGAATTATATCCATAAAACCCTGTCCATAACACCATTTTCCTATGCTACTATACCCCCCCCCCTTATACATTATCTCTAAAGCCCTTTCGCTAAAGATATTGAGATGATAGGGTGGGATTAGATGTCTATATACTTTGTGTGGCGACATAGCATTAGCGTAGCTCGCAAGCGATGGGTGACGTGGCACTTCTATAACAAGCAGTGAATCTTTTTTCATCGTATTACCAAAAAATTCAAGCACCTTTTTGGGATTTTCCAAATGCTCTAGGGTATTAAAAAATGTTATCACATCAGCATTTGCAATAGATTCTAAAAGATTGTTATCACAATTTTTAATATCCAAAAACCCCGATTTGACATACGCCCCGCCTAATTTGTGATTTGAAAACTCTAGAGCTTTGGTATCAGATTCAAACCCTTTGATTTCATAGCCCAATTCCTTAGCGGCATAGAGATTTTCTCCACCACCACTGCCTATGTCAAGCCATTTCTTATGGTTTGTATAATGATGCTGCTTCATGACAGAATCTATAAAGGCGATTTTTGGTCTGGCAATATTTTCTAAACGCTTGGCAAAAATTTCATCACTCAAATAGCATTCAAACGAGCTTTCATTGCCATCATTGGTATAAAGCTGGACTAAATCTTTAAGCGGATTTGCCAAAAAGAGATTCTGACATTCCTGACATTCTTTGTATAGAAAGCCATATATTTGTGCAAAGTCTTGAATCCTGTCGCTCTCACATATTGGACAGTTGGTATAATAATGCTTGTCTTTAGCAAGAAATTTCATAGCATTTTCTTTAGCTTGTAAGACCTGCGTATTAATCCATTGCGGTGTCCGCAAGAGAACCCTATTGTCAAATGTTTTACCATATCGTTCTGATTGTTTTGTGTTCATTGATAGCCTCTTTCTTGAAAATGTACTTATGCTCTACTATAGTTTGTATCTTACATAGTGTTTTATATCACTTGGAAGCTTGAATAGATCCCTAAAGATTCTATAATAGATGTTTTTCTTGAGTTTTGGTATTTTTTCTTCTTGCAATGGATCTTTAAGATGAAATCTTTCATAGTCCATATATTCTGGAATCATTATATCCGCTGTGTGTTTTGCAGGTTTTTTTTCTGGGGTAAAAACGGGCTGCTGTGTGAGAACTGGTGCAAGATCAATGTGCTGGGAGAGAGGGCTTGTTGGTGAGAGACTATAGAATCTGACATCATAGTGTTCTTGTAAAAATTGCAAGGCTTGGATATCTGTTTTTGCATTATGATAGCAATCATCCGTATTTTTGCCCTTTCTGTTTAATAGCGGCAAAAGTTTCCTCGTGTTTGATTGAAGTTTAAATGCATAGCTGTTTGTGCCTTGTTCATAGAGATCTATTCCACTGATATAGATTTCTTTGTAGCCCAATGCTGTGCCAACAGCACACATATAAATACCGCTTGTGATATGATTATTATAAAAGATAGCATTAAAATTTTTGTATTTCGAGAATTCTGTCAGTGAATCTACATAGCAATCTGAGAGTTCTATATCTGGGAAATTTTTTGCAAATTCTTCTTGAGAAGCAAAAAACCCTACACAATGATCAGGACATAAGATTTTAGAGACTTCATATTCTTTGTTTGCCACAAGATGTGTGAGCGTGAAATAATATTCAAAAAAGTTTGTCTGATGAAAAAAGTATGCATTGATCTGCTTACCCAAATAATATGCTTCTTCACAAAAAAACAAATTGCACCTAAAGACATCATATTCTTTAGGCAGTCGCGTGTAGTCAATCTCTCTTAGGCTTGGTCCATTACCCGCCACCACAAGTGCTTTTTTCATCATCACTCCCAAAGTTTTAGGAAATGATAATCAAAAAAAAAAAAAATAAGCTTAAGATATGGGGAGTTTGGGTGGGATTGGGCAGTAAATACAAGGCTTGTTTAGTGGTGTGGTCTAAGGAATAGCATACCGAGATATTATCCCGCGCACCATCTCCAAATCCTCCATAGAATCTATATCAATACTAGAGGCACTATCCATCACATAATAGCTGGTATGTGGCTGTAAAAAGCTTGGGTTTTTGAGGAATGTAGCAGCTTTGATGATATATACCGCCCCATTGCTCTTATAGGTCGGTGGGAGCTTTTGACGTGGCATAAAGGGATATGTATCATTACAGATTCCGTGCAAATACCCTCTTTCATCAAGCACAAAGGCTTTGAGGATTGCATTATCGCATTCTGCTACACTAATAAGTGCATCATTGCCCTCTTGTGCGAATCTCTCAAAAGCTTCATCGATATGCCAAGCCTGCCTAAGCGGTGAGGTGGGCTGGAGCAAGATGAGATTCTCACATTGGTAATGCTCTAGGGCATGGAGTATCACCTTATCACTTGTTGTATCATCAAGTGCGAGTTCCTTAGGTCTTTGTAGCACTTCAATGCCCTGTGTCCTGCCATACTCTAGTATCGCTTCCCCATCGCTACTTAGCACGATAGAATCTACACAAGTCGCCTGCTTTGCCGCCTCTATGGTGTAGTGTAGTAGTGGTTTATCGCCTAGAAGTGCAAGATTTTTGTTTGGTATGCCCTTGCTTCCTGCACGAGCTGGTATGAGAGCTA
Source organism: uncultured Helicobacter sp. (assembly GCA_944325775.1). Taxonomy (GTDB): domain Bacteria; phylum Campylobacterota; class Campylobacteria; order Campylobacterales; family Helicobacteraceae; genus Helicobacter_F. The sequence goes on from CALVBL010000004.1 coordinate 106,433, forward strand.
GTGTCCTTGTGTCTTTATTTTCAACTCTTTGCACAATTACTTCCTTACATCACAATTTTGCGAAACACCTTTTGCGTGGGTATCTCAAAAAACGCATTGCTTTGCAAGTAAGCAAAAAATCGCTCCGAGCTATCGAGGATTTCTATGTGTGTCTCATCGACCTTACTCTTATTTTCGTGAATCTGCCCTATGGCTTGAAGGATTTCACTAGATTGTGCTTCCACCTTTAGCACGCTTTGGCTTCCTGCCCTGCCATTTTGTCTGCTACCTACTAAAATTCCGGGTATGCCAAGATAGAGAGCTTCTTTTAAGATACAGCTAGAATTACCAATGATAAAATCCGCATTTTTTAAAAGTGCTATGAAATACTCAAAACGCAACGAAGGAAAAAGTCTAAAATTGCTTAATCCCCGCAATGCCTCATAGGATTCTATAATAAACTCAAAGCCTAGGTCGTTATTAGGATAAATCACGATATAATTTTTGCCACTTGCTTTAAGAGCAGAGACTAGATTCTCACTTTGGGTTTTCATATTCATGAATTCTGTGGTTACGGGGTGAAACATCACAATAGCATAGTTTTCAAAATCTATATCATAGTATTCTTTTGCCTCTTTGAGTGATAGAGTATTATGCCCTAAAAGCTCCATATCAGGCGAACCTATGACAAAGATAGAATCTTCATTTTCCCCAAGCTGCATAAGAATCTGTTTAGCCTTTTCATCATTTACTAAATGAATATGAGCAAGCTTTGAGATAGCATGACGCAGACTATCATCAATTGTGCCAGAGATTTCTCCACCTTCTATGTGGGCTACTAAAATATTATTAAGACTGCCGACAATGGCTGCTGCCAAAGGCTCGATTCTATCGCCATGTATCACGATTAAATCAGGTTGCACCTCATTCACAAATCTTGAAAAACCATCGATAGTTATAGCAAGAGCCTTGTCCATTTGATAATATTTATCATAATTGATGAATTTAAAGATGTTTTTAAATCCATTTTTCTCTACCTCGCCTACGGTTGCTCCAAAATAGCTACTTAGATGCATACCTGTAACGAACACAAAGAGTTCAAAATCGTTAGAATCCTCAACTTTCCCCATAAGTGATTTTATCTTTGAAAAATCCGCTCGTGTGCCTGTTACAAAGACAATTTTTCGCTTATCTCGTTGTTCTTGAGATTTAGTATTATGGGATTTCACACAATCCCCTTTTTGCATTCTTCCCCATCTTCAAAATCCTCATAGTTTAACTGCCTATTAGCATCTATATCACGCAATGCTCTTTTACCTAGTAGTGATTCAAATACACTAGCAGGGATACCGCCTTTACCCGGACGCTTCACCCAGATATTTTCCATACTTAGAATCTCTCCTTTTTTGATAGGGGCGATACTCACCACGCTTGCAAAGGCAAAGTCTATGGTTACTTGCTCCTCTTTTGTGGCTTCTTTAGATTCTGTTTGTGTGCCACGCATTAAAGCCATTTCTTTGCTTTGTTCTATTAAGTCCCTTAGGGCTTTTTCGTCCATAGAGCAGACTATATCGGGTCCTTGTCTCTCCATAGAATCTGTAAAATGTCGCTCTAGCACGCAAGCACCAAGTGCCACAGCCCCCAAACACGCAAGGTTATTTGTAGTATGATCACTTAAGCCCACGAGGCAGCCAAAGTGTTCTCTTAGACGCAGCATTGCATTGAGCCGCACGAGATGGGGTGGGGTAGGGTAGAGATTAGTCGTGTGGAGTAGCACAAAGGGGATTTCATATTCCTGCATTATCGCCACGCTTTTAGCAATAGATTCTAGATTGTTCATGCCAGTGCTTAGGATTATGGGCTTTTTGAAACTTGCGATGTGCTTTAGGAGCGGATAGTTGTTGCACTCGCCCGAGCCGATTTTATACGCACTCACCCCCATATCTTCTAGGCGATTTGCCCCCGCACGCGAAAAAGGTGTGCTAAGATACACAAGCCCAAGACTTTCGGTGTATTCCTTAAGTGCGCGTTCGTCTTGATAGCTTAAGGCACAGCGTTTCATAATCTCATAAATACTTATATTTGCATTACCGGGTATGACATTTTGGGCTTCTTTGCTCATTTCATCATCGATGATGTGGGTTTGGTGCTTTATGAGCTTGGCTCCTGCTCTCTTAGCGGAATCCACCATAAGCTTTGCTATTTCTAAGCTACCATTATGATTTATACCTATTTCTGGCACTACAAGCGGCGGACTAGATTCTGAAATATTAAGATGTTGGATATGGATTGTTTGCATTATGAGCCTTTTTGGTCTATAGATGAGGTAAATGATAATCAAAAAAAAAAAAAAACAGCTTAAAGTGGGGGGATTTTGGCTAAGAGATTAATCACTGCTTCCCCGATAAGTTGCTCTATCTCTTTGATACTTTGTGAATCTTGATGTAGATTTGTATGAGCCTATTAAGGCGGGATTAGAGTTTTTTATCCAAGAATGCAATGCGGTGGTGTGATCCTTATTCATGATTATTTTAATTCTGGATTTCCGGGGGTCAAAAAAGCAGTCGATGAGTTTTGTCAAAAACACAACATATTTGCCATCCCTATAGGCGATGATATTAGTATCGCTGTTTGCAAGACAATGAGCCTAATGATATGTATAATCCTACAGAATGTACCTTAATCGGGGCTTTTTTGACTATAACTCCGCACGAAGTTTTCAAAATCCTCGCGGATGTCGAGGTTGCCATAGTAGCGAATCTGTGCAGGGGTGAGCATATCTGCAGGTAGCACCTCGATAATCCCGCGCAAGCCATCATTGCGCCGATAGGATTCTAAGCGTAAGAGTGCGCTAAAAGTCTCGCCAATGAGGTGGAGATCTTGCTTGCTCTGCGGGTGGAGATTGGGCAGATCAAAGGTCTGGGTGAATTTACAATCAAGATTAAAAAGGTAGTATTTTATCGTGGTGTAGGAGTTTTGCGCGATAAACACATCATCGATATTGATACCAAACAAAAACTCCTTATCCTCGCCAAAATGCACCGACTCCCTAAAATCTGTGAAGTTTTTAGAATCTTGTGGCGCGCTTTGATGCTCGCGCTCAAGGTTTAGGAGCATATGCAGTAGTTCATCGATTTGCGCGCCAAAGCCATGGGTGTTAGATTCTATCTGGGCGATGAGTTCGTCCTTTTGCTTGATAGTCTGCAGGAGCGTGGCATTGCGGGATTCTAGCTCATCGATATAGTTACTTAGCGAAGCGAGTTCTGAATCTTTTTGTGCAAGATCGCGCGTGAGGGCTTGGATATGTTTTTGGAGATTTTCACATTCCGTGCGCAAAGATTGAATCTCACCTTTTTGCTGCTGGGCGATTTGGGCGGCGAAGTCAAACTTATCCATGCACGCTTACCAAATACTTCAATGCGTTGATATAGCTCTGTAGGTTAAGCTCCTTAGCCTTGTAGGCTTTGTCAAATGCCACGCCATGATCTACGGAAGCTCGCAATATGGGGAGATTGAGCGTTACATTGATACTTTCTTCAAAATACAGAGCCTTGAGTGGAGCTAGACCCACATCATGATACATACTCACATAGTGCTTAAAGCGCGCGCGATTGTGCGGGCTAAAGGCGGAATCTGGCGGGAGTGCCCCCACAAACATCGCCCTGCCCAAAGCCTCATTAGCCTGTGTGATAGCTTGCGTGATGAGCGCGTCCTCCTCGCCCATAAGCCCCCCATCGCCACAATGGGGATTGAGCCCAAGCACCGCGCACTCGTTCATATCAGGCACGCACCGCGCGAGGTTTAGCAAAAACTCTCTAAGCGTGTGTGTGTGGATACGCGCGCTGACATCTTTTAGCGCGATATGATCGCTAAAGAGCGCGACAAAGAGAGATTCACAGCCTAGCATCATAATCCCCTCGCTCCCATAGCGGCTTTTAAGCGCGTCGGTGTGCCCTATGTGGGGGATACCAGCTTGCTTCCACGCGAGTTTGTGGATAGGGAGGGTGAGCACTGCTGCGCATTCCCCGCTATCTACCAAATCGCACGCGTGTGTAAAGCTCGCATAGCTATACGCCCCGCTTAGTGAATCTAGCGCGCCGGGCGTGATGAGTGGGATCTCGCGTGTGGGAGGGGGGCAGAGGGAGTGTGCGGGCAATCTCGGCAGGGCTTGGGTAGATTCTGTGGTGTTAGATTCTAAAAGCGCGTAGGCTTGCGCCAGAATCTCATCATGCACGCAATATATCGGCGTGGCGTATTGGCTGATGTGCGCGTGTGCTCTGATGGCAATCTCTAAGCCTATGCCATTGACATCGCCGATACTTATCGCCACTTTCTTTTTTTGCATATCAAATCCTATTGAGTGCTATGGTGTGCGTTTGCAGAGATCTAGCATATCGACTATAGCACGTTCTAGCCCCACAAAAACCGCGCGTGCGATGATAGAATGCCCGATATTGAGCTCGCTAATCTCATCTATGGCGCGTATTGGCGCGATATTTTGGTAGTTTAGTCCATGCCCAGCAAAGCACTCTAGCTCCATATCGCGCGCATATTTTGCGCTTGTAGCAAGTAGGGTGAGCTCAGAATCTAGCAGAGATTCTAACTCGCTAGCGGGGAGGGCAAACTCGCTAAGGCTATGATGGGTTTTGGGGAGGTTGGAGCTGCGCATAAGGTGGAGGTTGGCATACTTGCCCGTGTGGAGTTCGACGCAGTGTGCGCCCAGATCCTTGGCAAGTGCGATGTTTTCAAGGGTTGGATCGATAAAGAGTGCGGTGTCGATGCCATGAGCGGTGTATCGCTCAATGGTGCGCGCGATAGAATCTTGATGGGCTTTGAGATCTAGCCCCCCTTCTGTGGTAATCTCTTGGCGTTTTTCGGGCACGAGCGTTATGCGGTGGGGAGCGAGAGCGCACAGAATCTCAGTGATAGATTCTGTGAGGGCGCATTCGACATTGACAGGTAGCGGAGATTGGGCGATGATGGAGCGCACATCACTATCGTGGATATGGCGTCTGTCTTCGCGCAAATGGATTGTGATTTGGTGCGCGCCCGCATTTTTGGCGACAAACACCGCTTCTAGCGGGTTTGGGTCATTGATAGCACGTGCCTCACGCAAGGTCGCGATATGATCGATATTGACACCAAGTTTCATCTATCTAGCGCTCTATGGCGACGACGCCACTTCGGATAATTTCTTTGGGTTTGTATTGCTCTAGAGCAGAGAGAAAGCTATCAATGCGTGCGGGCTCATCTGTGGCAGTGATGATGATGTGCTTTTGGGTCGCATCGGCGATGAGTCCGTTGTAGGATTCACACAGGGCTTTAATATCGGCGAGAGGCTGCTTGATAGGGAGTTTGATGAGCACCATTTCTTTTTGCAAAAGCGTATCACTCTCCACGACGCTTAGCACGGGTATGAGCTTGTGGAGTTGCTTGACGATCTGCTCAAATACCTTGTCATTGCCCTTGGTAGTGATGGTGATGTAGGAGAGATCGGTATTTGGCAGGGGCGCGACACACAGAGATTCTATATTATATCCTCTGCCGGCAAAAAGCCCTGATATACGCGCTAGTACGCTATGTTCGTTGATGACTGTTACGCAAATTGTTCGTTTAGATTCCATCATTTCGCCTTTTTAAACAAGATCATTTCATTGAGTGCGCCACCCACAGGCACCATAGGGAGTACATCTTCGTATCTATCGATCATCACTTCCAAAAAGCACACTTTTTGAGAATCTATGCAATCCTGCAGTGCTTTAGCAAAGTCGGCTTTGTCCTTGACAAGCACGCCGTAGCCACCAAAAGATTCTATAAGCTTGATGAAATCAGGCTGGAGACTAAGATCGGTGTGTGAGAATCTATTGTCATAGAAAAAGGTCTGCCACTGGCGCACCATACCTAGGTAGTTGTTGTTCAAAATGATATTTATCACAGGGATTTTGGATTCTACACAAGTCATAAGCTCTTGGATATTCATGAGAATACTGCCATCGCCGCTGATATTTAGTATATAGCGGGGTGTGAGTCCTCGCTCGCGCATAGCACAATATGCGCCCATCGCCGCTGGTAGTCCATAGCCCATCGTCCCAAGCCCACCGCTTGTGAGGAATTGGCGCGGGAAGCTGAAGGGGTAAAACTGCGCTACCCACATCTGATGTTGTCCCACATCGGTGGCTATGATCGCCTTATCTCCTAGTATTTCGCCAAGCTTTTGGATAGCCCATTGGGGCTTGATCACTCCATCACTATCTTCGTAGAGAAGTGGGTTTTCTTGCGCACAGAGGGCAAGTTTTTCCTTCCAAGATTCGATCTTGGTGGTATCATATGATTGCAAGGTGGCGATGAGCTCCTCTAGGACATTTTTCACATCACCCACTATGGGGAAATCTACATCGACGATTTTGCCAATGGAGCTAGGATCTATATCAATATGCGCGATTTTAGCGTTTTTGGCAAAGGCACTAAGCCTACCTGTCACGCGGTCATCAAAACGCACACCGATACCAATGAGCAGGTCGCATTCACTCATCGCAATATTTGCTGCATATGTGCCATGCATTCCCACCATACCGAGCAAAAATGGATTATCATAGCCCAAAATCCCGCGTGCCATAAGGGTCTCTACCGATGGAATCTGAGTCTTAGCTACCAGCGTGCGCACAAGGCTGCTTGCATCGCTTAGCACCGCACCCCCGCCAAGGTAAAATAGTGGTTTTTTGGCGTTATGAATGGCTTGGACAAGCTTAGTGATTTGGCGTGCATTGCCTTTAGTCGTGGGCTTGTATGTGCGCAAAGTGATAGAATCTGGATAAACAAATTCCCCTAAGGTCCCACTAATGTCTTTAGGCAGATCGATAAGCACGGGTCCGGGGCGCCCAGTGCGCGCGATATAGAAGGCTTCTTTTAGGATTCTAGGGAGTTCTTTGATATCTTTGACGAGGTAGTTGTGCTTAGTGCAGGGGCGTGAGATCCCTACAGCATCGATTTCTTGGAAGGCGTCCGTGCCGATCTGTGTGATAGGGACTTGTCCGCTGATAACCACTAAAGGGATAGAATCCATATACGCTGTCGCGATGCCTGTGATAGCGTTGGTAAAGCCCGGACCGCTGGTGATGATCGCCACGCCTACTTCACCACTAGCGCGTGCGTAACCATCAGCAGCGTGGATAGCGGCTTGCTCGTGGCGTGTGAGGATATGGCGGAAGTAGGTTTGTTTATAAATCTCATCATAGACATGGAGCACTGCTCCGCCCGGATAGCCAAAAATCACCTTCACACCCTCAAGTGCCAAAGCCTCTATTAGCATCTGCGAACCTGTAAGTTTTTTGCTCATGACGATCCCTTAAAAAAAGTTTGATTTGGCAGTTCCCTAGATTATAGCAAAGATAGGGTAAATTTCTACTATGAAGCAAAGATTAGGCTAAGCGAGATAGATATTGCACGCATTAATACAATATCGAGTTTATGAGAGATCTACTAGAATATGTGTCGTGCTATGTATCAAGGAGTATTTATGAGTATTCACACAATACAAGCAAAAGGCAGTTGGATTATACAAGGAGTGCCTATGTAGATTCTGGTGCTTATATAACCCATCAAGAGGGATCATCACTCTCAAAACGCACAATGGACAAATTTGCAAAAAGAATCCAAGACATTGCCTTGTGGGGGTTTGTGAGCTAATGATAGAGTGATAATAAGGCAAGATTCTATATGTTTCTTTTATCTATCGCATTTTCTACTCTTTGCTTTGCGGATTCTAATAATTCTTTAGACCTTGCCTTTAAAGCAAAGCTTTGAGATATTTTAGATTCTATTGCTTCTTGAGTTTTAGAATCTAGCAATGGGATTAGGAGGTTTTGTATCTCTTCAAGTCGCCAATGAGCTATGATAGAGCCGCCACAATCCCTTTGTGCTTGAAGCTGTGTAGTTAGGGCATTAAGCACCAAGCTTAAATACTTTGGTTTTATCTCTGCTTTGTCTTTGATTTTTAGCCTCAAAATCGCCCCACTTAAGACACATTCTAAATCATTTTCCACCGCATACGCTATACCCACACTTCCATCTTTGCTAAGTAGCACATCATCTTTTTTAGGATACAAGCTTTGTAATGATTCTTTTGCAAAATCCTTAGAATCCAGATACACTTCACTTTTGCCTACTCCAAATTTGCTAAGATTGCTAACTCGCACAAAGGGCAAACCCTTTTCTTTGTAAAAGTCGCTACCCGGTTCTATGGACTTGTATATATCTACAAGCTCGTGCAATCTTTTGTGTGGCAGGGATTTTAATAAAGCCTCGTTTTTCTCGTATTTGCTTTGATAATATTCAGCATCTAATCTACCGCTTTCTTTAAGGCTGTTAGCTAGAGTGCGGATAGTGTAGTTTGGGCTTACTATCTTGTCATTGTGAGAATTTGACTTGTCGAATTCGTGGCGTAGGTGCGTAGCACTTGCCAGTACTTGCAAATCTAATATATTAGCTTTATCACAAGGTGTAAAATCTACATCATTAAAGCATAGAGATTCTATAAGTAGCCATTGTGCTAAGCGGTAGAATCTCTTTGACTCTTTTAGTTTGGCTTTGATTTGTTTTAAGAGGGTTTTACCCCCCCCCGTTATTAGCATTATTTAGGGCAGATTCTACCTCAGCCTTTGCGGATTCTAAAAGTTTCTTTGCCTCTGCTCTTAGCTCAAAGCTTTTTTGTATATACGTAGCGATTTGTGCTTGGGTGGTGGAATCAAATAATGGTATCGGTAAATTCAAAATATCCTCATCTTTAATTACAGGATAAGAAGTTCCGACATTGTATCTTAAGACCCATTCTTTATATACACTAGTCCTCAACAATACTTGCAAAAATTCTTTCTTTATGCTACCTTTTTCTTGCAAAACTACAAACGCACCACTTGCTATAAGATTGTCTTTTTCAACATTGACAATTCCTATTGCTCCACGATACGGTCTAACTTTAGATATTAAAATATCACCCTTTCTAACCATAATCTTTGCATTTGCTGGTAGCTCATTTGTCGCAATTTTATTGTAGTTGATATTTCCATTACTTGTGTTAATATCGCCAATTTCTATATAATTATAATAAGGCTTAGAAAAATCACATATATTTTTATTTTGTGTAAAAAAATCAGAGACAATACCATACCCGCCCTTATAATTTTTAATAAATCTTTCTATATCCTCATATTTACTTTGATAGTATTCAGCATCTAGTCGTCCTGTTTTTATAAAAGATTCTTTGAGTGTAGCTATGGTGTAGTTTGGGATTTGATTGGATTTTGCATCTACAGAATTTTCATTTTGCTTAGAGTGATAAGGTAATGACTCATAATGACTATGTAGGATACTTTGCAAAGGATTTTTAGAATCTAGTCCTAAAGCCTCATAGAGCAAGGCTTCAGCCTCTTTATACAAAGCCTTGCTAGATTCTAATGCCTTGTGAGAATCTTTGACAAGCTTTTCAATCTCTAGCTGAAAAGGCATTGGAAAAATGGGGATTTTGCATTTATGAATATCAGAATCTAATACAGCAGGATATAACGAAGCGGTGTTCGCTCTCATCATTTTTGTAATAAAATAGTCTGTTTTCACAAAAATATACAAAACTTCAGGTAAAATATCTCTGCTTGTCAATCTTAATACAGCAAAACCACTTGTTCCTACAAGTCTTTTGGGATTTTTTATTAGTGCCACTGCATTTCTATTTGGTCTTACCGTTGATACACAAATATCATTTTTTTGCAAAACATAAGTAGCTCTATCTGGAATATCCTTGCAATCAATTTCTGTAATTGAATATTCAATTCCATTATTCAAGTCAATATCACTAATTTGTAGGTAATTAAAACTTTTATTTAGTTTTAAACTTTTAATATTTTTTATCTTGGTATTTATAAAATTTTTTATAATTTGTGTGCTTTTTATCCTATTTTCATTCTCCAAATACTCCTTTTTGAAGTATTCAGAATCTATCCTAAAGCTTTCATTATCCTTTTTTACCTCACTAAGCTTTAGCACGCTCACTTCTAAATGCGGGTATTTTTCTTGCAAAGTTTGACTAAGTTTATTCATTTGTTTTCCTTTTGAAAACATTGTGTTTCTCGCAAAACCATTTTATCTTATCGCCTGTTAAATTTTGTTCTTTTAAAAAATTTAAGCACAATCTACTATAATATTTTTGATTTTTCTTTTGTTGAAAATATTGACTTTCTTGTTGAATTTGTGGATATTCAGCAATAAGTCCCCTAAAATAATTGTGATGTATATCAAGTCCAAGTTTTTTTAAAACTTCTTTTGCAGTATAAAAATCCTCATTTAAATTTAGATTTGGGGTTATAAGTTCGCCATTTTGTATTTCCCCTATTAATTTCAAAGCGGGGGCACCATCTTTTTCCACAAATTGCCCCTCTACAATTAAATTTAGATTCTTTAGCAATTCTGTATCAATCACAATCTTTTTACCATTTCCGCTATCAATTTCACCCCTTAATAAATCTAGCATTTTTACATTTTTTGGTCCTATTTTAGCTATATTCTCAATATGCTCTCTCCATTTTTGACGCTCTAGCTCTAAATTTTTATCCAAAATGTTTTTGAGTTCTGTGTATTTTATTTTTTGAGTTCTCCCACTATATCTATAATAAATTTCTCCCTCTAAAATCTCTTGTTTTTTACCACCATTTTTTACACACATAATGGGTTTATTGCTGGATTCATTAACTACAACAACGCCAAATTGTTTATCATCTTTAGAAAAACAAAAGACTTCAAATTTTATCTCCGGTGCAAAATGCTCATTTAAAAAATTGCTAAAATCTTTATTGTCTAAATCATTAAAATTGTTATTACTCATACCGATAGCCTCTCTCGGTTGATCCTTAACACCAAAAACAATCTTTCCGCCCAGATTGTTACAAAAAGCCGCCAAAGTTTTTGCATATAAAGCAAAATCAGCCTTATTAAAATTCGCCTTAAATTCAAGTTGAGAATTTTCTCTATGCTTTAATCTCTTTGTGTTTTTATTGCATTCAATTAGTTCTAAAAAATCTTTTTCTGTCATTACTCTCTCCAAAAGCTTAGATTTTCACTTTTAGCAAAGTCTATAAAGGCTTCGGCGATGCCATCACTTTGGATAGTTTTGTATTTCTCACACAATGCTTCATACTCTTGCATTCTTGCTTGAAATTCCTCATCACTCTCATTCTTTTGCCTTAGTGGCTCATCACCTTCTAGGTGTGGGTTAAACAAATCATGTTTTACAACTAAATGCTCATGAGAATCCAAAAGCAAAGCATTTTCTAGCGTGTAGTAAATTTTCTCACCTGAATTATCCTTGCTAGGTAGCATTTGGGTAGCAAA